>DASYQJ010000045.1:0-2522 GCA_036005605.1 Acidimicrobiia bacterium
GGTGCCTTCGGCACGAAGGCCGTCGCCGGCGCTCCTGCTCACGATCCGTGCGCCGGCGGCGAATTGGCGGTCGAGCTCGGCGAACGTGAGCGAGAGGTCGCCGAGGATGCCGACCTCTCTCGACGGAGGCAGCAGATCCGGCTCGTCGGGGCGCGGCGCGACCCGATAGACGTGCCGGTGGCCGAGCTCGTCCCGCAGCTCGGCGGCGCCGAGGGTATTGAAGTCGTCGCTTGGCGTCAGCAGCAACGCATCGGTCACCTCCTCGAGCTCTGCCTCGCGGCTGATCGCGTCGACCATGATCCGCCCGCGGTCGGCATCGAGGCCTGCGTCGCGGGCGGCCGTCTGATGATCGGGTGGCCCGACCCACATGCGCACCGCAACCCCCGACCGCCTTAGCGCTGCCCCGATCTCGCGCGCCCACGGATGGCCGCCGACGATGAGCACCAGTCGGCGACCTGCTCCGGCCACCCCGAGCATCCTGGCGACCGGAGCGGCGCTGAGCCCGTAGACCACGACCGTGCCGAAGATCGCCACGAACACGATGGGGAGGACCTTGCCCGCCCCGGCGATCCCTTTCTGCGCCAGCTCGGGGCCGAACGCGGACGCCGTTGCCCCGGCGACGATGCCCCGCGGCGCCATCCAGGCGACGAACCCCCGGTCATGCAGGGTGAACGGCGAGCGTAGCGTCGTCAGCGCCACGACGGCGGGCCGGATGACCAGGATCATGACGGCCACGAGCGCCAACGCCTCCGGCAGCACCGATCTCACCTCGTCCGGAGAAACGGATGCCGCGACCAATACGAAGAGCACCCCGATCAGCAGCTGGACGAGCGTCTCCTCGAACTCGTAGAGCGAGAGGCTGATGTCGATGCCGCGTTGATTAGCCACGACGATCCCCATCAGCACGGCCGCCATGAGGCCCGCGTCCTCGCGGATCAGGTCGGCGGCCACCACGGCAGCCACGACGACCATCAAGGTGGCCGGGACGACCATTCGCGGCGCGCTTCGATGGACCTCACGGAGCAGCAACCACAACGCCGCGGCGCCCACCGCAGCCACCAGCGCGCCGACGCCGACGTCGATCAGCATCGCGCCGGGCTGCCAGCCCTTCCCCGAGCTCACTCCCACGAACACGAGCACGCCGAGCAGCGCGCCGATCGGATCGACGAGCGTCCCCTCCCACTTGAGGAGGGAGCGGACGTTTCGGGCCGGCCGGATGAACGCAAGCAGCGGCAGCACGACGGTCGGCCCCGATACGACGAGGATCGCCCCGATGAGGAACGCCACGCTGTGGTCCATGTCGCCGTAGAGGAGCGTCACCGTCGCTGTCGTCGCGAGCCACGTGAGGAGCACGCCCACGGTCACCAGGCGCACGACCGCCTTCCGGACCCCAGGCCCGACCTCCTCGAACGAGAGCCTCAGCCCGGCCTCGAACAGGATGACGCCCACGGCGATCGACACGAACGGCTGGTAGAGCGAGCCCAACAGCCTGTCCGGATGCACGTCGTCGGTCGCGACCCCGGCGAGGAATCCCGCCGGCAGCAAGACGACTAGCGCGGGGACCCTCACCAGGCGCGCAAAGAGCTGGGAGCCGACGGCCAGTACCAGCACGAGACCGAGGCCGAAAAGGATCTGATTGCTAGACATGAGGCAGGCCCGGTCGGTCGCCTGCCACCCGCGGAGGCCGGTCACGATCGGCGACCTCGCGTCTCGAGACAGCCTTCCGCGTCATCTATGTGTGCGGCGTCACGCCGGGCGGGGCGGTAGACATGACCGCCGTCATCGCGCGACGGACAGTGCTACGACTCGATGTACAGCGTCAGAGGCTGCACCACCCCGTGTCGGTCGATGTCCTCGACGGCGTGGGTGATCACGACCTTCGGCATGTCGACTCCCTTCGGGACGAGTAGCGGTCAGTCGCTGACCCTACTAACTGCGGCTACCCCGAACTGCGGCTACCCCAGCGGTGGAGCTCGCTCCAGCTCCAAAGGCTCGTTTCTGCTATTCGCAAACCGGGGGCGGGAAGTCGTTAATAGCGGCCCCCGCTACTAAGCCAGCCTAGTGCGGGCTCACTTCTCCGGCGGAAGAGAGTTATCGTGAACCGCGGAGATGCATGAACGTCCGATCAACGTCGGTGTCATCTTCGCCGTTGTCCATCCGGTCGCGACCACGTCTGTCGCTGCATGGCGGCCGGCGCTCGGCCGCGCGGCTGAAGTCCTCCGGTTCCAGTGAGCGCGGGTCGCGTCGTCCTCATAGTCCTCGGCAGCATCCTGGTGCTGTTCGGGCTCGCCCTGCTGGCGGGGGGTGGCTTCCTTCTCTGGGCCGACCGCACGCAGCGCGAAGACGGCTACGTGACGACGCCAAGTGAGCGGTTTGCGACTCCGACATACGCCCTGACGCGCACGCGGCTCGACGTCGATACTGACGGACCGGGCTGGCTCTTGAATGAGAGCTGGTTCGGCAAGATTCGGATCCGCGGCGAGAGTCCCGGCGCGAAGATGCTCTTCATCGGCATTGGGCCG
>DASYQJ010000046.1:0-6823 GCA_036005605.1 Acidimicrobiia bacterium
CACCACGAAGTCGCGCGCCCCTTCCGGGGTCGACGCGATGAGCGCCGGCGTCTCGATCTCGACGAACTGCTGCCCGATCATCGAGCGCCGCATCGCGTCGTTCACGACCGCCCGCATGCGCAGGTTGCGTTGCATGCGGTCGCGCCGGAGGTCGAGATAGCGGTACTCGAGGCGGAGCGCCTCGTCGGCTTCGACGCGCTCGAGCGGGATGGGCGACGGCTCGGCCGGGTTGAGCACCTCGAGCCGCGTCGCGGCAACCTCGATCTCCCCTGTTGCCAGCTCGGGGTTCACGGTTCCCTCCGGACGGTTGCGCACAAAGCCGTCGGCACGGATCACGTACTCAGCGCGCAGCTGGTGCGGGTCCGCTCCGTCGGCCGTGTCCGGGTCGACGACCACCTGCACGATGCCGGCGGTGTCACGCACGTCGAGGAACACCACGCCGCCGTGGTCACGGCGGCTCGCGACCCAGCCGCAGACGCTCACCTTCTCGCCGATCTCTTCGGCGCGCAGATCACCGCACCGGTGTGTTCGCATCATCGGTCGAACTCACGGTGCGCTCGAAGCCACGCGACGACCTGCTCGCGAGGGACCTCGATCTGCTTCCCGCTGGCGAGATCTTTGATCGCGAGCTCGTCCCGGGTGAACTCCTCGGGCATGAGCATCACGGCGAACGCGGCACGCGCCCGGTTGGCGGCGTTCATCTGCGCTTTGACCGAACGGTCGCCGTAGGCGCGGTCCACGCGCAGACCTGCTTCCCGCAGTTCCTGCACGAGCACCAGCGCCTCCCGCCCCCGGCTCAGCCCGTCGACGACGAACGCGTCGAGGCGGATCTCGGCCAGCGGGAGCGCACCCAGCGCGTCGGCGACGATGAGGAGGCGCTCGATGCCCATGCCGAAGCCGATGCCGGGCGTGGGTCGCCCACCCATCTCCTGGGCAAGGTCGTCATACCGTCCGCCGCCGAGGACAGCGTTCTGGGCGGCATCGAGGGCGTCGCTCACGAACTCGAACGTCGTGCTCGTGTAGTAGTCGAAGCCGCGGACGAGCCTCGGAGCCAGCTCGTAGTGGATGCCGAGCTCGTCGAGGCCGCGTTGTACCTGCTCGAAGTGCTCACGCGACGCGTCGCTCAGGTGCTCGGTGAGCTGCGGAGCCCGCTCGATGACGTCCTGCCAGTCCTCCCGCTTCGAGTCGAGGACCCGGAGAGGGTTCGCGGCCACCCGGTCGCGGAACTCGTCGCCCAGCGCGTCTCCGTGGGCGAGCAGGTACTCGCGCAGCACCTCGACGTACTCGGCGCGGCTCGCACTGTCGCCCATCGAGTTGAGCAGCAGCGACACCCCGCTCGACAACCCGAACTCGCGCAGGAACCCGTGTCCGAAGGCGATGACCTCGACGTCGACATCGGGGTCGTCCAGGCCGAGCGTCTCGATCCCGAGCTGCCAGTGCTGCCGGTAGCGGCCTTTCTGCGGCCGTTCGTACCGGAACAGCGGCGCGAGGTACCAGACCTTCCACGGCTCCGGGTTCCGGCGCTGCACGTAGGCGCGCACGACGGGCGCTGTTCCCTCGGGTCGCAGCGCGAGGCGCCGGTCACCTCGATCGGTGAACTCGTACATCTCCTTGCTGACGACGTCGGTCGACTCGCCGAGGCGCTTGAACACCTCGAGGTGCTCGAACACCGGGGTGATGATCAGGTCGTAGCCGAAGCGCCGCGCCCGGTCTGCGAACGCGGTGACGACCTCGATCCAGAGCGCCGATTCGGGCGGAAGGACGTCGTGTGTGCCTACCGGCGAGCGGTACGCGTCCGATGCGTCTTGCGGCACTGCGGCATCGTACCGGCCCCTCTGCCGTCGGCTGCGGTCCTTATGCGCGCGCTCTCCCCGGCAACACCCGGTACGCGTCGTACACCGAGTCGATCCGCTTCACGGCGCCGAGGAGCGATTCGAGGTGGCTCGGGTCGGCGAGCTCGAAGTCGAACCGCAGCTTGGCCACCCGGTCGCTCGACGTCTGCGACGTGCAGGAGAGGATGTTCACGTGGTGCTCGGCCAGCGCCTGGGCGACGTCGCGCAGCAGGCGTGACCGGTCGAGCGCCTCGACCTCGACGGACACGACGTACGTCGCGGGCTGATCGTGGTCCCAGTCGACGTCGATGACCCGGTGTGCCTGCGCCGCCAGACCGGCTGCGTTGGCGCAGTCGGTGCGGTGCACGGACACGCCGCGACCACGGGTCACGAACCCCATGATCTCGTCCCCGGGCACCGGGGTGCAGCACCGGGAGAGCCGCACCATGACGTCGTCGAGGCCCTCGACGTGAACCCCGACGGTGCGTCGCCGCAGTGTGCGTGGCGGCCGGCCGACCGTGACGGGAAGCTGCTCCTCGCCGCCGCGCAGCTCGCGCTGGACGCGCTGCACGACCGTCCGCGGTGACACGTGCCCTTCGCCGACGGCGGCGTAGAGCGCGTCGAGGTCCGCGTAGCTCATCGCCTCGACGACGTGCGCGAGTGCCGACGACCGCGCGAGCTTCTGGACCGGGAGACCGTCCTTTCGGAACGCCTTCACGAGCTCGTCGCGGCCCGTCTCGATCGCGTCCTCGCGCCGCTCCCGCGAGAACCACTGACGGATCTTGCTGCGCGCCCTCGGCGTCTGGACGAACTGGAGCCAGTCGCGGCTCGGGCCCGCGCCTTCGACCTTGCTCGTGAAGATCTCGACGCTGTCGCCCGACGCGAGCGTGGAGTCGAGTGGGACGAGACGGCTGTTCACCTTGGCGCCGATGCAACGGTGACCGACCTCCGTGTGGATCGAATACGCGAAGTCAACTGGCGTCGCGCCTGCGGCCAGCGTGATGACCTTGCCCTTGGGCGTGAAGACGAACACCTCGTCCTGCTCGAGGTCGATCTTCAACGACTCCATGAACTCGCCCGGGTCGGACGTCTCCTGCTGCCAGTCGACCATCCGCTCGAGCCAGACCATGTCCTGGGCGGGCGACTCCTGCTCCTTGTACCCCCAGTGGGCGGCCACGCCGTACTCGGCGCGACGGTGCATCTCCTCCGTCCGGATCTGCACCTCGACGAGCTTTCCCTGCGGACCGACGACGGTCGTGTGCAGCGACTGGTACAGGTTGAACTTCGGCATCGCGATGTAGTCCTTGAACCGGCCCTGCACCGGCTTCCACATCGCGTGGATGGACCCGAGCGCGGCGTAGCAATCCTTCACCGAGTCGACCACGACGCGGACACCGAGGAGGTCCTGCACGTCGTCGAACTCCTTGCCCTGCACGACCATCTTCTCGTAGATGGACCAGTAGTTCTTCGGGCGGCCCCGCACGTCGGCGTCGATGCGTAGCCCGTCGAGACGCACCCGAAGCTCCTTGAGGACCTGCTCCAGGTACTCCTCACGCTCTGGTGCGCGCAACGAGACCATCTGCTCGATCTCGGCGTACCGCTTGGGATGCAGCACGTCGAAGGCGAGGTCCTCGAGCTGCCACTTCATGTCGGCGATGCCGAGCCGGTGCGCAAGCGGCGCGTAGATGTCGAGCGTCTCCCGGGCGATGCGCTGCTGCTTCGCCTCCGGGAGCGACGAGATCGTGCGCATGTTGTGGAGGCGATCGGCCAGCTTGATGAGCAGGACGCGGATGTCCTTCGCCATCGCCACGAGCATCTTGCGGAGCGTGGCGGCCTGCTGGGCCTCCTTGGAGTCGAACTGGAGCCGGTCCAGCTTGGTGACCCCGTCGACGATGGCGGCGACGTCGGGGCCGAATCGCTCCTGCAGGTCCTCGTCGGTGACGGTGGTGTCCTCGACGGCGTCGTGCAGGAGCGCGGCTGCGATCGTGACGTCGTCGAGACCGAGATCGGCGAGGATCGTCGCGACCCCGAGCGGATGCGCGATGTACGGCTCCCCGGATCGGCGCACCTGGTCGGCGTGGGCGACCCGGGCGACCTCGAAGGCCTGCTCGATCAGTGCAGTGTCGCCCTTGCGATGCCGGTCGCGGTAGGCGGCGATGAGCGGCGCGACCTCGACGTCGACGTGGTGCCGACGCCAGGGCAGGACCGAGCGCCGGTCGGGTCGTACCTCAACCCGCGGCTCGGTATCACTCATGACCCCAGGGTAGTGGCG
Source organism: Acidimicrobiia bacterium (assembly GCA_036005605.1). Taxonomy (GTDB): domain Bacteria; phylum Actinomycetota; class Acidimicrobiia; order IMCC26256; family JACDBD01; genus JALZAA01. Next base: position 4,105 of record DASYQJ010000046.1, read on the forward strand.
GGGGTCTCTCCTACCTGCGCTTACGCCGTCGCTGCTGACGGGGACGGGGCGCTCGTGTGCTCGGCGGTGGCCCGCCGGTAGGTCGCGGTGACGTCGCACGCGGCTGTGGGCGCGCCGCCGGCACACTGGCGGCGGCCGGCGCCGGTTCGGGCTCGGGTTCGGGTTCGGGCTCCTCGGCGGGTTCGGGCTCGCCCACCGGCGCCTCGACTGACGCCCCGGCGCGGGCGAGCTGCGCGGCCGACCGTTCGCGCAAAGCCTGGTTGCGGGGCTCGCGCTCCTTCCACCAGGCGAGGAGCGGCGTGGCCACGAAGATCGACGAGTACGCCCCCGTAATGAGACCGACGAAGAGCGCGAGCGCGAAGTCCCGCAACGCCAGCGCGCCGAACAGCCCCGATCCCACGAAGAGCAGCGATGCCACGGGGAGCACTGCGACGAACGAGGTGCTGATGGACCGCATGAGCACCTGGTTCATCGAGCGGTTCACCATCTTCGAGTACGAGTCGCCCCGCACGGTGCCGATGGTGGCGACGTTCTCCTTCACCTTGTCGAACACGACGACCGTGTCGTAGAGCGAGAAGCCGAGGATCGTCAGGAAGGCGACAACGGTCGCGGGCGTGACCTCGAACCCCGTGACGGCGTACACGCCGACCGTGATGATGATGTCGTGAACCACTGCGACGATGGCGGCGCCGGCCATCTTCCACTCGAACCGGATGGACAGATAGATGGCGATGAGACCGAAGAACACGATGAGCGCCTTGACCGCGTTGTTCCGCACCTGATCGCCGAAGGTGGGGCCGACGGTGTTGACGCTCACGTCCGTGCGCTGGACCCCGCCGTACTGCGCCAGTGCGTTCGTGACGGCGTCCTCTTCGTTCGGCAGGATGTCCTTCGATTGCACGCGCACCGACGTGCCCGAGTCGCCTTTGAGCACGAGCACCTTGGCGTCGCTCAGGCCGAGCGGTTTGATCACGTTACGCACGTCGGTCACCGACGCAGACTTCCCTCTGACCGGCACCTGCCAGGACGTGCCGCCCTCGAAGTCGATACCCAGGTTGAGGCCGCGCGTGAAGATCGCGATGAGGGCGATGAGGATGACGGTGCCCGAGAGGATCGCCCACCGCCACGCCCGTCCGGTGAAGTCGAAGTTCGTCCGCTCGTGGTAGAAGTCCGCCGGCGTGTGCCGTCGTCCGTCTGCGCGCGGGCTCACGCGGTCGCCTCCTTCGTGTCGAGGCCCGACGCGATGCCGACGACCGGGACCCGGACCAGCGCCCGGCGGCGGGCGAGGATCACGACCAGCGGGTGCATGAAGAAGTACGAGACGAGGAGATCGAGGATCGTCGACACACCGAGGAAGAACGCGAACCCCTTCACCGAGCCCGAGGCCAGCACGTAGAGCGCGCCGGCGCCGATCAGCGAGACGAGGTCGGCGGCGAGGATCGTGCGGAAGGCGCGGGTGAAGCCGCGATCGACCGAGGAGCGGACTGTCTTGCCGCTGCGGACCTCGTCCTTGAGGCGCTCGAAGTAGACGACGTACGAATCGACGGTGATACCGACGGAGACGATGAGCCCGGTCACGCCGGCGAGCGTCAGCGTCAGGTTGAAGCCCGAATTGCTGAGGTACGCGACGAGGGCGTAGGTCGCGCCCGCGCTCAAGAGCAAACCAAGCAGAACGACAACGCCGAGCAGCCGGTAGAACAAGAGCATGTAGATCGCCACCAGCGCGAGCCCGACGATGCCGGCCGCGATGCCCGACCTCAGCTGGTCACTCCCGAGTGTCGGCGACACGCTCTCGACCGTCTGCTGCTTCTCGTCGAAGCGCACCGGGAGCGCGCCGTACTGCAGGATGTTCGCGAGGTCGCTGGCTTCGCCCTGCGTGAAGCTCCCGGAGATCGTCACGTCACCCGGGAAGTTCGGCTCGTTGAACCGGGGCGCCGACTGCACGACGCCGTCGAGCACGATCGCCACGCTGTTCTGCGGCGGTTGCTTCGGGAACGACTCCTGCGCGAGCTGGTTGAACCGTGTCCGGCCGGAGTCCTTCAACGAGAGGTCGACGCCGTAGCCCTGACCCTGGATGAAACGCGACTTCGCCCCCGACGTGTCCTTGCCGGTGAGCGCGGCGGGGCCGAGGAGGTAGCGAATCTGCTGCTTCTCCTGCTTGCGACCCGGGAGCACGACGCACGCGTCCGCTTTGTCTTCGGAGGTCGCCGTGTTGGGTACCGACGCCAGCGCCGAGATGGCGGTCGAGTCGCACGACGCGATGGCGGCTTTCGTCGCGTCGTCGGCCGGCGGTGCTCCCTTCGGCTCGGGCGGGAGCTCGGCGAGCACGGGCCGGAAGCGCAGCTCGGCCGTCCGGCCGACCAGGCGCTTGGCCTTGTCGCGGTCCTTCACGCCCGGGAGGTCGATGACGATGTTGTCGCCCTCTCGCGTGACCTCGGCGTCGGACACCCCGAGGCCGTTCACGCGCTGGTCGATGATGTTCTTGGCGGTGTCGAGTGAGCTGCTGCTGAACTTCCCCGCCGGGAACAGGCGGACCGAGATACCGCCCTGGAGGTCGAGGCCGAGGACGGGCTCGTTACCGACGATCACCGTCGCGGCGAGGGCGATCACGACGACCGCCACGCTCCCGATGAGGTACGCCCAGTACTTGCGCACGGTCAGGGCTCGCTCCGCGGGCTCTGGCCTTCGCCCTCACCCCGATCGTCGTCGGGCCCCTCGA
>DASYQJ010000047.1:0-35711 GCA_036005605.1 Acidimicrobiia bacterium
ATGCCGCTGTTCGGGAAGATCGGCGACGTGCGCGGCCACCGCCGCGTCTACCTCATCGGCCTCGCCGGCTTCACGGTCGCGACGTTCCTGACCGCCCTGGCCTGGAACGGCTCGTCGCTCATCGCGATCCGCACGCTCGGCGCCATCCCGGGTGCGGCCACGGGCCCGGCGTCGATGGCGCTGATCATGCGGGCGTTCCCCGAGGAGGACCGGGTCAAGGCGATGGGCTGGTGGTCGCTGGTCGGCGCGGGCGCCCCGGTGCTCGGGCTCGTGGCCGGCGGCCCGCTCGTCGACGCGATCGGCTGGCGCGCGATCTTCGTGTTGCAGACGCCGATCGCGCTCGTCGCGCTGCTGGTGGCGATCCCGATCCTGCACGAGACGCCCCGGATGGAGCGGGAGTCGATCGACTACGCCGGCGCCGTCACGCTGGCAGCCGCCACGGTCGGCGCGCTGCTCGGGCTCAGCGTCGGCAGCCAGGTCGGGTGGACCCAGCCGTTGGTGCTGGCCTTGTTCGCGACTGCACCCGTCGCCCTCGCGCTCTTCGTCGTCGTCGAGCGACGGGCGGAGCATCCGCTCCTGCCGCTTCGTTTCTTCACCGAGCGGAACTTCACGGCGTCGCTCGTCGCGCAGTTCACTTCGAACTTCGGCTACATGGGCGGCTTCATCGTCACGCCGTTGCTGATGGAGCGGATCTTCGGCTTCACCGTGGCGGCCACGTCGCTGGCGATGATCTGCCGCCCGCTCAGCTTCAGCATGTCGTCCCCGGTGGCGGGCTACGTCGCGGTGCGCGTCGGGGAGCGGCGGGCCAGCGTGTTCGGCTGCGTGCTCGTCGTGGTCTCGATGGGTTGCTTCGCGCTGGGTGCGGCGACGGAGTCGCTGGCGCTCGTGTTCGGCGCCCTCGTGCTCTCCGGGCTCGGCCTGGGGACGTCGCAGCCGTCGCTGATCAGCTCGGCCGCCAACGCGGTGGAGACCGAGAGCCTCGGCGTGGCCAATGCGGCGCAGGTCATGGTCACCCAGATCGGCGTCGTGTCCGGCATCCAGGTCGTGTCGATCATCCAGGGCGGCGCGTTCAGCACCGGCTCGTTCACGCTCGCCTACCTCGCGGGCGGGATCGTCGCCGTCGTCGGGATCGTCGGCGCCGCGTTCGTCCAGTCGGCCGACCGTCCGGCGCGACTCAGCGTCGCCCGGGCCGCCTGACGGCGCGACCAACGCTGACAGCGGAGCGACCGGTTAACGGCCCGGAGAGGTCTCTCCTCTTACCCGGCGAGGTCCTTGTTCTCAGGGACGAACTTGCTCGCGGTGAAGGTCGCGCCCTGCGGATCCTTGAGAACCGTAATCCTCGCCCAGGGAACATCGGTCGGCTGCATGAGCACCTCGCCCCCCAGCTCTGTTGCCTTCGCCGCGGTCTGGTCGGCGTCGTCGGTCGAGAACTGGACGCCCCAGTGAGCCGGCACGTCGGCCGCGTCGACCGCCGGTGGCTGGATCGCGGCGACGACGTCCTCGAAGCCCGCGGCGCCCATGTCCGCTGTCATCTTGCGGATACCCGGGGTGAGCTGCTCTAGGTAGTCGCCGTATGCGGGCAGCGTCCAGAATTCGCCACCGCTCATGCTGAGCGTCTCCCACCCGAAGACGGCGGCGTAGAAGGGCTTCGCACGCGCTGCGTCACGAGTGTTGAGAATGTTGAAGTTGAGAGCGCCTTCCTCGTTGACGATCCGCGCGCCCTTGTGCTCCTTCGCCTGCCAGACGCAGAACGCCGCTCCTTCAGGATCCGTGAACATGGCCATGCGGCCGGCGTCCATGACGTCGAACGTGTTGGTCACGATTTGTCCGCCGGCGTCCTTCACCTTTGTGGCGGTTTCGTCGGCGCTGTCGACCCAGACGTACGTGTTCCACATCGCCATCGGCAGCGCGCCGGGCGGCGGGGAGGACACCGCGGCCACGTCACCGCCCCGCAGGCGCGCCATGAAGTAGTTGCCGGGTGCCTCGGGTGGCATCGAGTCCTCGAACTCCCATCCGAAGAGGCCCCCGTAGAACGCGAGGGCTGCCTGCGGATCGGGCTGGCTGGTGTCGACCCAGCACGGCACACCGGGGATGTATCCGTCTCGCTCGGGCACTGGGGCCTCCCTTCTGTCGCGCGCCGGGCGGAGTCGAACCGCTACTCCGTGGCGGCCTGGATCGCCTCTTGTAGCTTCGGGTTGCCGCCGCCCTGCTGCGACGCCATGAGCTTCGCCATGTCGCCCTGCACGCGGACCTTGCCCTGCATGAATGCCTGCATGCCCGCGTTCGGGTCGCCGGAGACGAACACCTGCTTGGCCGTGGCGTAGTCGGTCGTGAGGGTGACGTCGGCGCCGTCGGTGTGCCCGACGCCCCATTCGCCCTTCCCGTCGCGCGCGCCCATGTGCATCTGGCGCTCGTCGCCGAACGGCGTGTCGGTGATGACGAGGTTGACCATCACGTTCGCCTGGGCCGGGGCGTCGGCCCCGTGCTCCTCGACCAGCTTGCCGACCACGTCGAACCAGTCGTCCGACAGGAATTCATGCTTCGACACCGATCCTCCTACAGCTGCGCCCGAATCGGCGCGGGATCGTAACCGTGCTTGACCGAGCGGTCTAGTTCCCGGTCTAACCTGAATGTCGATGGCGGCAAAGACGCGCGACGAGCGCATCGAGACGCACGAGCGCAACCCGAAGTGGCAGAACGTGCCGTTGCGAATCGAGATGTCCGAGTGCATCAACTGCGACGCGTGCCTCCGCCACTGCCCCGAGCAGTTCGGTGCGATCTTCAACCACGGCATCGACGTGATCATCGTCCCCGAGCTGTGCAGCGGCTGCCTGAAGTGCGTCCCCGTCTGCCCGGTCGACTGCATCTACCCCGATCCGGAGTGGTCGCCCGCTCCCGACGACTGGTGGAAGCACCCGGGGAACCCGGGCGACCCGTACGCCTGACCCGGCCGTCTGCCGTGTCGCCCGCCGTCCGCACCGAGACCGATGCCGGCGTGCGCTCGATCGTCCTCAGCCGGCCGGACGAGTACAACACCATCACCCCTGAGCTGCGCGACGAGCTCGCGACCGCGATCGACGACGCCGACGCCGACCGTGACGTCCGCGTGATCCTCCTGCGCGCGGACGGCCCCGCGTTCTGCGCCGGCTACGGGCTGGACTGGTCGACGCAGGCGCAAGCCCAGGAGGGGGCGACCCGCGAGCGGGTCTGGGACTCGGTCGCCGACTACCAGATGATGTCCCGGTTCGTCGCGACGTACATGAAGCTCTGGTACGCGTCGAAGCCGACGATCGCCGCCGTGCAGGGCTGGTGCATCGCCGGCGGCACCGACATGGTCCTGTGCGCCGACCTCATCGTCGCCGGCGAGAGCGCGGTGTTCGGGTACCCGCCCTCGCGCGTGTGGGGCACGCCCACCACGGCGATGTGGGTGTACCGCATGGGCTTGGAGCAGGCGAAGCGCTACCTGCTCACCGGCGACGAGATCCCCGCCCCCGAGGCGGCGCGCATCGGCCTGATCCTCGAGGCCGTGCCCGACGCCGATCTCCAGGAACACGCGGCGGCGCTGGCGCAACGCATGGCCCGCTTGCCGCTGAACCAGCTCCAGATGCTGAAGCTGCTGTGCAACCAGACGGCCGAGAGCATGGGGATGGCCTCGAGCCGGACCCTGGGCACGCTGTTCGACGGCATCGCACGCCACACGCAGGAGGGCCTCGATTTCGTGGCCCGGTCCGGCGAGATCGGGTTCCGCGACGCCGTACGCGAGCGCGACGACCCGTTCGGCGACTACGGCTCGGGTCCGCGGTCCAAACGCCGCTGAGGCTCGGGGAAACGATCCGTAGACTCCCGCGCGTGGCACCTGAGAGCGCGCGCATCACCCGGGCCGACGTCGAGCACGTCGCGATGCTTGCCCGGCTCGCGCTCACCGACGACGAGATCGAGCAGCTCACCGGGGAGCTGGGAGCGATCGTCGACTATGCCGCTGAGGTCTCGGCGCTCGACACCGCCGATGTACCGCCGACCGCGCACCCGCTGCCGTTGGTCAACGTGTTCCGGCCGGACGACCCGCGCCCGGGCCTGGATCGCGACGAAGTGCTGGCGCAGGCGCCGGCGGCCGAGGATGGTCAGTTCCGCGTCCCGCGCATCCTCGGTGACGCGCCGTGAGTGCAGTCGAGATCGCGGCGGCGGTACGTGCCGGCGAGCGTTCCGCGCGCGATGTGGTCGAAGAGCACCTGGAGAAGATCGAGGCGCGCGAGGCAGAGCTGCACGCGTTCAACTACGTGCTCGCGGACGAAGCACGTGCCGCCGCGGACGCCGTCGACGCGTCCGTCGGGCGCGGCGATGATCCGGGGCCGCTGGCGGGAGTCCCGGTCGCGCTCAAGGACAACATGTGCACGCGCGGGATCCCGACGACGTGCTCGTCGAAGATCCTCGAGCGGTGGCGACCCCCGTACTCGGCCACCGTTGTCGACCGGGTCGTGGCCGCCGGCGGCGTCCCGATCGGCAAGACGAACCTCGACGAGTTCGCGATGGGCTCGTCCACCGAGAACTCCGCCTTCGGCCCGACGCGCAATCCGCGCCGACCCGACCGGGTGCCAGGTGGCTCGAGCGGCGGGTCGGCGGCCGCGGTCGCGGCCGGGTTCGCCGCCGTGGGCCTCGGCTCCGACACCGGCGGCTCGATCCGCCAGCCAGCCGCCCTGACCGGGGTCGTCGGGATCAAGCCGACCTATGGCCTCGTATCGCGCTACGGCCTCATCGCGTTCGCGAGCTCGCTCGACCAGATCGGGCCGCTGACAGAGTCGGTGGACGACGCGGCGCTGCTGCTCGAGGTGATCGGCGGGCACGACCCGCTCGACTCGACCTCGATCGCCGAGCCCGCGCCGGGCGTGCGCGACGCCGCCGGCGACGGTGTCGACGGGCTGCGGGTCGGAATCGTCGAGGAGCTGGCGGACGCCGAAGGCGTGCAGCCCGACGTGGCGGCGGCGGTCGAGCAGGCCGCGCTCGCCCTCGAGAAGGAGGGCGCGACCGTCGAGCGGGTGTCGGTGCCGAGCGCGGCGTACGGGTTGTCGGCGTACTACCTGATCGCACCGGCGGAGGCGTCGAGCAACCTCGCCCGTTACGACGGCGTCCGGTACGGGCTCCGGGTCGACGGGCCCGACGCCGCCACCATGAACGCCCGCACGCGCGACGCCGGCTTCGGGCCGGAGGTGAAGCGCCGGATCATGCTGGGGACGTACGCGCTGTCGGCCGGCTACTACGACGCGTACTACGGCCAGGCGCAGCGTGTCCGCACGCTCATCATCCGCGACTTCGCCCGCGCCTACGAGCGCTTCGACGCGCTGCTCGGGCCCACGTCGCCGACGACGGCGTTCGAGCTCGGCGCGAAGACGGCGGATCCGCTGTCGATGTACCTGTCGGACGTGTGCACGGTGCCGACGAGCCTCGCCGGCCATCCGGCGGCCAGCGTGCCGTTCGGCGCCGACGGCGAAGGGTTGCCGATCGGGGTGCAGGTGCTCGCGCCCGCGCTCGGGGAGCCCGTCATGTTCCGGGTTGCCCGCACGATCGAGATGGCCGCGCCGTGAACGCCGCCTGCGCCTCAGCGGCAGAAGTGCGCGAGCGCCCGGTTGAGCACGTCGGGCTGCTCCCATTGCAGGAAGTGGCCCGCGTCGGCGACGACGAACGGACCGACGCACTCGGTGAACGCCACCCGCGCCCGATCGGGGAACGACGAGGGCACGACGTTGTCGTCGGGCCCGTAGAGCACGAGCGCCGGCACGGGGCAGGGCTCGAACAGCTTGGGCACGTCCTCCATGGGCCGGTTGCCGTAGGCCGTCTCGTAGCTGCCCCAGCTGGCGCGCAGCCGGTCGGCGTCCGCGAACGGCTCGGTCATGAAGTCCACGTCGTCGGGGCCGAAGTGCCCGGGCGCGGCCCAGAGCCGGTGCCCGTACATGGCCGCGACCCACGCACGGCGGCGCTCCGGCGTGTCGAGCTCGGCGATCAGCGCCTCGGGCTCCTGGCCCTGGCGCCGGAAGTAGTCCGCCGTGGGACGGGCGTCGCGGCCGTCGTCGGGCGGGATCCCGGCCGCGGCGAAAAGCTCGTCACGCAGGATGACGAGCGTGTTGAACACGCAGATGCGCTCCACGAACCCGGGGTAACGCAGCGCGAGGTCGTACAGGATCACACCCCCGAGATCGCCGCCCACGGCAACGCATCGCTCGTGCCCGAGGACGTCGTGGACGAGCGCGTAGAGGTCGAGCGAGTACGCGGTGACGTCGTAGAAGCCGTCGGGCGCGAGGTCGGAGTCGCCGTAGCCGCGCAGGTCGGGGGCTATCACCTCGAAGCCGGCGTCGGCGAGCGGTCCGATGTTGCGCCACCAGATGCGTTTGGACTCCGGGTACCCGTGGATGAGCAAGATCGGCGTGCCGCCCACGCCCTCGTGTACGTACGCGAGCGACACGCCGTTGCGCACCTTGCTGCGCTTGACCGTGAACGCGCTCGGGCCGGGTGGTTCGGGCACGGCGGGAGTCTGGCATGACAGCCACGACCACCACGACGTGGGAGGCGGTGATCGGCCTCGAGGTGCACGTCGAGATGGCTACGGCGACGAAGCTGTTTTGCTCGTGCAAGAACGAGTTCGGCGCCGAGCCGAACACGAACGTGTGCCCGGTCTGTCTGGGATTGCCCGGGTCGCTGCCGGTGCTCGGCGAGCGGGCGGTGGAGTTCGCGCTCCGTGTCGGCGAGGCGCTGCAGTGCACGATTCCGGACCGCTCGCTGTTTCACCGCAAGAACTACTTCTATCCGGACATGCCGAAGGACTATCAGATCAGCCAGTACGACGAGCCGATCTGCATCGACGGGTCGCTCGACGTCGACGGCTTCCGCGTGGGCATCGAACGCGCCCACATGGAGGAGGACACCGGCAAGACCATCCACGTGGGGGGCGGCGGGCGCATTCACGAAGCCGACCACTCACTGGTCGACTACAACCGCGCCGGCATCCCCCTCATGGAGGTCGTGAGCCGGCCCGACCTCCGCAGCGCGGAGCAGTCGCGCGCCTACGTGAACGAGCTGCGCGGCATCCTGCAGGCAATCGGCGTCTCCGACGTGAAGATGGAGGAGGGCGCGTTCCGCATCGACGCCAACGTGTCGTTGCGCGCGGCCGGCGCAACCGAGCTCGGCACCAAGGTCGAGGTCAAGAACATGAACTCGATCCGGTCGCTCGGCCGGGCGCTGGAGTACGAGATCGAGCGGCAGACCGCATTGCTGGATGCCGGTGAGCGCGTCGTGCAGGAGACGCGCCACTGGGACGAGGACGCCGGCGTCACCCACACCATGCGGACGAAGGAAGGGGCGGATGACTACCGCTACTTCCCCGAGCCCGACCTCGTGCCCGTGGCGCCCGACAGCTCGATGCGCGAACGGGTTCGGGCGGGGATGCCGGAGTTGCCGGCGGCCGTCCGGGCCCGCCTGGTGTCGGAGTGGGGGATCGGCGAGCACGAGGCGCGCGTGCTCATCGGCTCGCCGGGTCTCGCCGAGTTCGCCGAAGCGGCGGTGGTGGCGCTGCGGGGTGGCACGCCGAAGGACGTCGTGAACTGGTGTACCGGCGAGCTGCTCGGGTACCTGCACGAGACGGGCTTGGCGCCCGGCGCGCTACCACTCGCGCCCGACGCGCTGGCCGAGCTCGTCGACCTCGTGGCCGACGACACGCTGTCACGGAACCTGGCCAAGGATGTGCTCGCCGAGTGTCTGCGCGAGCCGAAGAGACCGAAGCAGGTCGTCGAGGAGCGGGGGCTCGCGCAAGTCAGCGACGAAGGTGAGCTGGCGTCGATCGTGGACGACATCATCGCCGCCCACCCGGACGTCGTCGCCGACTACCGCTCGGGCGACGACAAATCCCGCAAGAAGAAGCGCGGGTTCCTGATGGGCGAGGCGATGAAGGCGACCAAGGGTCAGGGAAACCCGCAGCTCCTCAACCGCCTCCTCGACACCCGCCTGGGCTAACTCTTGATGCGTGCACAGACCAGGACAGTCATGGTCTGTGCACGCATCTAGTCCATCGGGACGTTGCGGACGAGCTTGCCGTCGATGCGGTCGAGGATCTCGTCGAGGGACTCGCCCGTGATCGTGAGGCCGTGGTTGCGCTGGCCGACGACTGCGTGACCGGGGTCGGGCGCCTCGCGCACGAGCTGCGCGACCGCGCCCGCCAGCTCCACCGTGCCGCACGGGTAGTTGATCTCCGTCGAGTCGATGCCTTCCATCCACGCGTGGACGTGGAGGATGGCGCCGACCTCGGGGTGCTCGTTGTAGATCATCCAGTGCTCGATCGCGTCGACCGAGACCCGGTTGGGCTTCACCTCGGGCGGGACGCTGAGGATCATCGTGTCGCGCTCGGAGTCGTAGCCCTGCACGAGCAGGATGTGCTTGCCGACGTCGGTCAGCGCCGACTTGTCGACACCGCTCGCGCTCATCCAGAACTCGGGGCCGAGCGCGCCGTCGGCGGTGCGGCGAGCGCTGGCGTTCCCGTAGCTGAGACCGCCGATCCCGTACAGCAGCTTCACGTGCCGCAGGTCGCGTTCGGAGAGGATCTCTTCTATCGGGAACGCCGCCGGCAGTAGGTCGAGGGCGTCGAGGTGCTCACCCGCCCGGCGGATCTGCCGGGTGTGGTCGTCGCCCTCCCACAGCTCCTCGGGCAGATCGGTGCGGAACTCGTTGGCGATGACCAACCGCGACGACGCCAGCGGCTCCATCCGTTCGAACACCGCGGCGAAGAACTCGTCATCGTTCCCGTTGTGGTGGACGGTGTACGTGCCCTGCTCGAGGGTCACGAAGTGGGCGGCCGGTGAGCGGTCCTGGTCGCTGACCATCACGCAGAGGTTGGCGAGCGCCCGCACCATCAGCGGGTAGCCGGCGCGCAGCACGTCCTCGGGGGGCTCGCCGACGTCGGCGAGGCCGACCACGAACGTGGGCGCAGACTTCCGGCGATACGGGCGGGGCTTCTCGCTGTCGAGGCGGTTGAGCACGACCTGCACCTCGGGGCCCGGCTCAGGCAGCTCGTGGTATCCCTGCTCGACCATGAGACGGCGGAGGCCCTCGGTGAACCAGCGCATGCGGGGCGTGCCGTCGTCGCCGTAGGCCGCGAAGGACCGGGGTTCGACGCTGGTCTGGGCGAGCCCGATCCCTGCCGTCTCCACGGTGCGGCTCATCGACGAATCTCCCCCTCGGGGTGAACGGATGGAGGGCAAGCGTAGGGCGGGGGCCAGATCGATGCAGTCCCGACAAATCGTCCGCCGCCCGCCGGCGCATCTGATGCAATCGACCTGTGGACGGTCCCGAAGGTTACGACGCCGCCGCCTACGGCGATCGCATCGCCGACGTCTATGACGAGCTGCCCACGCATCCGCGAGACGCCGACGCCGCGGCCGCGTTCCTGGCGGACCTGGCCGGGCCCGGCCCCGCGCTCGAGCTCGCGATCGGGACCGGGCGGCTCGCCCTGCCGCTGGCCGAACGCGGCGTCGCCGTCTCCGGGATCGACGCCAGCGAGGCGATGGTCGCGAAGCTCCGGGCCAAGCCGGGCGGTGACCGCATCCCGGTCGCCATCGGCGACTTCGCCGACGTGCCCGTCGATGGTCGCTTCGCACTGATCTGCGTCGTCTACACCACGTTCTTCGCGCTGCCCGACCGCGACGCGCAACGCCGCTGCTTCGAGCGCGTGGCCGATCACCTCGCGCCGGGCGGCCGGTTCGTGGTCGAAGCGTTCGTCCCCGATCCGAGTCGGTTCGAACGCGGCCAGCACGTCGAAGTCAGGCACGTCGGCGAGGACTCAGTGTTGCTGTCGCTGAGCCGCCACGACGCGGCGACCCAACGCGTCGATTCGTTGCTCGTCCGACTCGGGAACGACAGTGTCCAGACCTGGCCCGTGCACCTCCGGTACTCCTACCCGAGCGAGCTCGATCTCATGGCCGAGGCCGCGGGGCTGCGGCTCGAGCAACGCTGGGGGGGCTGGGAGCAGGAGCCGTTCACCGGTGACAGCGTCAAGCACGTCTCTGTGTACGCCGCCACCGGCCCGCGCTAACCGGCGGTCATCTGGTCCATGAACTGCTTCATGTCGAAGTAATCGCGCCAGGCCGCGATCTTGCCGTCGCGGACTTCGAAGGTGCCCATCACGGGCAACTCGACCTTGCCGTTCGGCATCACGAACACGTCGACCCGCTCGGTGAGCACGACGTCGCCGTCGGCCACGATGTTGCGCACGCGGAAATCGATCTGCTCTGCACCGCCGGCGAACCCGGCGATGAACGACTTGATCGTGTCGCGACCGGTGAGCGGGTCCATCGGGATGTTGTGGTACACGGCGTCGTCGGTGAAGAACTCGGCGATCTCGTCGGGGTCGACGTTCGACCACACGGCGCAGAACCGGCGGACGATCTCGATGGGGTTCTCGTCTTCTTTGGCCACAGGTCTCCTTCCGGGTCAGGCTGGGTCGATCGCGACTGCGGACACCGGCGGCAAGCCGTCGGCGAGCACCCGCCACGTGCGTCCGGCGTCCTCGGAGCCGTAGACGACGCCGTCGGCGCCGCCGAACGCGACGTGTGAACCGTCGGTGTCGAGGCACGCCGTGTCGATGTTGTGCGGCTGCCAGTCGGGCAGTCCGTCCGCGCAGCGCTCGAGCGGGCCGTCCGCGTCGATCGCGCGCCGGTACACCGCCGCTTCCTCGGTGAACGGCCCGGTCGATGCGCTCACGAACATCATGTCGCCCGCCGTCGCCACCGCCCGACAGTACGAAGCGTGCAAGCCATCGGTGTGCACGGTCCAGGTCGCGCCGGCGTCGTCGCTCCGGCACAATCCGACAGCCGCCGCTGCGAGCACGAGCCCCGGCCGGTCCGGGTGGGCGCGCACCTGATGGACGTCGGCGTCGACGTCGATGGTCGGTTCCCACGTGGCGCCACCGTCCGTGGACCGGGGTATACCGCCGACGTGCACGTTGGCGAGCAGGACGTCACCGGCGGTCGCCGTCAGCGATCGCACATAGGGCTTGCGGCTCCCGACCGCGTGCCAGTCGTCCCGGCCGGCGATCGTCTGGAATCCCTCGATGGGCTCGAAACGCTTGTCCTTGAAGACGCGCGCGAGCGACGAACCCCAGCCGACGATCGCCTCGTCGGTCCGGGAGAGCAGCGCGCCGTGGATCCCGAGCGAGCGCTCGGGGCTTCGCACGGTGAGGGTCTGTCGCCAGCCGCCGTCCGCCCGGTACACGACGGTTTCGCCGTCGAAGATCGCCCAGTCCCGGCTGAGCGCGGTGACCGCATGCCCGGCGACCTCGCGTTCCGGCGAGCCGTCGAGCGCAAAGAGCCCGTCCGCGGTCCCGACGCGCACCCTCATGCGCCCACCTTGAACCCCTCGAGCACCACCGCCCAGCGCGCCGGGTCGGCACGGTAGGGCGCGTTGAAACTGATCCGGTCGACGAGGTCGCCGAAGCGCGCCAGTACCCGAGGCGCGATCTCCTCCGGCCTCCCGCGCACGGTGAAGGTGTCGACGAGCTCGTCGCCGATCAGACCGCCCATCTCCTCCCAGCGTCCTTCCTTGGAGAGCCGGTTGAGCTCGGGCTGGAGGTCGCCCCAGCCGTGCACGTCGAGCACGCGCCGGTATGCCGGAGTCGAGCCGTAGAACGCGAGCTGGCGGCGGACGCCCCCTTCGGCGGCGGCGATCTCGTCGTCGGAATCGCCGGTCACGATCATCAGCGGGAATGCGATCTCGAACCCGTCGCGCGTCCGGCCGGCACGGTCGAACCCGCGCTCGAGCGCCGGAAGCGTGACTTCGCGCAGGAAACGCTCGGTGCTGAAGGGATGGACAAGGAACCCGTCGGCGACCTCACCGGCGACCTCGGTCATCGCCGGCCCGACGCCTGCCAGCCAGAGGCGCGGCGGTCCGTACGGGTTCGGGCCCGGGTTGAAGAACGGGGTCATGAGCGTGTGGCGATAGAAGTCGCCGTCGAATCGCAGCGGCGCGCCCTCGTGCCAGCACGCCCAGATGGCGCGGATCGCGAGCGCGAGCTCGCGCATGCGGGGGGCCGGCTTGGACCACGGCATCGAGAACCGCTTCTCGATGTGCGGTCGGATCTGCGAGCCGAGCCCGAGGATGAAGCGCCCCTCCGACACGCTCTGCAGGTCGTACGCCGTCTGCGCCAACGTCATCGGGTTGCGGGCGAACGCCACCGCGATGGCCGTCGAGAGCTCGAGGCGCTCGGTGTGCTCGGCGGCGAGCAGCACGGGGAGGAACGGGTCGTGCGGGCCTTCGAACGTGTACGCGCCGTCGTAGCCGCCGGCCTCGAGCTGGCGTGCCCGGTTCGCGATCTCGCCGAGATTGTCGGTGAGCGACCCGTCGATCTGCACGTCTGCTCCTTTGTCGCCGTCGCAAGCTCCGGCTTTGCAGCGACGGTCGGCAAAGCCGCCGCCGCTGCCTGGGATCGTACGTCCGTCGTGGAACGCGAGAGAGGGGCGCGAACGGCGGCGGTACGCTGAACCGCATGAGCGAAGACCTGAAGCCACGCAGCCGCGAAGTCACGGACGGCATGGAACGAGCCGGAGCGCGGGCGATGCTGCGGGCCATCGGGATGACGGACGCCGACTGGGACAAGCCGCAGATCGGCGTGGCGTCGAGCTGGAACGAGGTCACGCCGTGCAACATGCCGCTCGACCGGCTCGCGAAGCGCGCCAAAGACGGCGTTCGCGCCGCTGACGGATTCCCCATCGAGTTCGTCACGATCGCGGTCAGCGACGGCATCTCGATGGGGCACGAGGGCATGCGCGCCTCGCTGGTGAGCCGCGAGGTCATCGCCGACTCGATCGAGACGATGATGCACGCCGAGCGGTTCGACGGGATGGTCACCTTCGCCGGCTGCGACAAGAGCCTGCCCGGCATGCTGATGGCCGCCGGCCGCCTCAATCTTCCTTCGGTGTTCCTCTACGGCGGCGCCATCCTCCCCGGCCACTGGAAGGACCAGGCGCTCGACGTCGTCAGCGTGTTCGAGGCCATCGGCGCCTGCGCGGCCGGCACGATCACCGAGAACGAGCTCGGTGAGATCGAGCGGCGGGCGTGCCCGACGGAGGGCTCGTGCGCGGGGATGTTCACGGCCAACACGATGGCGTCGGCGGCCGAGGCGCTCGGCATGTGCCTGCCCGGCAGCTCGGCACCGCCGGCGGTGGACCGGCGCCGCGACGACTTCGCCTTCGACTCGGGCCGCGCGGTCGTGGGGCTGCTCGAGGCCGGGATCCGGCCCCGCCAGATCATGACCAAGCCCGCCTTCGAGAACGCGATCGCAGTGGTGAACGCACTTGGCGGGTCGACCAACGCCGTGTTGCACCTGCTCGCCATCGCCCACGAATCGGAAGTCGAGCTCGAGCTCGACGACTTCAACCGCATCGCCGCCAAGGTGCCGCACATCGCCGACACGAAGCCGCACGGCAAGTACCACATGGCCGACATCGACCGCATCGGTGGCGTGCAAGTCGTGCTGCGCGAGCTCCTCGAAGCGGGGCTCTTGCACGGCGACTGCCTGACGGTCACGGGCAGGACTCTGGCCGAGAACCTTGCCGACCTCGACCCGCCCGCGCCCGACGGCGAGGTCGTGCACTCCTTGCGCGAGCCCATCCACACCGAAGGCGGCATCGTCGTGCTGCGCGGCTCGATGGCGCCCAACGGCGCGGTCGTGAAAGTCGCCGGGCTCGACACCGACCGCTTCGAAGGTGTCGCACGTGTCTTCGACGGTGAAGACGCGGCGATGGATGCCGTCCTCGGCGGGAGGATCAACGCCGGCGACGTCGTGGTGATCCGCTACGAAGGCCCGAAGGGTGGTCCCGGGATGCGAGAGATGCTCGCCGTCACCGGTGCCATGAAGGGCGCGGGCCGCGGTGCAGACGCCGCGCTCGTGACCGACGGTCGGTTCTCGGGCGGTACGCATGGCTACTGCGTGGGGCACGTCTCGCCCGAGGCCGTCGACGGCGGACCGATCGCGTTCGTCGAGGACGGCGACCGCATCGTGATCGACGCCGGCCGACACACGCTCGACCTCCTGGTCGACGACGCCCAGCTCGCCCGCCGCAGGTCGGACTGGAAGCTGCCCGAGCCGCGCTACACGAGCGGCGTCCTCGCCAAGTACGCCAAGCTCGCCCAGGGCGCCGAGCGCGGCGCGATCACGACCGCCTCATGATGCGTACCTGAAGCCCGCTGAGCGGGCTCTCGGTACGTATCTAGGAGCACGCCGTGCCCGAAGGCGTCGAGGTCGAGTACGCGCGCCGGCTCATCGAGGAGCGCGCGGTGGGCCGCAAGATCGCCGGGATCGACGCGCCGGACGCGTGGTACCTCAAGCGCGGACTCACCGCCGCCGCCCTCGAGTCCGCGCTGACCGGCCACCGGCTCACGGCCGCCCGCCGCCGCGGCAAACTGATGCTGCTCGACACCGATCGCGCCGGCCCGACGCTCGGTCTGCACCTCGGCATGAGCGGACGCGTCCTGATCGACGACCACGCCGCCGGCGATCCGCTCATCTACGGCAGCAATCGCGAGAACCCCGTCTGGCACCGCTTCACGCTGCGCTTCGCCGACGGCGGCTCCCTCGCCATGCGCGATCCGCGCCGCCTCGGGGCCGTCGAGCTCGACCCCGACGAGGAACGCCTCGGTCCCGACGCGTTCGAGGTCACGCAAGCGCAGCTCGACCACGTGCTCACGCGCAGCCGCGCGCCGGTCAAGGCGGTGCTGATGGACCAGTCCCGCATCGCCGGCCTCGGCAATCTGCTCGTCGACGAGGTCCTGTGGCGGGCCGGCATCGACCCGGCCCGACCGGCGTGTGAGCTCGACCGCAACGAGCGCCGCCGCGTGCACCGCGCCGTCCGCCGAACATTGCAGTTGACCCTCCAGCGAGGCGGATCGCACACCGGGGACCACATGGCCCAGCGCGTCGCGGGCGGCGTGTGCCCGAAGGACGGCACACCACTCGAACGGCGGACCGTGGCCGGTCGCACCACGTTCTCCTGCCCGCAGCACCAACGCTGAGGTCGCGCCGTACCATTCGGGCGTGCGGGTCCTCGTCGTGGAGGACGAGTCCAAGATGGCGACCCTCGTGCGCAAAGCGCTCGAGCTCGAGGGCTACTCGGTCGATGTTGCGATGACCGGCACCGACGCCGTCTGGATGGGCACCGAGAACGAGTACGACGCCATCGTGCTCGACGTGATGATCCCCGAGCCCGACGGCTTCGAGGTATGCCGGCGCCTGCGCGCCGACGGCCGCTGGGCCCCGATCCTGCTGCTGACCGCCCGCGACAGCGTCGACGACCGTGTGATCGGACTCGACGCCGGCGCCGACGACTACATCCCGAAGCCGTTCTCCTTCGAAGAGCTGTACGCGCGGCTGCGAGCGCTCACCCGACGAGGCGCCCCACGGCGTCCGCATGTCCTCGAGATCGGCGACCTCGAGCTCGACCCGGCCCGACACCGTGTGACGCGCGCCGGCAAAGAGGTTGAACTGAGCCCCAAGGAGTTCGCGCTGCTCGACCTGTTCATGCGCCACGCCGATGAAGTCCTGAGCCGCACCACGATTCTCGAGCACGTCTGGGACTTCGCGTACGACGGCACGTCGAACGTCGTCGACGTCTACGTACGCTACCTGCGCGAGAAGATCGACCGGCCCTTCGACCGCACGACCCTCGAGACCGTCCGGGGCGTCGGGTACCGGCTCCGGAGCGACGCGTGATCAGACGCCCGCGGACCTTGCGGGGTCGGCTGACGCTCGTGTTCGCGCTCGTCACCGCCGTCCTGTGCCTGCTCGTCGGTGTGCTCGTCGACTACCAGTACCGAAATGCGCTGCGCGAGGCGCTCGACGACGGGCTGACCACCCGCTTCGCAAACCTCGAACGCGATCTCGCCACCGGCGGCGACCAGTCCGTCGAGCCCACGCTGCCGGACTCCGAGGCATTCGCCCAGATCGTCGACGTGGACGGCCAGGTCGTGAACGCTGCTCCCCGCGCGCTCCTGGAGCGGCGCGTCCTGACCAAGAGCGAGCTCGCCAATGCTCGCACCCACCGGATCACGATCGAGCGCGGCGCCGCGCCCGGCGACCAGCAGTCGCGCCTGCTGGCGGGACCGGCGGGCCAGCGCGGGCTCGGGCTTGTCGTCGTGGTCGGCACCTCACTCGACGAGGCGATCGATGCTCAGCACCGCCTCGAGCAGGCGCTCGTCATCGGCCTTCCGTTGTTGGCCGGGATCGTCTCGGTCGCCGGCTGGTTCCTCGCCGGCGCCGCGCTCAAACCCGTGCGCGACCTCGTGGAGGAGGCCGACGAGATCTCCGCCGTGGCGGCGCGGGGGCAGCGACGACGCCTGTCGGTCCCGGAGACGGGCGAGGAGCTCGCCGAGCTCGCGCGCCACCTCAACGAGCTCCTTGCCCGCATCGAAGCGGCGCTCGAGCATGAACGAGCCTTCCTCGACGACGCCAGCCACGACCTGCGCACGCCGATCTCGATCGTCCGCAGCGAGCTCGAGCTCGCGCGCATGCAGACCGAGGCGGGGAGCGAGCTCGCGCGTGCGCTCGACTCCTCGCTGGAGGAAGTCGACCGGCTCGACCGGTTGGCGGTGAACCTGCTCGTCCTGGCGCGCTCGCGCTCCGCCGGGCCACCCCGGCTCGAGCCGGTGGAGCTCGGCGCGCTGTCGCGCCGCGCGGCCCAGACCGTGACGCGGTCGCGCGACGGCGCCGCGGTGCCGGTCCACGTGAACGGGTCGGCGGATGTGCGGGGTGACGAGGACGCCATCGAGCGGGCAGTCGTCAACCTGGTCGAGAACGCGGCGCGCCACGCCGACGCGCGGGTCGACGTGGAGGTATCGAGCGACGGCGACCGCGCCGTCGTGACGGTGCGCGACGACGGTCCCGGGTTCCCGCCCGAGCTCCTCGGTCAGGCGGCGGGACGGTTCGTGCGGGGGACGAACGGTGGACGGGGCACCGAGAACGGAGCCGGCCTCGGCCTCGCGATCGTGGACGCCATCGCCACCGCGCACGGCGGCGAGCTCGAGATCGAGAACGGGGTCGAGGGCGGCGCCTCGGTGCAGCTCCGCATCCCGCTCGCGTCCAAACCCTGAGCTGCGATCGACGCGTAGCCTGGCCGGCGTGACCTCGACCACCGCGCAAGATCGCAGGGACGCGCTGGTCGAACGGCTCTTCGGCGCCACGATCGGAACCCTCGAGCTGTTCGGCGTGTATCTCGGCGATCGGCTGGGTCTCTACGCCGCGCTCGCCGGCGCCGACGCGCTCGACCCTGACGAGCTCGCCCGCCGAGCCGGGATCGCTCCTCGCTACGCGCGCGAGTGGCTGGAGCAGCAGGCCGTTGCCGGCATCCTCGATGTCGAGGACGCGGGGAGCGGTGTACGCCGGTACCGCCTCCCGTCAGAGCACGCCGAAGTGCTGGTCGATGCCGAGAGCCCGAACTACCTCGCGCCGTTCGCCTCGCTGCTCGCCGGCATCGGCGGCGTCCTCCCGGAGGTCGTCGACGCGTACCGCACCGGCGGCGGAGTTCCTTTCAGCAGGTACGGCGCCGATCTGCGGGACGGTCAGGCCGCGATCAACCGGCCGGCGTTCACCAATGAGATGGCGAGTTGGGTCGCGACCATGCCCGACGTCGACGCCCGGTTGCGGTCCGAGCCGGCGGCGCGAGTCGCCGATGTCGGTTGCGGCGTCGGCTGGTCCACGATCGCGCTGGCCCGTGCCTTTCCGGCGGCGATCGTCGAGGGGATCGACCTCGACCTGGCCTCCGTCGATGATGCCCGACGCAACGCCGCCGAGGCCGGGATGGCCGACGCGGTGAGCTTCCAGGTGCAGGACGCCGCCGACCCGGCGGCGAAGGGCGCCTACGACCTCGCGTGCATGTTCGAGGCCCTCCACGACACGCCCCGACCGGCCGAAGTGCTCGGGGCGCTGCACCAGATGCTGCGCGAGGACGGCTCGGTGCTGCTGGCCGACGAGCGCGTCGCGAGCTCCTTCACGGCGCCCGGCGACGAGGTCGAGCGGATGATGTACGGCTGGAGCATCTCGCACTGCCTGCCGGCGGCGATGGTCGATCAGCCGGCCGAGCCCACCGGCACGGTGCTGCGCGAGCCTACGGTGCGTGACCTCGCCGGTCGGGCGGGTTTCGGGACGGTGGAAGTGCTCCCGATCGAGAACGACTTCTTCCGCTTCTACCGTCTACGGAGGTAGCGAACCCGATGGGGACATACTTCAAGAGCTTTCGTGAGCCAGACGAGACCATGCGGCTCGACGGGGTCACCGAGGACCAGGTCGAGTTGGGTGACCTCACAGTGGGACGTCAGAGGATGGAACCCGGATGGCGATGGTCGACGCACATTCGGCCGCACGTCGGCGGCGAGTGGTGCCAGGCGCGCCACGTGGGAGTCGTGCTCGCGGGCCGGCTCGGAATCAAGCTGAGGGACGGGACGACGTTCGAGCTCGGGCGCGACGACGTCTTCGACATCCCGCCCGGGCACGACGGCTATGTGATCGGGCACGAGCCCGCCGAGACGGTCGAGTGGGCGGGCAGCCGCGCCTTCTGGGGGTCTCGAGCCGGCGGGCACGGCCGCGCCTTGGCGACACTGCTGTTCACCGACCTCGTGGACTCCACCGCCATCGCGACCCGGCTCGGTGACGGCGCTTGGCGCACGTTGCTCTCCGGGCATTTCGAGTCGGCACGCACACAGCTCGAACGGTTCCACGGCCGCGAGGTCAAGACCACTGGCGACGGGCTGCTCGCGACGTTCGAGGGCCCGGCGCAGGCGTTGCAAGCCGCGGCCGCGATCCGACGGGCTGCGAACCGCGAAGATCTTCATGTTCGTGCCGCCGTGCACGTCGGTGAGGTGGAGGTCGTGGGCTCCGACCTTCGCGGTGTCGCCGTGCACGAGGCGGCGCGGATCATGGCGGAAGCCGCAGAAGACGAGATTCTCGTGTCCGAGACGACGCGCGCCCTGGCACTCACCTCAGGACTTGTGTTCGAAGATCGCGGGACCCGTTCGCTCAAGGGTTTGAGCGGCGAATGGCGCCTGTTCGCCTACGCGGATGAACCGCAACCAGCGTGACCAGAGACTCGCGTCCGGTGATCCTCGCGGTCGACGATGATCGGTCGTCGATCGGGCACATCAGCGCGGAGCTGGAACGGCGCTACGACCGTGACTACCGAATCCGCTTCAGCACATCGGCTACGGAGGCTCTCGAGCAGCTGACGAGGATGCAACAGGCGGACGATCGCGTCGCGCTCGTGCTCGCCGACCAGTGGATGCCCGACCTCACGGGAACGGAGCTGCTCGCCCGCGTCCCCGACCTGCATCCGCAGGCCAAGCGGGCGCTGCTCGTCGGGTGGGGGGACTGGGGCGACGAACCCACCGCCGATGCGATACGCGAAGCGATGGCGCTCGGCCGCATTGATTACTACGCGTTGAAGCCCTGGAAGTCGCCCGACGAGTACTTCCACCGGACCGTGAGCGAGTTCCTCCACGAATGGTCGCGTGCCGATGCCTCGGTGCCGCAGGAGGTCAACGTCGTCGCCGACGCCTGGTCACCGCGAGCGCACGAGATCCGGAACCTGCTCACCCGCAACGGGGTCCCGCACGTGTTTCACCCGAACGACTCGCCGGACGGTGAAGCGGTGTTGCGGCAAGCCGGGCACGTAGGCGCGACGAAGCCCGTCGTCGTGATGCTCGACGGCCGCACCTTGGTCGATCCGACGAACGCGGAGCTCGCACGCGGCTACGGAGCGATGACCGAGCTCGAAGGCGGGCGAGAATTCGACGTCGTCATCGTCGGCGCGGGCCCGGCCGGGCTCGCGGCGGCTGTGTACGCCTCGTCGGAGGGCTTGCGCGCCTTGGTCGTCGAGCGCGAGTCGATCGGGGGTCAGGCGGGGTCGAGCTCTCGAATCCGCAACTATCTCGGGTTCGCACGGGGCGTGAGCGGCGCCGAGCTCGCCCAGCGTGCGTACCAGCAGGCGTGGGTGTTCGGGACCACCTTCTTGTTGATGCGCGACGTGACCGGCCTGCGCACCGATGGTGGCGACCACGTGCTCACCATCTCCGACGGCAGCGAGGTCCGCGCCCGCAGCGTGATCCTCGCCATGGGCGTCGCCTACCGGCGTCTCGACATCCCCGCTCTCGAACGTCTCACCGGAATCGGTGTGTTCTATGGCTCGTCGCCGTCCGAGGCGCAGCGGTTCACGGGAGGTCAGGTGTACGTGGTCGGCGGCGGGAACTCGGCCGGGCAGGCCGCCGTCCACCTGAGCCGGTACGCGAAGCGAGTCACGCTGGTTGTGCGGTCCGCCACGCTCGCCTCGAGCATGTCGCAGTACCTGCGGGACGAGATCGACGCGGTCCCGTGCATCGACGTCCGGGTATCGACTGAAGTCGTCGACGGCGCAGGGGAAGATCGCCTCGAGCAGCTCACGTTGCGCACCGCCGGCACCGCGACTTCTGTGCCCGCCGACGCGCTCTTCCTCCTTATCGGCGCCAGGCCGCACACCGCGTGGCTCCCGTCGGACGTCGCCCGCGACGCACCCGGCTACGTCGTCACGGGCCCCCCCGTGGCCGGCGAACGCGCTGCGACCGGGTGGCAACTCGAGCGCCCACCGTTGGTGTTCGAGACGAGCGTGCCCGGCGTGTTCGCGGTGGGGGACGTGCGTGCGCAATCGGTCAAGCGGGTGGCTTCGGCGGTCGGCGAGGGGTCGGTCGTCATCCAGCAGGTCCACCAGTACCTCGAAAGCAGGACCGCGAGGGTGGCCTCCGGGTGAACCGGCTTGCGCACCGGTTCACAATCGTCCACACTGTTGCCCTGATGGATCACCAGAGCCTCCTCGTAGTTGTTACCTAGCGCGCAGCCGCCCCACCGCGCCTGCGCGCTTTCGCCCCTCGCACAAGCGGGGGGCTTTTCATATCCCGAGATTGATGCGGAGATGAGGGAACCACGATGAAACTCCTCCCAACCCACGCCTCCCGCGCCCCCGCCCACCACCCATAAGGACCGGAGATGAAACTCACTGGAGCCCAGGCCCTCATCAAGAGCCTCGAGATGGAGGGCACCGAGGTCATGTTCGGGCTGCCGGGCGGTGCGATCCTGCCTGTGTACGACCCGCTGATCGACTCCTCGATTCGCCACATCCTCGTCCGCCACGAGCAGGGCGCCGGCCACATGGCCGAGGGATTCGCGCACGCGACCGGCCGCCCCGGCGTGGCGATGGTCACGAGCGGCCCGGCCGCCACCAACATCGTCACCGCCCTGTGCGACGCCTACATGGACTCGGTCCCGATCGTCGTCATCACCGGTCAGGTGCCGTACGCAGTAATCGGCAGCGACGCGTTCCAGGAGTGCGACACCGTCGGCATCACCATGCCGGTCACGAAGCACAACTGGCTGGTCACCGACCCGCAGGACATCCCGCGCTACGTGCGTGAGGCCTTCCACGTCGCGACGACGGGCCGGCCCGGCCCGGTGCTCGTCGACGTGCCCAAGGACGTCGCCAACCAGATGATGGACTGGTATTGGCCGGACGCCGTCGACCTGCCCGGCTACAAGCCGAACGTCAAGGGCCATCCGAAGCAGATCAAGGACGCCGCTCGACTGTGGGGTGAGGCGCACCGGCCGGTGATCTACGCCGGCGGGGGGATCCTCAAGGCCCGCGCGTCGAACGCACTCAAGGCGCTGGCGGAAGCGACCGGCACGCCCGTGGTGACCACGCTCATGGCGCGCGGGTCGTTCCCCGACGACCATCCGCAGTGCCTGGGCATGCCCGGCATGCACGGCAACTACACCGCGGTCACGTCGATGCAGAAATGCGACCTGCTGATCGCGTTGGGCTCGCGCTTCGACGACCGCGTGACCGGGAAGGTGGATTCCTTCGCGCCCGGCGCCAAGGTGATTCACGTCGACATCGACCCCGCCGAGCTGGGCAAGGTCCGCCGGCCGGACGTGCCGATCGTCGGCGATTGCCGTCTCGTCATCGAGGAGCTGATCAAGGCGGTGCAGTCCAACCGGCAGAAACGCGAATGGCCCGACCTCACGCCGTGGTGGACCCAGCTGCGCGAATGGCAGGAGCGTCATCCCCTCCACTACGAGCAGCTGGAGGACGGGCCGCTGAAGCCGCAGTACTGCATCGACATGCTGCGCGACCACTGTCCCGACGACACGATCGTCGTGTCGGGCGTCGGCCAGCACCAGATGTGGTCGAGCCAGCGGTGGAAGTTCAACCACCCGAATACGTGGGTGAACTCGGGCGGCCTCGGCACGATGGGCTTCGCCGTCCCGGCGTCGATCGGCGCCAAGGTCGGCAAGCCCGACCGGATGGTCTGGGCGATCGACGGTGACGGCTGCTTCCAGATGACGGCGCAGGAGCTCGTGACCGCGTCGGCCGAGCGCATCCCGGTCAAGGTCGCGATCCTCAACAACGCGTACCTCGGCATGGTCCGCCAGTGGCAGGAGCTCTTCTACGAGGAGCGCTACAGCGAGGTGTACCTGTCACCCGACCTGCCCGACTACGCCAAGTGGGCCGAGGCCATGGGCTGTGTGGGCTTCAAGGTCGAAACCCCAGACGACGTCGTGCCGACGATCGAGAAGGCGAACCAGATCGACGACCGTCCCGTCGTGGTCGACTTCCAGGTCGACTACCGCGAGAAGGTGTACCCGATGGTGCCGGCCGGCGGCTCGAACGACGACATCATCCTCGATCCCGCCCACGACAAGTCGGTCGGGAGATAAGGAGATAGTTGTGCCGAACGGTGTAGCGCAACATCACATCCTCTCGGTGCTCGTCGAGAACAAGTTCGGTGTGCTCTCGCGGGTCGCGGGGCTGTTCTCGAGACGGGGCTACAACATCTTCTCGCTCGCGGTCAGCCCGACCGAAGACGAGCGCCTCAGCCGCATGACGATCGTCGTCGACGCCGAGTCGGCGCCGCTCGAGCAGATCACGAAGCAGCTCAACAAGGTCATCCCGGTGATCAAGATCACCGAGCTGTCGCCGGACGAGGCCGTCGAGCGGGAACTCATGCTGGCGACGGTGAAGGCCGGTGCGGAGACCCGCTCGCAGGTCACCGAGCTGGCGGCGATCTTCGAGGCGAAGATCGTCGACGTGGGGTACGAGGCGATGACGCTCATGGTTGCCGGCACGCCCGAGAAGCTCGACGCCATCAGCGACCTGCTGGCGCCGTTCGGGATCGTCGAGTCGCAGCGCACCGGCCGGATCGCCCTGTCCAAGCTGGCTCGCCAGACGACGAAGCTCCGGGCGGTCAAGGACCGCGGCGCGTAGCCTCGCGTCGCTCGAGAGGGAGGGTTTGATGCCCGCGACCATCTACTACGACGACGACGGCGACCCTGCGCTGCTCGAAGGGCGCAAGGTGGCGGTGCTCGGCTACGGGTCGCAGGGCCACGCCCACGCCCTGAACCTGAAGGAGTCGGGCGTCGACGTGCGCGTCGGGTTGCGCGACGGGTCGTCGTCGTGGGCCAAGGCCGAGGCCGCCGGGCTGACGGTCACCACGATCGCGCAGGCTTGCAAGGAAGCCGACGTGATCATGGTCCTCCTCCCCGACACCGAGCAGGCTGCGATCTACAAGCGCGACATCGAGCCCAACCTCGACGACCGCGACTCGCTCGCGTTCGCGCACGGGTTCAACATCCACTTCGGCCAGATCCGCCCGCCCGCGGGCGTCGACGTGTGGATGATCGCCCCGAAGGGACCGGGCCACCTCGTGCGGCGCACGTTCGAGGAGGGCGGTGGCGTCCCGTCGCTCGTCGCCGTGCAAGCCGACGAGACGGGCAAGGCCAAGCAAACCGCGCTCGCGTACGCCCGCGCGATCGGCGCCACCCGAGCCGGCGTGCTCGACACGACGTTCGAGGAGGAGACGGAGACGGACCTCTTCGGCGAGCAGGTCGTGCTCTGCGGGGGGCTCACCGAGCTCATCAAGGGGAGTTACGAGACGCTCGTCGCCGCCGGCTACCAACCCGAGTCGGCGTACTTCGAGACGCTGCACGAGGTGAAGCTCATCGTCGACCTCATCTACGAGGGCGGGATCACCAACATGCGGTACTCGATCTCCGACACCGCCGAATACGGCGACATGACTCGGGGCCCGAGGATCATCACCGACGAGACGCGCGCCGAGATGCGCCGCATCCTCGACGACATCCAGTCCGGGCGTTTCGCCAACGAGTGGATCCTCGAGAACCAGGCCGGCCGCCCGGTGTTCAACGCGCTGCGCAAGAAATCGGCCGAGCACCCGATCGAAGAGGTCGGGGAGCGACTCCGCGCGATGATGCCGTGGATCGGCGCCGGCCGGACGCGCCCCCAGGACGCGTCGGGCGGTTGACGCCCGGCTCGGCGCGGCGTCGAGCGGGCGACGGGCTTTCTCGCGACGCCTGTGGTACTCAGGTGGTCCGCTTGACTGTCCGCGGAGACGCGAACAGGATGACGCGCCCGACTGGGCCTTTCGACCCATTCGGGACGTGGGGGAACTAGGAAAGCGGAGGCGCGCGAGTCCGCGGACATCGCGCGAAGGGGCAGATGGGACGCGACGGCGGCGCCAGGCCGGGCTGGGTCGAATCAGGCGCGCGCGTCTCCTACGTCGTCATGGGCGTCGGCGCCGCGTGCGTCGGAGCGCTCGCGCTGGGGTTGCTCGATCCGCTCGCCGACACCGCGTTCCTGATTCTCGGTGCGGGGGCGGTCGGCGCCACTGTCGTCGGGCTTCGGCGCAATCGGCCCGCGGCGCGCTGGCCGTGGGTGATCATCGCCGTCGCGCTCGTCGTGTTTCTCGTAGGCGGCGGTGTCCGCGAAGCGTTCGGCACCCTCGGCGACCTCTCGTCCAATCGTTCGCTCGTGCCGGATCTCATCACGTTGTCGGGTTACGCGATCCTCGGCATCGGCGTCCTCGGCCTGGCGAACGCCCGCCGCCGGGGAGTCCGCGATGTCGACGGGATGCTCGACGGCGTCATAGCCGCCCTCGCTGCCATGGCACTCGCCTGGATCTTCCTCATCAACCCCACGCTGTTCCACGAACAAGCGCCCCTGCCCGTGCGGTTTCTTCTCTCGTGCTATCCGCCACTGTCGGTCTTCATCGTCGCGATGATTGCGCGGCTCGCGTTCAACACCGGGAAGCGCCGCCCGTTGTCGTACGGCCTCCTCCTCGGGGCGGGCACGGCGATGCTCGTCGGGGACGTCGTCTACATGCTCCTCGAGACCCACGTCGTGACGCTGCCTCAGCACGTCTTCGACGTCCCCTACGCGCTCGCTTCTGTTCTGTTCATCGGCGCGGTGCTCCATCCGTCGATGCGCGAGCTCACGGAGCCTCTCCCCGCGGACGAATTGGCCCCGACGAAGGGAAGGCTGGCGTTCGTCGCGGTTGCGCTGGCTTTCCCGGCGCTGATCACGGTGATCCGCGTCGATGCCGAGGCCGGCGATCGCGTCGCGTTCGGGATCATCATCATGGCGCTGACCCTCGCCGCGGCGTGGCGGATGTTCCGCGCCCTGCGTGCGTATGCCCGTTCAGAGGAGCGGCTCACGCACGCCGCGACGCATGACGCGCTGACTGGCCTTCCGAACCGCGCCTACGCGCAGGACCATCTCAATTCGCTGCTCGGCCGTCCGAGACAGGAGCATGGGCTCGTCGCGCTCCTCTTCCTCGACATCGACCGCTTCAAGCTCATCAACGACAGTTACGGTCACAGCTTGGGCGACGAGCTGCTCCTCGCCGTGGCCCGGCGGCTCCGCACGACGACACGGCCCGGCGACCTGGTCGCACGCATCGGCGGCGACGAGTTCGTGATCGTCCTGGCCAACCTGCCGACGACGAGCAAGGCGCTGGAGGTGGCCGAACGGACACGCCTCAGCCTCCAAATTCCCTTCGACGTTCGCGGCGTCGAGGTCGTCGCGTCCGCCAGCATCGGCGTGTCGTTGAGCGACGGGACCGATCCGTCGCTCGACGCGGAGGCGCTCATCCGTGACGCCGACACGGCCATGTACCGCGCCAAGGAGACAGGTCGTGACGCCGTGTGCGTGTTCGACTCGTCGATGCGGGACTCGGCCACACGGCGCGTCGAGCTGGAGCGCGACCTGCGCCACGCGATGGAGTCGGACGAGCTGTACCTGCTCTACCAGCCCCTCGTGCAGCTCCCGATGGGCACGATCGAGGGGTTCGAGGCACTGCTGCGCTGGGCGCACCCCACCCGGGGCCAGCTCCTGCCGGCGACGTTCGTTCCGCTCGCCGAGGACACCGGGCTCATCGTGTCGATCGGGACCTGGGTGATCGAGGAGGCGTGCCGCCAGCTCGTCTGGTGGCGCGAGGAGATCCCGAACGGCGAAGACCTCTACGTCGCGGTGAATCTCTCGGTACGTCAACTGCGCGACCCGCAGCTCGTGCCGTGCGTGCGAAACGCGCTGAAAGGCCAGAAGCTCTCCAACGGGTCGCTGTGCCTCGAGCTCACCGAGAGCTTGCTCATGGACAATCCGGCAGCGGCCGCGGAGCTCCTCGACGAGCTTCGATCGGCGGGCGTCGGACTCTCGATCGACGACTTCGGCACCGGATACTCGTCTCTCTCGTCCTTGCGGCGCTTGCCTGTCGACCGCGTGAAGATCGACCAGTCCTTCATCGAGGGTCTCGACCGCGATTCCTCTGACGAGAGCCTCGTCGCCGCGATCGTGGCGATGGCGAGCGCGCTGCGGGTGACGACCGTCGCCGAGGGGGTCCAGACGTTCGCGCAGGGCAGACGTCTCCACCAGCTCGGCTGCAACGTCGCCCAGGGCAACTTCTATTCGCGTCCGATCCCGACGGCGTCCGTCCCCGCCGTCGTCGATCAGTTTGGCGTCGCCCGCCGCTCACACCTCAAGATCGTGCCGGACACCAAGCTTGCCTGAGCGCGTCGGTCAGACGGTTCACGCCGTGTGCGCGTGGCCGCCCGGACGCAGGTGAGCCAGAACCGGATCCAACTCCAGTGGCCGTACCGCCGCTTCAAGGCCCCGTCCGTCGAACAAGATCTCGTACATCGACGGATCCGCCGTTTCGAGCCGAGCGAAGTACGCGTCGAGGTCGCAGTACACCGGCAAGCTTGCGGGCGAATCGAGGTACGGAAGCGGCTCGAGACCGGAGAATCGCTCGAACGGATCAGCCATCACGCCCTGCACGAGGTTCAGCACGACGAGGTCGAGAACCGTCACGACCCACTTGACGTGACATTGCAGCGCGAGCTGAGCCACGCCCTGGTACAGGCCGAGGCTCACGAGACCATCCGTCGCCCGACCTCGGTACTCGGAGTCGACGGCCAGCGTGGCGACGTCCCAGGCGCTGTCGGCGTCGAGACGGAGATTCGAACGCTCGAGCACATCGTCGATGCGGTGACCCCAAACGGGCTCGACGTCACCGAGGCTCTTCAGGCCGGCGGGTGAGGGGAGCACGAGTCGGATCACACCGGCCGGCAGTCGCCGTCGATGATCCATCATGCACAGGAAGAGCGTCGAGGCTTCGTACGGGCCGTACTCCGCCTCGAGGAGCTCGGGGGTGTTGTTGAAGAACTCGTAGAACACCTCCCGCTCGACGTGACGGGCGAGCTCGGATTCGGGCGCGTCTGCAGTGAACGCGTACACGCCGAACGGCTCGGACGGATGTCCCGCTGCCGCGACAACCCGACCGCCGAGCTCCCGGAGCCCTTCCCGGTCGAGTGCGACCGATGCCGCGCTCACGATCAAAACTCCTTCGCAACGACCTCGACTGCGTCGAGGTAGTCGCGCGTGAACTTCGTGGCTGCAGCGGCGTCGAACCGCTTGCAGGTATAGATGTCGACGCTAAAGAACAACATTGGTTCCTCCCATGCGTAGAAGTGGGCGCCGGAGTTCTCCCAGTGGATCCAACCAGCCCAGCCGTGCGTGTCCGAAAGGTGCGTGGCCGGCTCCATCAGCGGTTTCATGCCGCACACTGAGGAGAGACCGGACAGATAGCTCGTTATGCGCTCGTCCGTGATCGGCTCACGGCACGTTCCCTCCACGACCAGACGCTGTCGGGGGATCATCGGAGCCAAGTCCCGCCACTTGGATGTCGCGGTGATCACCCCCACACGATCCGCCACGACGCGGAAGAAACGTCACGTGCGCGACGGCACCCTCGGATGTGCACGCGCGTGTTCAGTATGGGTAGACCTGATTCTTCTGTCCAGCTGTGTGGCCAGAGTTGTCAGTATATGAACCGAGACATGCGGCACGATTTCCTCCGACCCGCGTGATGGCAGCTGCTTAGGATCACGCGCGATGTCCGGTCACCGCTGACCCAGTCCGCTCGTCCGTTTCGTTCCGCTCGCGGCGCGGTTGCCACTCGGGCTGCTCGCGTCGCTGCTCCTCGTCAACCTCGCCGACGAGTGGTTCGCCTTTCTTCCCGCGGGCGCGATGGAGTCGATCCGCGCCGACCTCGGGCTGACATACGCGCAGGCCGGCCTGCTGCTCGCCCTGCTCCCGGCGGGCGGACTGCTGGGCATCTTTCTCATGGCGGCCGCCGACTTCGTGAGCCGCCGGCTCCTCGGCGCGGCCGGGGCGTTGGTGTACGCGCTGTGCCTGCTGACCTTCGCGACCGGTCGGTCCTTCGCCGTGCTGGCGATCGCGTCATTGGTGTGGGGTGCGGCAAGCGACGCGTTCGTGCACGCGACCCAGCTCGCGCTGGCCGAGCTCGCAGGCGACGAGCTCGACGCGACGCTGGCGCGCACGAACGTGCTCGGGTCTGTCGGTGACCTAATCGGCCCGCTCACCCTGGCGGTCGCGTCCGCGACCGGTGTCGGGTGGCGCCCGATCTTCGCTGTAGGCGGCGTGCTCATGCTCGGGTACGCCGGCGCGCTCGCGGCTCAGCGGCTGCCGCCGCCTCACCCCGACGGCGCGACCCCGTGGTCGGTAGCGCGCGCGGTGCTGGGCGACACGCGCGTCGTCCGGCTCGCCGTCATCTGGGCGTTGATCACCCTGCTCGACGAGCCGTTTCTCGGCTTCCTCATCGCCAACCTCGAGGAGACGCACTGCGTCTCCGCCGCGGTTGCTACCGCGCTCGTCGGAGCGATCGTCGCCGGCGGGATCTTCACGTACACGGTGCTCGCGGTCAGCGGCCGTTCGTTCTCAGTGCGCACACGGTTGACCTCGGCGTCGATCGGACTGCTCGTCACCGTGCTGGTCATGGTGGCGGCTCCTTGGCCGGCCGTGATCGCCCTCGCCGGCGTCGGCTTCGGCGCCGCGATCGCGCTCCTCTGGGTCACTCTGCAGGCCATGACGCTGCGCCTCCGGCCGGGTCAGGTCGGCACCACCCAGGCCGCGGTGTCGGGGCTGGCGACGGTGGGGGTCGTCTTGCCGCCGCTGATCGGCGTGGCCGCCGACCGGCTGGGGCTGGGCCCGGCGATGTGGCTGTTCGCGCTGGCACCCGCCGCGATCCTCGTGCTCGCGCTCACGGCCCGAACGAAGTCGCGTGCGTAATCTCAACGTGTGCAGGACGTCCTCCTCACCGCGGTCGCGGCGGTGGTCGGCTACCTCCTCGGGACGATCCCGTCAGCGGGGGTCGTCGCCTGGCTCGCAACCCGCGGGGAGATCAACCTCCGCGAAGCCGGGAGCGGGAATCCGGGCGCTATCAACGCCATCAAGATGCTCGGGACGCGTTGGGGGCTCGTCGTGCTGGCCGCCGACATCGTCAAGGGCACGGCGGCGGGCCTCCTGGGGCTCGTCATCGCCGGTGACCCAGGCGCGTACGCCGGCGCCACCGCCGCCATCGCCGGCCACATCTTCCCCGTGTGGAGCGGCTTTCGCGGCGGGAAGGGCGTGGCGACGTCGGCCGGCGCCTGCCTCGCCGTTTTCCCCGCGTACTTCCCGATCGACATGGTCGTGGCGGGCGCGAGCGCGCTCAAGTCCCGTCGCGCAGAACTCGGCACCCAGGTTGCGTGCCTCATCTGGATCGCGTCGTCCGCGATCTGGTGGGCGGCTGATCTCCCGAACCTGTGGGGCCCCGATCCCTCGATCGGGCTGCTCCTGTTCGCGCTGATCGGCTCGACGATGATCCTGTACAAGTTCCGCGCCGCGGCGCGCACCGTCACCGGGAAAGAGGTCGCGTGATCGGGCTCGTCACCGATTCCAACGCGCAGCTGCCGGGCGACCTGCGGGAGCGCTACCAGGTCGCGGTGGTACCGCTGACGGTCGTCGTCGACGACCATCCGTACCAGGAAGGCGTCGACATCACGACGGCCGAGTTCTACGAGCGCCTTGCTGGCGGCGCGTCGGTGTCGACGGCGGCGCCGTCACCCGGCGTGGTGCTCACCGCGTACGAGCAGCTGGCGGCGGCCGGCGCGACCGAGATCCTGTCGATCCATATCGGCTCGAACACGTCGGCGACGGTCAACGCGGTGAGCGTGGCGGCCGGCTCGAGCCCCGTGCCGGTGGAGATCGTCGACACGGGAACGGCGTCGTTCGCGGTGGCGTGCTGTGTCTGGGCGGCGGGCGAGGTGCTGGCCGCAGCCGGCGAGCTGACCCGGGCAGCGGATATCGCCCGCCGGGTGGCGGATCAGGTCGGCAACGTGTTCATCGTCGGGGCGCTCGACCTCGCGCGGAGGGGCGGCCGCCTCGCCGCCGACGCCGCCACGGGGGAGGGCCTGCCCGTGCTCGCCCTCGCCGAGGGCCAGATGCAAGCGGTCGGCCGGGTCCACGACGTCGAGTCCGCCGTCGACGCCATGACGGACTACCTCGTCGAGGCCGCGGACGGCGCCCCACAACGGGTCGGGGTCGGCGATGCCCTCACACCCGAGTTGGCCGGCGAGTACGCGGCCCGCCTCGCCGACCGGCCCGAGGTGGCCGAGCTGGTGCGATACGAGATCGGCCCGTCGGTCGGCGCCCACACCGGCGCCGGCACGGTTGGGGCGTGCTTCTTCCCAGCCGCGTCCTGATTCGCCCGTTCCGTCCCAACCGCGGGCGCGGTAGGCCTGTGGAGAACCTGCGAACGACGTCGGAAACCCACCTATTCGCGCGCTGGTCCAGTCAAGATGAATGGGCGGCAAACCAAGGAGGGGTGCCCGATGGCAGCAACGTTGACGGCGAGCCAGCGGCGGACCGGGGACGCGATCTCCGACTTCGCCGGCAAGGCGGCCTGGGTCTACCTGGCAGCGGGGATCCTGTCGGTCCTGTTCGGCGCCGTGGTGCTCTCGCTGGTGCTCGACTGGGTGGGCCTCTACACGGTCGCACTCTTCGTGGGGGGCTTCCTGATCGCCTGGGGGGTGCTCCACATCCTCGCGGCGTTGCTCGATCAACCCGCCCACTGGGTGTGGCACGTGCTCGGCGGGGCGCTGTCGGTCGGCGCGGGCGTGCTGGCGATCGGCTGGCCCGATGTCACGCTCTTCATCCTGGCGGTGATCATCGGATGGTCCCTGATCGTCTGGGGGATCCTCGATCTCCTGTCCGCCTTCGCCACCTACGGGATGCGGCACTGGTGGCTGTACCTGATTCGGGGCATCGTCTCCATCGCGCTGGGGTTCCTCGCCCTGGGCCGTGAGGACGTCACGCTCTATTTCGTCGTGACCTTGCTCGGCGCCTTCGTGATCATCTGGGGGCTCGGCGACATCCTCATCGCCTTCATGCTCCACGGGGCGAAGGCCAAGTGGGAGCGCGAGCAGCGAGCGATCCGGCGGCCCGCGTCGAACGCCGGGAGCCGGCCCGCCAAGAAGGCTCCGGCCCGCAAGACGGCACCTGCCCGCAAGACGACGGCACGGACAACCGCCAAGCGGCGGTAGCCCGCCCACCCCACGCGCCCGGTCAGCGCAGGTAGCGCTCCTCGCCCTCCCCGGGCTCGACGCCGATGGCGTCGACGGCCTGCGCCGGTGACAGCACGGCCATCTCGGCGCGTGCCGTCACGCACGGCCGCTGCTTGGCGTCGAGGACGACCGCCTCGGTGATGATGCGCCGCTCGTCCTCCTCGACCACGCGCACCTCGAGCCGGTAGGGGCGGTCGACGCGCACGGGCCAGTCGAAGCTCGCGCTCGTCTCCTTTGTGAACGCGAACTTCTCGCTCAGCGCGATCGTCGCCCAGCTCATGCCCTCGTCCATGAGCGCAAGGGCCGCGCCGCCGTGCACGTAGGTCGGCGCGCCCGAGTACTCGGCGCCCAGCGTGAAGTCGGCGAACACGACGCCGCGGTCGGTGTCGTGCGAGAACGGGACCTGCATCCCGCGGGCGTTCGCCGGTTCGCAGACGAAGCAGTTGGACCCGAAGCCCCAGCGCGAGTTCTCGAGCCGCTCGACCGCCATCGCCGAAGAGGCTACGACGACGCCGGTGCGTTCACTTGCGCTTGACGAGCCAGCGCAGCTTCTCGGCCTTCTCGAACGCGGCGTCCCCGGCGAGCTGCCCGATCGACGTGCCGTAGGTCGGGTACACGTGCATGAACTGCGCCAGCTCGTTGAGCTTCACGCCCTCCTCGATCGCGAGGGCGAACTCGTGGATCATCTCGCCGGCGGCAGGGGCGAGGATGTGCGCGCCGACGATCTTCTTCTTGTCGGTGATGATCATGATCGCGCCCTCGGACGCGCCGTCCGCCCGGGCGCGGTCGTTGTGCTCGAGATCCTGGTGCCACACCTCGATGTTGTCGCCATGCTGCGCGCGCGCCTCGGCCTCGGTCAGGCCGGTGTGGGCGAGCTCGGGATCGGTGAACGTGCACCACGGCACGGCCGCCACGACCTTGCCCTTGCCCGGGAAGAACATGTCGCGCACGGCCCGCACGCCCTCGTAGGCGGCCGAGTGCGTGAACAGGAACCGTCCGGCCACGTCGCCGCATGCGTAGACGGTGTCGACGCTCGTGCGCCCGCGGTTGTCGACGACGATCGCCTTGGGCGTGCACTCGATCCCGAGCTCCTCGAGGCCGAGGCCCTCCTTGTTCGGCACACGCCCGACGCCGACGAGCAGCTCGTCGGCCGACCACGTGGCCGGCTTGCCGTCCTCGGTGCCGTGCACGATCTTCTTGCCGTTCTCGACCGTGACCTTCTCGGTGTTCACGTTGAAGCGCAGGTCGATGCCCTCGGTGCGCAGCTTGTCGACCAGCTTGTCGACGAGGGCGGGCTCGTCCCGGGGAAGAATTCGCGGGCCCTTCTGGAGCAGCGTGACCGGGATGCCGAGCCGGGTGAAGCCCTGCGTCATCTCGACGCAGATCGGGCCGCCGCCGATGTTCACGAAGCTGGCCGGCGGGTCCTCGAGCTCGAACAGGTTCTCGCTCGTGACGAACCCGGCGTCCTGGAGACCCTCGATGGGAGGCACGGCCGGACGGCTGCCCGTGCACAACAGCACGTAGCGGGTCTCGAGGGTCCGGTCGCCGACCTGCACCGTGTTCTTCCCGGTGAGCCTGGCCGACCCGTACATGATGTCGATGCCCATGTCGACGAAGCGCTGCGGGTTGTCGTCGGTCGACGCGATCTCCTGCTGCACGGCGTTGATGTGCTTCCACACGCTTGCCCCGTCGACCTTGGGCTCGACCGGCTCGATGCCGAAGTCGTCGGCCGTGCGCATGTGATGGGCGACCTTGCCCGCCGCCAGGAGCGCCTTGCTCGGGACGCACCCCGTCCATAGACAGTCGCCACCGACCCGGCCTCGTTCGGCCACGGCCACCTTGAGGTCGAGCGTGGCGGCGAACTCGGCCGCCACCATGCCGCCCGAGCCCATCCCGACGATGACGAGGTCGTATCGGTCTGCCACAGCTATCCTCCTGGCCGCGCGTGCGGAGCCTAAACCTGTTCGTTCGCCGTCGAAGCGGTGGATGATCGGGCGTCCGAGGCGTCCGCCTTCGCCCCGAATTGCGGTGATCCGCGCGAACTGGTTGTGACGAAGTACGCAACGTGGGGGGCAGGAGCGTGACCGAGCACGTCGGACGGCAGGCGGGCAGGGACGTCCGTCCGAGCCAGTGGGAGCGCACCACGCGGGACCGGCTGATCGCCGGCGAGGAAGGCGCGCTCAACGAGATCTATGCCCAGTTCGCTTCATTCGTGTACGGGCTCGCGCTGCGGGTCATCGGCGACGCTCGCGCCGCCGAAGACGTCTCCCAGGACGTGTTCGTCACTTTCTGGGAGCGTCCCGACGCGTTCGATCCCGACCGCGGATCGCTCCGCACGTGGCTCGGCACCCTCGCCCACCGCCGGGCCGTCGACCACGTCCGCCGCGAGGAGGCACGCCGCCGCCGCGCGATCAAGGACGCCGCTCGGCCCGAGACGACGCCCGACGTCGAGGAAATGGCGATCGCGCTCGTCACCGCCGAGCGGGTCCGCTCGGCGCTGGCGACGCTTCCCGACGACCAGCGGCGCGCCATCCAGCTCGCGTACTTCGGCGGCAAGACCTACCGGCAGGTGGCCGAAGTGCTCGGCATCCCCGAAGGGACGGCGAAGTCCCGGCTGCGCCTGGGCCTGCGCCGCATCGCCGGTGTGCTCGAGACCGAGACCGTGGGGAGGAGCGAGTAGCCGATGAGCACCGACGACACGATGCTCGACGAGCTGCTCGGCGCGTACGCGCTCGACGCGGTGGACGCCGACGAGGCTGTCGCGGTCGAGGAGTACCTCGAGCGGGCGCCGCACGTCGCCGACGAGGTCGCGCGGCTTCGGAACGCCGCCGCGTGGATCGGCGCGACCGAGGCGCTCACGCCTCCGCCCGAGCTGCACGACACCGTGCTGGAAGCGGCGAGGGCGCGGCGGCCAACGTCTTTGGGGCGCTCCGCGCCCGATGACCCCTTTCTGGCCGTCTACCTGACCGAGACCAGGCGCCTCGACGCGCTGCTCGACTCGATCCCCGACGACGCCCTCGACCGGACCACGTTCAACGGTCTCACGCTGCGCGAGCTCGTGATCCACCTGGCGGCGATGGAGAGCTCGTTCGCGGCCTCGCTCGGCGTGACGACAGAGCCCGAGATCGCGGAGACCGCGGTCGAGGCCCGCACTTCGGTGTTCATCGAGCGCTACCGCGATCGTCCGCTCGCCGACGCCCGGGAACGGTGGCGTGAAGCGGTCGATGCCGTGCGGCGCTGGGCGACCGATCCCGCCAACGCCGACGCCGGCGTCCAGTGGCTCGCGCTGCACTTCACGCGCAACTCGCTGCTCGTGGCGCGGTCGTTCGAGACGTGGACTCACGCCGACGACCTCCGTCGCCTCCTCGGGCAGCCGCTCGAGGCGCCTCCCGCCGGCTCGCTCCGGCTCATGGCCGACGTGTCGGTGACGGCGATGCCCGCCGCCCTGGAGGTCGCCGGGCGCGCCCACCGCGGCAAGACGGCCCGGGTCGTCCTCACCGGGGAGGGCGGCGGCGACTGGCTGATCCCCCTCGGGTTCAGCGAGATGGGGGAGAGCCCCGACGTGGTGCTGACCGCCGACGTCGTCGACTGGTGCCGGTGCGTCTCGGAGCGGGTGGCGCCCGCGGCGCTGGCCCGACGGGTGGAGGGTGACCCGGCGCTCGCCGACGACCTCGCCCTCTCCTCCTCGGCCTTCGCCACGCTGTAGGCAGCGCCGCCGGCAGCGCCACCGCCCCGATGGTCGGAAACCGGTGCTCGGCGCGAGGTTTCCGACCCGACGCTCGAGGTAACCGTCATACCCTCGCGGCACAATGAGCGAGGTGACCCAGCTGACCGCACCTGAGCTCGCGCCCCCGATCGGGCAGGGGGGTCGGGGCTTCGCCATCGACGGCTTCCATCCGGCCGTGGCCGAGTGGTT
>DASYQJ010000048.1:0-29065 GCA_036005605.1 Acidimicrobiia bacterium
GCCCATCGGGACGAGGTCCGCCCCGGCGCCGAGCCCGAGATCGGCGTCATCACCGAGGCGATGTACGTCGGTGAGCCCGGCTGGGAGGTCGCGCGCGGCACGATCACCGGCCCGCCCGAGAAGCTGGCCGAATCGATGAACGAGTACGGCGCGATGGGCGTGTCGCACCTCCAGGTGCGATTCCAGTCGCGCTCGATCGACGAGCTGTGTGACCAGATCGAGCGCTTCGGCGCCGACGTCGGACCGAATCTCACCCGCTGACCCTGGAGTCGCGCCATGGCAATGCTCGGCCTCCGATACGACCTTCGTGCCCCGAGCTGGGGCTCGGCGACCCACCCCGAGCTGTACGCCGCGTGCCTCGACCAGGCGAGGTGGGGGGATGAACGCGGCATCGATTTCGTCGTGCTGTCCGAGCACCACGGCGCCGAGGACGGGTACGTCCCGGCGCCGGTGACGATGGCGGCGGCGGTCGCGGGACGCACCAGGCGCATCGGGATCAACATCGCCGCCATCCTCGTGCCGCTGCACGACCCGGTGCGGCTGGCGGAAGAGCTCGCCGTCCTGGATCTCGCCAGCGGCGGGCGGGTCAGCTTCGTCGCCGGTGTCGGTTATCGGTACGAGGAGTTCGAGATGGCGGGCGTCGATCGCAAGCAGCGCGGGAAGCTGCTCGAGGAGTACGTCGACGTCATGCGCAAGGCGTGGACCGGTGAGCCGTTCGAATGGCGCGGCCGGACCGTGCAGGTGACGCCGAAGCCGATGACCCAGCCGCACCCGATGATGATGATCGGCGGGTCCACCGAGGTCGCGGCGAGGCGCGCGGCGCGGCTGCGTCTTCCTATGTTCCCTGCCATCGGCGATCCGAAGCTGGCCGAGATCTACGGCGAGGAGTGCGCAAAGGTCGGGTTCGACCAGGGGTTCATCAGCCTCCCCGCGGGTCCGGGGTTCGTGCACGTGGCCGAGGACCCGGAGGCGGCGTGGGCGAAGATCGGCCCGCACGCGCTGCACGAGGCCAACGTGTACGAGAGCTGGCAGACGCCGGGGCAACGCTCGGCCGTCGACGTACACGCCAAGGACGTCGACGACGTGCGCAAGAGCGGCGTGTACCGCGTCGTGACGCCGGACGAGTGCGTCGAGCTTGCCGAGGAGCTCGGCGACTTCGGCACGCTCATCCTGCACCCGCTCATGGGCGGCATTCCCCCCGACGTCGCCTGGGAGAGCCTCGAGCTCTTCGAGCGCAAGGTGCTGCCGCGCCTGCGGGGCGCCGCTGTTTGAATGGTCGGTCGGTGGGGACCGGACCGTTGCCCGACGAACTGCGCATCCCGCACTCCAGCCGCTTGCCGCCGACCACTCCGGGCTACGACGAGATCGTTGCCGCCCACGAGAACGCGATCGTGAACGGTGAGCCCGGCTATCTCGATCCGGTCACGGGCCTGTTCGTGATGACCGCCGAGTACCTGTGGGAGCGCGGCGAATGCTGCGACTCCGGTTGCCGCCACTGCCCGTACCTACCTCGCTGATGCGTACCTGGCGTTCGCTGAGCGGGCTTCAGGTACGCATCTACCGGAGCTGGTCGGTGTAGCGGTCGGTGCCGGGGACGGTGGCGAGGAAGGGCGAGACGAACAGGATGCGGCCGAGGCCGCTGGCGTCGAACTCCTTGCCGAGCCCGCCGAATCGATCGTCGAACACCTCGAGGGGGTCCTCGTCGAGGAAGTAGAGCTGGAGGAAGCGGTCGGTTTCCTCGTTGCGGGGAACGTCGCTCGGCGCGTCCTGGAACAGCGGCACGGGCGTGAACGCCGTCATCACCTCGGCCGGGCACGGCCGCGCGTGGAACCAAGCCACCACATCGTCGTGCGTCTTCCCGTCGGCGACCTCGCCGATCACGGCGACGAGCCCCGGGAAGTGGTGGTCGAGCGCGAGCTCGGCCGGCACGCCGTCCGGGCGCGCGTGCTGCTCGTCGAGGAACTTGTACATGAGCGTGTGGATGTGGTCGCGCTCGGAGAACATCCGGTTGTTGGCGTGGAGCCAGTTCACCTGCTCGGTGCCCCACTTCATCCACTCGCCGAACCGCCCGGCGAGGATCCAGTAGAGCGCGAGGAACGAGCCGATCATCGGGTCCGGTGTGATCGGTGAATCGGACGGATACCGCTTCTCCTTGCACGCGCGTGTCGCCACGTAGCGAGCGCCGGAGACCGTCCAGGCGCCGATCATGCAGCCGGCGTAGAAGTGGTCACGCTCGTACCAGCGGTTGTACGCGACCTCGTGCCCGGGATGGGGCTCCACCATCGTGAACAGCGCGCCACCGAGCTTGATCGGCTTCTCGCTGGTGTCGCCGCTGCCGACGGGCTGGATCGTCGCTTCGGTTGTCATCTCTCCTCCGTTGTCTGCGCGACCAGCGCGCGCTTGTCGACCTTGAGCATCGAGGTGAGCGGCAGATCGTCTACCACCTCGACTCGATCGGGGGCCTTGTAATCCGCGAGGCGGTCGCGGCACCACGACCGCAATACGTCGCGCGTGGGCGTCGGTGAGCCGGGCGCCGGCACGACGAACGCGACGCCCACCTCGCCGAGAACGGGGTCGGGCGCACCGACCACGGCGGCACGCGCCACGGATGGATGCTCGGCGAGCACCGCCTCGACCTCTGACGGGTACACGTTGTACCCACCGCGGATGTACATCTCCTTCAGCCGTCCGACGATTCGGAGGTTCCCGTCGGCGCCCACGAAGCCGAGGTCGCCGGTGTGCAGCCACCCGTCTGCGTCGATCGCCTCGGCCGTCCGCTCGGGGTCGCGCCAGTAGCCGCGCATCATCGCCGCCGACCGGCAGCGCACCTCGCCCACCACTCCGGCGGGCTGCTCGCTCCCGTCGGCGGGATCGACGATGCGCAGCTCCACCTCCGGGGCCGGACGTCCGACTGTCGTCGCGACCACTTCGGCGTCGTCGTCCACGAGCGTGCTCGTGCACACGCCCGCCTCTGTGCTCGTGTAGCGGGTGATGACGGGGCAGCCGAGCGCCTTGCGGATCTGGCGCACGAGGTCGGGCGCGATCGACGCACCGCCGAGCGCGCCCACGCGCAGCCCGGAGAAGTCGGTCCGTTCGACATCCGGGTGCGCGAGCACGAGCGACCACTGCGTGGGGACGCCGGTGGCCATCGTGATGGCCTCGTCGCGGATGAGCCGCAGCGACTCCTCGGCCGACCACGGCTCGCCCACGAGCACCAAGGTCGTGCCGTTCGCGAGCTCGTCCCACATGCGGGTCATGTAGCCGACGTGTGGGAACGGCAGTGCCAGGAGTCGGCGGTCACCCGGGCGCGTGAGCTCGCCGATGTTGCGCGAGATCACCTCCATCGCGGCGTGGTCGTACACCGCGCCTTTCGGCTGACCGGTCGTCCCGCTCGTCCACACGATGCACGCAGCGTCGGTCGGCGCCAACTTCGGGAGCGAGAGCGGCCGCTCGGCGCCGAAGGCGTGGCCGAGCTCGGAGACGTGGATCCGGTTGCCCGCCTCCACGCCGTCGGCGAGCTCGACGCCGTCGCCGACGATTGTCACCGCCGGTTCCGTACGCTCCAGGATGCTCGCCTTCTCGCCCGGGCCCAGCCGCAGGTTGATCGCCGACGTGATCGCACCGGCGCGCAGCGCGCCCAGGTAGCAGGTCGCGAACTTGATCGACGACGGGAGCAGCAGGCACACGACGTCGCCGGGATCCACGCCCGTGTCGAGGAGGGTCGCGGCGAACCCGTCCGCGGCGCGGTCCAGCCAGGCGTACGAGACCCGCTTCTCGCCGTGGACGTACGCCTCGCGATCGGGATGCGCGGCCGCCGCCGCGCGCAGCAAGTCCGCTGTCGTGCGCGGGCTGGTTCCCACGGATGCCACGGGCCGTGACCGTACCCGACCTTCTGACGCCGGTCTGACGGGGCGTTAGATTCTCGCGGGGCGCCGGAATCGGGGCCCAGGAGGGGGCACATGACGCGCTTCACGGACCACGTCGCGGTCGTGACCGGGGCCGGCTCCGGGCTCGGGCGCGCCACCGCCCATCGCTTCGGGGACGAGGGCGCCGCGGTCGCCGCCGTCGATCTCGACGTCGACGCCGCCGAGAAGACGGCGGCCGAGATCGGCGAGCGGGGCGGCAGCGCCCGCGCCTATCAGGTCGACGTCACGGATCCCGCGGCGGTGAAGAGCACGATGGACGCCGTCGCCGCCGACCTCGGCCGCCCCCAGGTGCTCGTGAACTCCGCCGGGATCGGCGGCTTCGCGCACACCGTCGACGAGACGTACGAGCGCTGGTCGGCGATCCTCGGCGTCAACCTCACCGGCACGTTCCTCATGTGCCAGGCCGCGCTGCCGCACATGCTCGAAGGCGGGGGCGCGATCGTCAACGTCGCGTCGAACGCCGGCCTGATGGGTCAGCCCTACTCGGCCGCGTATTGCGCGTCCAAGGGCGGCGTCGTGAACCTCACCCGCGCACTGTCGGTCGAGTACGTCAAGCGCGGCGTACGCGTGAACGCAGTCGCGCCCGGCGGCATGAACACGCCGATGATCGCCGGGTTCACGATGCCCGAAGGTGTGAACCTGAAGGAGTTCGCGCGCGTGACGTCGCCGCTGGGGTACGCCGAGCCCGAGGAAGTCGCGGGGGTCATCGCCTATATCGCCTCGGACGACGCCCGCTACATGACGGGCAGCATCGTGTCGTTCGACGGCGGGATCACCGCCTGACGCAAGGGTGGAGACATGATCACGGACGCCAGGACCCTGTGGGAGCTGATCGAGCGGCGGGTCGCCGAGACGCCCGACACGACCATGCTCGTCGACGAGGACCTGCGCACGATGACCTACCGCGAGTACCGCGATGCCGCCGAGCGCGCCGCCGCCGGCCTCGCCGAGCTAGGCGTCGGCGAAGGCACGCCCGTGTCGTGGGCGCTGCCGACGTGGCACGAGTCGCTCGTGCTGGTCGGCGCGCTCGCTCGGCTCGGCGCCGTCCAGAACCCGATCCTGCCCATCTACCGCCACCGCGAAGTCGGCTTCGTGACGAAGCAGACCGGCGCGAAGCTGCTGATCGTCCCGTCGACCTGGAAGGCGTTCGACTACGAGGGCATGGCGCGCGAGATCTCGGCCGCGCAGCCGGGGCTCGACGTGCTGGTCGTCGACCGCAAGCTGCCCGACGCGGACCCGGCGTCGCTCGCGCCGCCGCCGACGCCACCGTCGTCGCCCGACGACGCGCCGGTGCGATGGGCGTTCTACACGTCGGGGACGACCGCCGACCCGAAGGGCGCGCAACACACCGACCGCACAATCATGGCGTCCGCGTACGGCATGACGAAGGCGCTCGCGATCGAACCGGATGACGTGAGCGCGCTCGTGTTCCCGTTCACGCACATCGGTGGAATCGGCTGGCTGTTCAGCTCGATGATGGTCGGCTTCAAGACGATCGTCATCGAGTCCTTCGATCCCGCCACGACGATCCCTGTGATGCAACGCGAAGGCGTCACGCTCGCCGGCGCGGGCACGCCGTTCCACATGGCGTACCTGGCAGCGCAACGCGCGAACCCGGGCGAGAAGCTGCTTCCGACCGCGCGTGCGTTCCCGGGCGGCGGAGCGGCCAAGCCCGTCCAGCTGCATTACGACGTGAAGAAGGAGCTCGGCGGCGTCGGCGTCGTGTCCGGGTACGGGCTCACCGAGTGTCCCATCCTGGCGATGGCGACGGTCGAGGACCCGGACGTGAAGCTGGCCGAGACCGAAGGCCGCACGACGCCGGGCGT
Organism: Acidimicrobiia bacterium; assembly: GCA_036005605.1. GTDB lineage: Bacteria > Actinomycetota > Acidimicrobiia > IMCC26256 > JACDBD01 > JALZAA01. The sequence goes on from DASYQJ010000048.1 coordinate 5,753, forward strand.
CGAGGTGAAGATCGTCAAGCTCGACGAATCGGTTGCCAAGCCGGGCGAGGAGGGTGAGATCCGTGTGAAGGGCCCGATGCTCTTCCGCGGGTACGTCGACTCGTCGCTCGACCCGGACGCGTTCGACGACGACGGCTGGTTCCGCACCGGCGACCTCGGCTTCCAGGACGCCGACGGCTACATCGCGATCACGGGCCGGCTCAAGGACGTGATCATCCGCAAGGGCGAGACGATCAGCGCCAAGGAGATCGAGGACCTGCTGTTCACGCACCCCGGGATCGGCGACGTCGCCGTCATCGGGTTGCAGGACGACGCGTCGGGGGAGCGGGCGTGCGCGATCGTCGTCCCCGCCGACAAGGAGGCGCCACCGAACCTCGAGGACATCTTCGACTTCTGCACGGACGCGGGGCTGATGACCCAGAAGGTCCCCGAGCAGCTCGAGATCGTCGACGTGCTGCCGCGCAACGCGACCGGCAAGGTCCTCAAGCACGAGCTCCGCAAGCAGTACACCGCGAAGTGAGCGCTTTTGGCGTCATCTACATGCCGTATGGGCACGTGATTCACGCCAAAAGGAGGTAGTCGTGCCGCTGCCCGACGAGTTGAAGCAGCTGGCGAAGCGGGTCTCGAACTGGGGCCGCTGGGGCGACGACGACCAGCGGGGGACCCTCAACTTCATCACCCCGGAGGCGGTGCGGCGCGGCGTCGCCGCCGTGCGGCGGGGCGTCAGCTTCTCGCTGTCGATCCCCTACGACGAGGAGGGGCCGCAGACCGGTGTGATCCCGGGTCGCATCAACCCGAAGCGCACGATGATCATGGCCAACGCGCCTTTCACCGGGGACCCGGCCGACTTCACGACCAGCGACGACCTCGTCGAGATGGGTGTGCAAGCGGCGACGCACTGGGACGGGCTCGCGCACGTCGGCTACGAGGGGCTGCTCTACAACAACACGGCCGACTCCGTGGTCACCCAGGACGCCGGGGCCGCCGAGCTCGGCGTCGAGCACTATGGGCCGATCGTCACTCGTGGCGTCCTGCTCGACATCGCCCGCCTCAAGGGCGTCGAGTACTTCGACGACAGCTACGCCATCGGCGGCGACGACCTCGCCACCGCCGAGCAGCAGGCAGCGGTGGCCGTCGAGTCGGGGGACGTGTTGCTGGTGCGCACGGGCCAGATGGAGTGGCTGCGCCGCGGCGACCGGCAACGGTTCGGCGATCCCAGCCCGGGGCTCGGCGTCGGGGCGATCGAGTACCTGCACGACAAGCAGGTCGCCGCCGTCGCGACCGACACGCTGGTGTTCGAGGTGTGGCCGAGCGAGGACCCCGCCGCGCTGCTGCCGGTGCACATGATCGACCTGCGCGACATGGGGCTCGTGCAAGGCCAGCTGTGGCACCTCGACGAGCTGGCGGCCGACTGCGCCGCCGACGGCGTCTACGAGTTCCTGCTCGCCGCGACCCCGCTCCCCATCACGCACGCCGTCGGTGGACCGGTGGCTCCGACGGCGACGAAGTAGCAGAAATCCGCGCTTCGACCTCACGAACTGCGCCCGGCGGACGTTGATAAGAGTGTGAGCCCGCCGCCGTTCCAGACCTTTCTCGACCGGCATCGCGACGCCGTCTACCGGTTCCTCGTGTTCTCCGTGGGGCCCGACGACGCCGACGACTGCTTGCAGGAGACGTTCACCGCCGCGTTGCGGGCATACCCGCGGCTCGAAGACGGCTCGAACCTGCGGGCGTGGGTGCTCACGATCGCTCACCGCAAGGCGATCGACGCCCACCGCGGGCGGGTACGGCGTCCCGTGCCGGCGGCCGATCTCCCGGAGATGCCGGCGCCGGCGGTGACGCTGCCCGATCACGGGCTGTGGGAGGCGGTCGGCAAGCTCCCTCCGAAGCAACGCGCCGCCATCGTGTTGCGGTTCGTGTCGGACCTCCCGTTCCGACAGGTGGGGCGCATCCTCGACATCTCGGAGGCGGCGGCGCGTCAGAACGTGCACGAAGGGATCGCGCACCTGCGAAAGGAGTACGCACATGACGAACACTGAGCTCGAGGACATCGAGGCCGCACTTCGTCGCGGCGCCGTCGTCGACGTCAACACGCAGGCCGAGGCCGCGACCATCTCCGCCATCGCCGCCGCCGACCGCGAGGGCCTGATCGACGTGGCCGTGGCAACGGTCGACTCCCCGGTGGGTGACCTCCTCGTGGCGGTGACGCCGCAGGGTCTGGTGCGACTGGCGTTCGACCCGGCCCACGTGCTTGACGACCTCGCCGAGCGCATCTCACCTCGCGTCGTGGAAGCGCCCGTCCGTCTCGACCCGGTTCGCCGCGAGCTGGATGAGTACTTCGCGGGCCGGCGCCGGGTATTCGACCTCGTGATCGACTGGTCGCTCACGGGCGGGTTCCGGCGGCAGGTGCTCGAGGCGACGGCGCGCATCCCGAGCGGGCACGTCACCACGTACGGCGCGCTGGCGGCGCAGGTCGGCAAGCCCAGTGCGGCCCGCGCCGTCGGCAACGCGGTCGGCTCCAACCCGGTGGCGATCGTCGTCCCGTGCCATCGCGTGGTGCCCGCCGCCGGAGGCGTCGGCAACTACGGCGGCGGCCCGGAGCGCAAGGCCTTCCTGCTCGAGCTGGAGCACGCCGAAACGGGCGCGAAGGGACGCCGGTAGCCTCCGCGGTCGTGTCGGCCCGATCGGCGCGCGCGTTGGTGCTCGAGAAGCCCCGAACGCTCGTCGCGCGCGAGCTCCCCGTTCCCGAGCACGGTGACGACGACGCGGTGCTCCGCGTCGAGGCTTGCGGACTGTGCGGCACGGACCACGAGCAGTACACCGGCCACCTCGCCGGCGGGTTCGCGTTCGTCCCCGGGCACGAGACCGTGGGTGTGCTCGAGAGCATCGGTGACAGGGCCGCGCAACGTTGGGGCGTCGCCGCCGGCGACCGGGTCGCGGTCGAGGTGTTCCAGTCGTGCCGCGTGTGCGACGCGTGCCGCGCCGGCACGTATCAGCGCTGTGAACGTCACGGCCTGGCCGACATGTACGGGTACATCCCCGTCGACAGGCCCCCCGGACTGTGGGGCGGCTACGCGGAGTCGCAGTACGTCGGTCCCGACGCGATCGTGCATCGCATACCGGACGTGCTCGACTCGGTCGTCGCCACGTTGTTCAACCCAGTCGGGGCCGGTGTGCGCTGGGCCGTCACGCTGCCCGGCACGGGAGCGGGCGACGTCGTCGCGGTGCTCGGTCCGGGCGTGCGCGGTCTCTCTGCGGCCGCGGCGGCGAAGCACGCCGGCGCCGCCTTCGTGATGATCACCGGGCGCGGAGAACGCGACGCGCAGCGGCTCGCCATCGCCGGCGACTTCGGCGCCGATCTGACCGTCGACGTCGCGGAGACCGATCCGGTACGTGCTCTGCGCGATGCGACCGGCGGGCGTGCCGCTGTCGTTGTCGACGTCACGGCCAAGGCGCCCGAAGCCTTCGCACAGGCCGTCGCGCTCGCCCGCGCCGGAGGCACGGTCGTCGTGGCCGGGACACGGGGTGGTCCGGTGCGCGAGTTCCAGCCCGACCACATCGTGTTCAAGGAGCTCCGGATCGTCGGTGCGCTCGGCGTCGACTCGGCCGCGTACCGTGCCGCGCTGGATCTGCTCGCGAGCGGCCGGTACCCGTTCGCCGATCTACCCCGGCGCGTGGCCCCGCTGGACGACGCCGAGGAGCTCATCCGATCGCTCGCCGGCGAAAGCGATTCGCCGCCGCCGGTTCACGGCGTGATCGCGCCTGCCTGACGCGCGAACGCGTTGAACAGCCGTTGCTGGGCCGGGTCCTCGGCGGCGGTGTCCTCCGGGTGCCACTGCGCCCCGACGATCCATGCATCGCCTTCGAGCTCGATGCCCTCTATCACGCCGTCGGGAGCCCGGGCGCTGACCCGCAGCCCGTCGCCCGTGTGCTCGACCGCCTGATGGTGGTGTGACGAGCACGACGCGTGCGTGACGCCCATCGCGGACGCCAGCCGGGATCCGGGCTCGATCTCGACGTCGTGCACGGTCGATCCGCCCGGGACACCGGGCTTGCCGTGGGGGAGGATGCCGTCGCGGTCGGTGATGTGCTGGTCGAGCGAGCCGCCCAACGCGACGTTCAGGACCTGGTGGCCCCGGCAGATCGCCAGTGTGGGGATTCCGTGATCGACGGCGGCGCGTGCGAGGGCGAGCTCGAAGCGGTCCCGGTGGGGGATGACGCCGTAGATCTCGTCGCGACGCTTCTGTCCGTACTCCTCGGGGTGGAGGTCGCCGCCGCCCATCAGCAAGAGCCCGTCGAACCGTTCGAGCCGCTCCGCGGCGTCGGCGTCTTCGATCGCGACCGGCATGAGGATCGCCTCCAGCGCGCCGGCGCGATGCAATGCCTCGACGTACGGCGTCGGCGCGGCCACGCCCGGTTTCTCCCAGCCCTGCACCCGTCCCGCCTTCACCGGGTAGGCGGGCACCGCGATCAACGGGCGCGTGATCATTCAGCTAAAACTGCTCGAAGTTGCGGCGGCGTTCCCAGTCGGTCACGACGCGGTTGAAGCCGGCCCACTCCTGGCGCGCCGTGTTCACGAGGTGCTCGTGCACGTCGGAGCCGAACGCCTTGACCGCGACCTCGCTGCGCTCGAGCTCGCCAATGGCATCCACCAAGGTCGCCGGCACGCGCTCGAGGCCCTCGCCGGCGTAGGCGTTCCCGTCGTACGGCGCGCCCGGATCGAGGTCGTGCTCGATCCCGTGGAGGCCGCCGGCGATCGTCGCCGCGAACGCGAGGTACGGGTTCACGTCGGCGCCCGGGAGGCGGGACTCGACCCGGTAGCCCGCGCCGTGGCCGACGACCCGGAACCCGCACGTCCGGTTGTCGCGCCCCCACGCCAGCGCGGTCGGCGCCCACGACTCGGGCTGATAGCGCTTGTACGAGTTGACGCTCGGCGCGAAGAGCCACGCGAGCTCGCGGCCTGTCGCGAGCAACCCGCCGAGCCAGCCCCTGAACACGTCAGAGAGATTGTGCGGCCCGGCGTCGCTCCACATGAGCGAGGTCGCGCCGTTGCCGTCCCACACGCTCGAGTGCACGTGGCAGGACGAGCCGACCTCGTCCATCGAGTACTTCGCCATGAACGTGATCGACCGGCCCGCCAGCGACGCGATCTCCTTGGCGCCGTTCTTGTAGATCACGTGGCGATCGGCCATCTCGAGCGCGTCGGCGTACTCGAGGTTGATCTCGTGCTGTCCCCGGCCCGCTTCGCCCTTCGAGAACTCGACCGGGACCCGCGAGGCGTCCATCGCGTTTCGGATCGCGCGGATCAGGTACTCGTCCCGCGTGGTCTGGAGCACGTGGTAGTCCTCGATGACCGGCGAATGCGGTTCCAGGCCGGCGTAGCCCTTGGCCGCCGCTTCCTCGTACGAGTCGCGGAAGAGGAAGAACTCGAGCTCCGAGGCGCACTTGACCGAATAGCCGGCGGCGGCGGCCCGCTCGACCTGGCGCTGGAGGATCCGGCGTGGCGACACCTCGACCGGCGTTCCCGTCTCTTCGTCGACGAGGTCGCACAGCACGATGGCGGTCTTCTCGAGCCACGGGACCGGACGCAGCGTCGCGAAATCGGGGACGGCCTTCATGTCGCCGTAGCCCTGGTCCCAGTTGGCGAAGGTGTAACCGGGTACCGGCGTCATCTCGACGTCCACCGCGAGGAGGTAGTTGCACGCCTCGATGCCGTCGCCGTCGACGACGTGGTCCAGGAAGTAGTGCCCGGTCACGCGCTTGCCCATGAGGCGACCCTGGAGATCGGGAAAAGCGACGAGCACGGTGTCGACGTCGCCCGCGCCGATGTGTTCCCGAAGGTCGTCGAGCGCCAACCCGCTACTCATCGCGCTCCCCGCCTATTCCGGTGTCACGTAGGCGGCGGTGATGCCGCCGTCGACGACGAGTGTCGTCCCGGTCATGAACGAGGAATCGTCGCATGCCAGGAACAGCGCGGCACGCGCGATCTCCGGCGCCTGGCCCGGGCGGCCCATCGGGATGTGAACGAGCCGGCGCGCGGCCCACTGCGGATCGGACATCAGCTCGGCCATGAGCGGCGTCTCGATCGGTCCCGGGCACAACACGTTCGCCCGGATCCCACGACGGGCGTACTCGACCGCGATCTCCCGGGTCATCGCCAGTACGCCGCCCTTGCTCGCGGTGTACGCGATCTGCGGCACCGCGGATCCCATCAGCGCGACGAGCGACGACACGTTCACGATCGAGCCGCCGCCCGACTCGAGCAACGCCGGGATCCCGTACTTGCAGCCGAGCCAGACGCCCTTCAGGTTCACGGCCATCACGCGCTCCCAAGTGGACTCGGGCGTGTCGAGCGTCCCGGCGTCGTCGGGCGGGAGGATGCCGGCGTTGTTGTAGAGGACGTGCAGGCCGCCGAACGTGTGGAGCGCGAACCGGACCATCGCCTCGGCCTCGGCGGCATTGGACACGTCAGCCTCGACGAACGCGGCGTGCCCGCCGGCGTCGCGGATAGCCTCCACGGTCGCCTTCCCGTCGCCTTCGACCACGTCGGCGATGACGACACGAGCGCCCTCGCCGGCGAACAGCTCGGCTGCGACCCTGCCGATCCCGCCCGCCGCGCCGGTGATCAGCGCCACTCTTCCGTCCAAGCGACCCATCGTCATGTCATCATCCCGCATCGTGCCGGTGTCCATCACGATCTCCGGCCTGACCCCGATCGAGGCCGTTGCCCGCGGGGTCGCCCCGTCCTTGGACAAGGGAGGCGCGGCCTTCGCGTGAGCGTTCGGCCGTAAGCTCCGCCGTCGTGCACCCCCGCCGGGTTCTTTCTGCCGCGCTCTGCGTCGCGATCGCGTCGCTCGGTGTCGTTTCCGGCACACACCTCGCCGGCGCGACGACGCACGCCTCGCCGACGCCGGCGACGGCGCCGACGCCGAAGCTCGTCTGGAAGAGCTGCGGCGACGGCAGCGACTGCGCCAAGCTCACGGTGCCCCTCGACTACGAGCACCCTGACAATGGCAAGACGATGAAGGTCGCGCTGCTGCGGGTGCGCGCCACCGATCGGAAGCAGCGCATCGGCTCGCTGCTCATGAACCCGGGAGGTCCCGGCGCCCCCGGTACAAAGTTCGCGCGGGACTTCGCGAGCATCCTTCCCGACGAGATCACGAAGCGCTTCGACATCGTCGGCTTCGACCCGCGCGGGAGCGGAGAAACCAGCCCCGTGAAGTGTGAGGACAACCTCGACGGCGTGTTCTCCGCCGACTACTCGCCCGACACTCCGGCCGAGCGCGCCGACCTCGCCACCAAGCTCCAGCAACTCGCTCAGTCGTGCGAAGCCCGCAGCGGCGACCTGCTGCCGTACGTCTCGAGCGAGAGCACGGTCCGCGACATGGACCGCATTCGCCAAGCCGTCGGCGACAAGAAGCTCACCTACGTGGGGTACTCGTACGGGACATACCTCGGCACGCTCTACGCCAAGCTGTTCCCGAAGAAGGTGCGAGCGCTCGTCCTCGACGGCGCCATCGACCCGAACCTGAGCGCGCTCGAGATCGGCGCCGAACAGGCCGGCGGGTTCGAGCGTTCGCTCGACGCGTTCCTGGCGAACTGCTCGGCGAACCGGCGCTGCCCCTTCTACAACGCCGGCAACTCGGCCGGCGCATTCGATCAGCTTGCCGCCCAGATCGACGCCCAGCCGCTTGCAGCCGGCGGTGGTCGAACGTTGGGCGGGGGCGAGTTCGACCTCGGCGTCGCACAAGCTCTGTATTCGGGCCGGGCGGGATACCCGCAGCTCGAGCAGGCGCTGGCCGCCGCACTACGCGGTGACGGAGAACGCCTGCTCGCGCTCTCGGACGAGTACACGGGCCGTCACGACGACGGCACCTACGATTCGTCGCAGCCCGCGTTCTGGGCCATCGGCTGTCGGGACGGGCCGCCGGTGGGCGGGCCCGACGCCTACGAGGCTGCCGAGCCGCAGTTCCGTGCCGCCGCGCCCCGTGTCGGCGTCTCGCTCCTCAACGCCGGGCTCGTCTGCGCGTACTGGCCCGTGCCCCCGGTGAAGAACCTGGCGCCGATCCGGGTCGACGGCACGCCGCCCATTCTCGTCATCGGCACCACCAACGACCCCGCGACCCCGCTGAAATGGGCGCAGGGGCTCGCGGGCGAGCTGTCGTCGGGCGTGCTCGTCACGGCCGAGGGCACACAACACACGTCCTTCGCGACCGCCGGCAACACCTGCGTCGATGACAAGGTGACGAAGTACCTCGTCGACCTCCAGTCACCGCCGAACGACACGAAGTGCGACTGATCTCATTGCGGTCGGCAGCGGCTAGGATCTGACGACCCGTCAGATCACCGCGACGGAGGGACCAGGTGGCGGACGACTTCCCGAAGATCGTGAGCGTCGACGACCACGTGGTCGAACCGGCACACGTGTGGGAACGGTGGCTGCCGGCGAAGCACCGCGACAAGGCCCCTCGGGTCGAGCGGCGCGGCATCGGCACGATGCGCCATGTCGGCGGCGGCACGTACGAGCAGACCTTCGACCCCGATGGCCCGCAGGCCGACTGCTGGGTGTACGAGGACCTCGTCTACATCCACAAGCGGCACGTCGCCGCCGTCGGCTTCGATCGCGACGACATGACGATGTCGCCGATGACGTACGACGAGATGCGCCCCGGCTGCTACGAGCCGAAGGCCCGGGTCGACGACATGGAGCTGAACTGGGTCGAGGCGTCGCTCTCGTTCCCCAGCTTCCCGCGCTTCTGCGGTCAGACGTTCCTGGAGGCGAAGGACCGTGAGCTCGCCGAGGCATGCGTCTACGCGTACAACGACTGGATGGTCGACGAATGGTGCGGCGACAGCGGCGGCCGTCTGATCCCCCTGCCGATCATCCCGCTCTGGGACGCCGAGCTGGCGGCGGCCGAGGTGCGCCGCAACGCCGAGCGGGGCGCGCACGCCGTGTGCTTCAGCGAGATCCCGGCCGTGCTCGGCCTGCCGAGTATCCATACCGGCGAATGGGACCCCTTCTTCGCCGCGTGCGCGGAGACGCGCACCGTCGTCTGCATGCACATCGGGTCGTCGTCGAAGATGCCGGCGACGTCCGCCGACGCTCCGGTGGCGGTCGCGGCCACGTTGAGCTTCGGCAACGCCATGTCGTCGCTCACCGATTTCCTGTTCTCGGGCGTGCTGGTTCGATTCCCGGACCTGAAGCTCGCGTACAGTGAAGGTCAGATCGGTTGGATCCCGTACATCCTCGAGCGAGCCGACGACGTGTGGCTCGAGCACCGCGCGTGGGGTGGCGTGCGTGACATCGTGCCGGAGCCGCCGTCCACCTACTACTACCGCCAGGTGTTCGGCTGCTTCTTCCGGGATCGCCACGGCATCGAGTCGCTCCAGACGGTCGGCGTCGACAACACGACATTCGAGACCGATTACCCGCACACCGACTCCACGTGGCCGCACACGAAGAAGGTGGCGCAGGAGTTGATGGCCGGGCTTCCCGACGATGTCGTGTACAAGCTCGTACGCGGCAACGCCATCCGCATGCTCGAGCTCGACCTCTGAACGCGACGCGCCACATCGAGCTCGAGGGTCCGGCCAACTTCCGAGACCTGGGGGGCTACGCCGCCGCCGACGGACGCGTCGTGCGCCAGAGGCGCGTGTTCCGGAGTGACTCGCTCGCGTCACTGAGCGAGGCCGACATCCGGTATGTCGTTGCCACGCTGGGGTTGCGCACCGCGGTGGACCTCCGGGCCGGGCACGAGGTCGACGACCATCCGCACGAGCCGTTGGCCGAGGCCGGCGTCGCCCTGCACCACCGGCCGATCGTCGACGAGACCCGGCGTCGGCGCGTCGACGCCCCAACGGACCTCGCGCTCGACGAGGCCTACGTGACGATGCTCGACCGCTTCGGCGGTCGATTCGCGGCAGTGGTCGAGCTGGTCGCCGACGCAGGCGGTCACCCGGTGGCGTTCTTCTGTGCCGGTGGCAAGGACCGAACCGGGCTCGTCGCTGCCCTCCTCCTCGGAGCACTCGGCGTCGCCGATGAAACGATCGCCGCCGACTACGCGCTCACGGCGGGAATCCTCCCGGTTCTCCTCGAACGCAACCGCGTACGCGCCGAGGCCCGCGGCGTCTCGGCTGAGGTTGTCGAGCACGAGTTGCTGACAGCCGAGGCGACGACGATGCTCGCCGTCCTCGATCGCGTTCGGTCGCAGCACGGCTCGGTCGAGGCGTATCTGGAGAGGCATGGGCTCCCGCCGGACGCCGTCGCCGCGCTCCGCGCCGGGCTGCTCGCCTGACGCCCCGTCAGATTCAGCCCGTACACTCCCGCCCGTGGACCTCCGCTACTCCGAGTCGGACGAGGTGTTCCGCGCCGAGCTGCGGAACTGGCTCGAGCGCAGCCTGCCCGAGCTGCCGAGCCGCCCGAGCTGGGACGACTGGGCAGGCCGCCGCCGCTTCGACACCGACTGGCAGCGCCGCCTCTTCGACGCCGGGTACGCGGGGATCAACTGGCCCCGGGAGTACGGCGGGCGGGACGCGTCGCCGTCGGAGCAGCTCGTCTTCCTCGAAGAGACGACCCGGGCTCGCGCCCCGTACGTCGGCGTGAACTTCGTGGGCTCGTTGCACGCAGGCCCGACGATCATGACCGAGGGCAACGACGAGCAGAAGAACCGCTATCTGCCGGAGATCCTGCGGGGCGACGAAGTGTGGTGCCAGGGCTTCTCGGAGCCGGGCGCCGGCTCCGACCTCGCCGCCCTCCGCACGAGCGCGGTGCGCGACGGCGACGACTACGTCGTCAACGGCCAGAAGATCTGGTGCTCCTTCGCGCACATCGCCGACTACGGCGAGCTGCTCGTGCGCACCGATCCCGACGCGCCCAAGCACCGCGGGATCAGCTGGCTGATCCTGCCCATGGACACGCCCGGCATCGACGTGCGTCCCATCGACACCGTGCTCGGCTCGTCCGAGTTCTGCGAGGTGTTCCTCGACGACGTGCGGGTTCCGGTCGCCAATCGAGTGGGTGCCGAGAACGACGGCTGGCGCATCACGCAGGTGACGTTCGCGTTCGAGCGGGGGACGGCGTTCGTGAGCGAGCTGGTGGAGGCGCGTCGCATGGCCGAGGATCTCGCCGGGCTCGCCCGCGACCCTGCGCACCGTCACGAGCTCGGTCACGTGGTCGCCGAGCTCGACGGCGTGTGGGCGCTCACGAAGCGCAACGTGACGCGTGCGGCGCGCGACGGGTCGCCCGGTAACGGCGCGCTCATGGTGAAGCTCGCCTACTCGGAGAGCCGCCAGAAGCTCGGCGACCTGTCGGTGCGGGTGCTCGACCGCAGCGCCCTCGACATCGACAACGAGTTCGTCGTCGAGCGGCTCCGAACGCTCGCGCTGACGATCGCGGCGGGAACGTCGCAGATCCAGCGCAACATCATCTCGGAGCGCCTGCTCGGCCTCCCGAGGGAGCAGCAGTGGACTTCGAGCTGAGCGCCGACCAGGTCGCGCTGCGCGACGGGATGCGCAGCCTGTGCGAGGGTCGGTTCCCGATCAAACGTGTCCGCGACGGGTTCGACCGCGGCGCGCACGCCGAGCTCGCCGAAGCGGGCGTGTTCTCGCTGCGGTCCGACGGCTTCGGCGTCGCCGACGCCGCCGTCGTGTTCGAGGAGCTCGGACGGGCGGTGGTGCCGGGGCCGCTCGTGTGGCTCTACCTCGCGAACGGGCTCGTCGACGGCGTCGCCGGAGGACTCGAGGTCGCACGCCGTCGTCCGCCCTGGATGGTCGAGCACCTCGACGTGCTGGACACACTGCTGGTCGTCGACGACGACGGCGTGCAGTCGGTGGCGGCCGGCAAGGTCGCCGGTGCGCTCCCGGTGGACCGGCCACTCGACCCGCTGACGCCCGTCCATCGCGTCGAGCAACTGCCCGCGGGTGAGCCGGTCGGCGAGGCCGATCTCGTGGCGCGGTGGCGGCTCGAAGGTGCGGTGGTGACGGCAGCGTTCCTCGTCGGTGCCGCGGAAGCGTGCACCGAGCTGTCGGTTGCGTACGCCAAGGAGCGCCGGCAGTTCGACCGGCCGATCGGCTCGTTCCAGGCGGTCAAGCACCTGCTCGCCGACATGCTCGTCCGCGCCGAAGTGGCGCGCGCCTCGGTGCACGCGGCGGCGTGCACGCTCGACGATCCGGACGTCGGCGACGTCGCCCGCGCCGTCGCCGGCGCCAAGATGCTGGCGGGTGAGGCGGCGATCACGAACGGCAAGACGGCCACCCAGGTCCACGGGGGCATGGGCTTCACGTGGGAGGTCGACGTGCATCTGTACCTGAAGCGGGCATGGGTGCTCGACACGGTCCTCGGCTCTGTCGACGAGCACGCCGACGCGGTGGCCGCGACCGTCCCGGGATGAGCGACTGGGACGAGCTGCTCAAGGACCTGCAGGAGCGGCGCGACACAGCTCGCGCGATGGGCGGGAGCGAGCGGCTCGAGAAGCATCTCGGGGATGGGCGGCTCGACGCCCGGGGGCGTGTCGACCGGTTGCTCGATGACGGCACGTTCGCCGAGTTGGGCACGCTCGTCGGGTCGGTGCACCGGGGTGTCGTACCGCCGGTCCCCGCCGACGGGCTGATCGCCGGGCACGGGCTGGTCGACGGCCGGCCCGTTCTGGTCGGCGCCGAGGACTTCACGGTGATGGGCGGCTCGATCGGCCTCGGGACGACCGCGAAGCGGCAGCGCCTCGCCGAGCTGGCCGGGCAGGAGCGGGTCCCGCTCGTCATGCTGCTCGAGGGCGCGGGGGAGCGGACCCAGAACGCGTTCGAGCGGCGGGGCCGGGCGCCGAACGACCTCCAGACGCTGGCGCACCTCTCGGGGCTGGTGCCGACGGTCGCAGTGGTGATGGGACCGTCGGCGGGGCACGGGGCGCTCACCGCGCCGCTCATGGACTTCGTCGTGATGGTCGAGGGTGCGTCGCTGTTCTCGGCCGGGCCGCCGCTCGTGAAGGAGGCGACCGGCGAGGAGGTCACCAAGGACGACCTCGGCGGGACCGCCGTGCACACGACGGTGAGCGGCGTCGCGCACAACGCCGCGCGCGACGACAGTGACGCGCTCGAACTCGTCCGGCGCTACCTCGGCTACCTGCCCTCCAACGCGTGGCAGTTCCCGCCCGGTCTCGCCGGCGCCGACGACACCGCACCGCGCGACCTCGACGCGCTCACCGACCTGATCCCGGCCGATCCTCGCCGCGGCTACGACGTGCGGCGGGTCGTCGATCTGCTTTCGGACCGCGGCTCGGTGCTCGAGGTCGAGCCCGCGTTCGGCCGTCCGATCGTCACCGTCCTCGCCCGGCTCGGCGGCGCGCCCGTGGCGATCGTGGCGAACCAGCCGGCGGCGAAGGCGGGCGCCATCGACAGCGAGTCGGCCGACAAGGCTGCGCACTTCATCGACGTCGCTGACGCGTTCCATCTGTCAATCGTGTTCCTCGCCGACAATCCGGGCGTGCTCGCCGGGACGGCCGCCGAGCACAGCGGCGTCCTTCGCCACGCGGCTCGCATGTTCGCGGCGCAGGCGCAGGTGCGCTCGCCGAAGCTGCACGTCACGCTGCGCAAGGCGTACGGATTCGGGAGCTCGCTGATGGCGATGAACCCGTTCGATCGTCAGACGGTCACGTTGGCGTTGCCCGGAGCCCGCCTCGGCGCGATGCCGGCGACGGGCGGTGGCGCCGCCGCCGGCGTCGACGACGACGAGCAGCGGGTACTCGACCACGCCGAGATCGGCGGCGCGTACTCGTCGGCCGACACGATGAGCTACGACGAGGTGATCGAACCCCGCGAGCTCCGCAACGCGCTCCTCGCCGCACTGCGGCTCGCTTCCCAACGCCGGTCCGAGCCTCCCGAACCGGCGCGCCATCACGGCATCCGCCCGTGACGAAGCTCAATCGATGATCGAGATGCCCGGCTCGACGACCACTTCGGTCGTCAAGCTGTTGGCGATGAAGCACTCGCGATGCGCAACCTCCACGAGGTGCCGCACGCGGGCGTCGTCGACGTCACCGCGGATCGTGATGCGCGGCCGCAGCGTGATGCGCGTGACCCGCATCGGCAGGTCGTCCTCGGGCATCTCGCCGTCGGCGTCGTCCCTGTACTCGATGACGTCGATGCGGGCGCGGGCGGCGACGGCCAGGAACGACAGCAGCTGGCACGACGACGCCGCTAGCACCAGGAGCTGCTCCGGGTTGAGGAGCGCAGGATCACCAAGGAAGACCGGGTCGCTCGAGAGCTGCAGCGTCGCGGAGGCGGGCGGAGCCTTCGCCTCGTGGGTGCGCTCGTAGGTGTCGTACCCGCCGGCGGTCGACCCTTGCCACGCGCACGACGCGGTGTACCGGTGCACACGCGCGGGGTTGCCCACGGCGGGCAGCTTACGAACGGCTTGCTCGACGCGGCGGAAGTGACGCTAGTGTCAGATCCGTGAGTGAACGGCCGCAGACGACCGTCCTCGAGGCGCTGACGCGCCGCCTTGCCGCCGACCCCGACGGGCCGTACCTCGACTTCGAGGGGGACGAGTACACCGCCCGCCGCATGGACGCCGAAAGCAACCGGCTCGCTCGCGCGCTCGGCGAGCTCGGCGTCGGCAAGGGCGACCGCGTCGCGACGCTCCTGGAGAACGGTCCCGCCCAGGTCGTCAGCTTCTTCGCCGCGCTGAAGCTCGGCGCGGTCCAGGTGCCGGTGAACACCGCGTACAAGGGCGACTTCCTGCGCCACCAGCTGGCCGACTCCGGTTCGAAGGTGATCGTCGTCCAGGGCGACTTCGCGGGACGCGTCGCGCCCATCGCCGGGTCAGAGCTCCCCGAGCTGGGCGCGGCGATCGTCGTGGGACCGCCCGACGAGGTCATCGACGCCGTGCCCACCCACGACTGGGACCGGCTGCTCGCATCCTCGTCGGACGAACCCGTACCGGACGCCGGCGTGCGGCCGGCAGACCTGGCGTGCTTCATCTACACGGCAGGGACGACGGGCCCGTCGAAGGGATGCATGCTCCCTCACAACTACATCGTGGCGCTGGCCGATCAGATCGCCCGCGCCTGGCAGCGCCGGCCCGACGACGTCGTCATCACCCCGCTGCCGCTCTTTCACTTCAATGCCATTTCGGTCTGCGTGGTCGGGACGCTCGTCGTCGGCGGCAAGGCGAGCATCGCCCGCCGCTTCTCGGTGTCACGCTTCTGGCCCGAAGTGCGGCGCACGGGAGCGACGATCGCATCGATGCTCGGGTCGCTGGCGATCCTCGTTGCCGACGCCGACGACCACCCCGACCAGCAGGGGCACCGACTGCGGCTGTGCGCGGCCGCGCCCATGCCGCCCGCCATCGACGGCATCTGGAACGAGCGGTTCGGCTGCAAGACGTTCAGTGCCGGCTACGGGCTCACCGAGGCGTCGCTCATCTCGATGCTCCCGGCGGGCGAGGCGAACACGCCGGGCGCGGCGGGCAAGCCGAACACGGTCGACTTCGACGTGCGCCTCGTCGATGACGATGACGTGGAGGTGCCGGCGGGGGAGATCGGCGAGATCGTCTGCCGGCCGACGGGCCCGAACCTGATGTTCGCCGGGTACTGGCGCCGGCCCGAGGAGACGCTCGGGGTGGTGCGCAACCTCTGGTTCCACACCGGGGACCTCGGCCGCCTCGACGCCGACGGCTTCCTCTCCTTCGTCGACCGCAAGAAGGACTACCTGCGGCGCCGAGGAGAGAACATCTCCAGCTTCGAGATGGAGCGCACGTACCACGCGCACCCGGCGATCAAGGACGTCGCCGTGCACTCGGTGGCGAGCGACGTGGGGGAGGACGACGTCAAGGTCACCGCCGTCCTGCAAGCAGATGTCGTACTCACCGAGGCCGAGCTCTGCGAGTGGAGCGTCGAGCGCGTCCCGTACTTCGCCGTCCCGCGCTACATCGAGTTCCGTGACGACCTGCCTCGCAATCCCGTCGGCCGCGTCCTCAAGTACCAGCTGCGCGACGACGGAGTCACCGCCACGACCTGGGACCGCGAGGCCGCCGGCTACACGTTCGAACGCCGCTAGACGCGCTGCGCCTGGCGATGGCACGACGGCCATCCCGACGGTTACGCCGCCGACGCGCCGACAGGAGCCGCCGGCCGTACCTGACTTCGGACGGGGCCGCGGGCGGACGATGCGATTGGGTTCGTAGACATGAGTGAAGAGGGACACCTTGAACGCCAGCCGCCGGTACCGAGCGAAGGCGGGTATGACGCCACCGGCCTTCCCACACCGGTCGGAGCGGCCGCCGCGGCGCTGGATGTGACTGAGCGCTCGCGCGAGCGGCGCGTTCGGGACGCGTAATCTCGTCGCACTCTGGCTTCCGATCCCGTCACGTACCGCGAATCGAGCCCGCCACCGGAGCTCTGCGACCACGTCGCCGCCCTGTGGGTGCGCGATGGCACGCCGAACGGCAGCCCGCCGTTGCGCGTCGTGCCGGACGGCAGCGCCGACATCATCTGGTGCGATGACGGACGGACGGTCACCACGTTTACTGCCGGTCCCGACACGGAGGCGCAGCTGGCGCCGCTGGCCGAGGGGAGCCGCATGGTCGGGATCCGCTTCGCTCCGGGCGCAGCCGATACGGTCCTCGGCATCCCACTCGACGCGTTGCGCGACCAGCGGGTGCCGTTGGGCGAGCTGTGGGGAGGAGTCGCCGAGGAGTTGACCGAGCGCGTAGCGCTGTCCAACCAACCCGAGGCGGCCCTGGCCACCGCGATTCAGGAGCGGATCACCGAGGCACCAGATCCCACGGCCGCAGCCATTGCCCGGCAGTTGGAGTTCGCCGCCGGGCCGGGGGTCGTCTCCGGTGTGGCGGACGACGTGGGTGTGTCGGAGCGACAGCTGCAGCGCCGTTGCCGATCCGCCTTCGGCTACGGGCCGAAGACGCTCCACAAGGTGCTCCGCTTCCAGCGGGCTTTGCGCCTGGCGCGCGCCGGCGAGCGTCTGGCCGACGTGGCCGCAGTCGTCGGTTACGCCGACCAGGCCCACATGGCGCGGGACACACGGCGCCTCGCGGGAGTCCCCCTCACCGACCTGCTCTGAGAGACGCGGTGTGTTAGCCCTCACCGGCGGGCGTATCGAGTGCGCCAGCGAGGCGGCGTGGTTGGTCGAGGTCTGCCGAGCAGGGATACAGCAGCACGTCGTCGCAGCCCGCGTCACGGAGCCGCTGCAGCTCGCGGTGCAGGTGCACCGGCGTCGTGAGGACGTCGGCGCGCGCGGTGTCGAAGAACTGATCGCCGTAGTAGTGATGGATGTACTCGTCGGCGGCGGCGTCGGCGTCGGGCCCGAGGCTGAAATAGCGACCCACGGCGATCCGCGGTCGTCCGGGGCGGCCCGCATCTGACCAGGCCGCTTGTGCGGACGCTATGCCGCCGAGCAGCACGTCAAAGCCGAACAGCGGGGCGACCCAACCGCTGCCGAAGCGGGCCATCCGCGCGTACGAGCGCAGTGAGAAGCCGCCGAACAGGAGACGCGGGCGATCTGACGGCAAGGCGGGAAGCGCCCCGCCGGCGCCGGACACTTCGCCCTTCCATGCGCGCAGCATGACCTCGAGCATGTCGTCGAACACGGCGCCACGACCGGCGAGATCGACGCCGCTCTCCCGGTAGTCCTCGGGCCAGCCGCCGAGCGCGAGACCGGCGATGAGCCGGCCGCCGGAGATCCGCTCGAGCGACCACAGCTGCTTGGCGAGCATGAGCGCGCTCTGCCGCCACGGCACGTTGAGCACGGTCGTGAACAGCTCGGCGTGCTCGGTCACGGCGGCGGCCGCCGCAAGCGCCACGAAGGGGTCGTAGTTGTCGTAGACGAGGCGGTCGATCACGCCCAGAGATGCGAAGCCCAGGTCCTCGGCGAGGCTCGCCCACTCGACGGTCGCGCGGCTCGGAGCGTCCGGTATTGCAGCCGGCAGGCCGAGGCCGATCCGTGGTCCTGCCCGATGGTTGTGATCGTGGTCGACGCGATTCATGTGCCCGATCGTCGAGGATTCGGCGCGTGCCGTCTTGAACGGTTCGGACATCTGGCCTGCCCCACCGGTGTCCGATCTGTTCAAGACGCGCGGGAGCGCCCTCCCGCATCATTCAGTGACACGCAGCCGTCCATCCACGGAGACGCAATCACATGCCTGCTCAACCTGCCGCTGTTGGAATCGTCGTCGACGACATGCCCCGCGCCCTCGCCTTCTACCGAGAGCTCGGCATCGACCTGCCGCCCGAGGCCGACGAGCAGCCGCACGCCGACGCCGCGCTAGGTGGTGGTTTGCGACTGATGTTCGACACCGTTGTCGAAATCCGGTCGTTCGATCCCGACTGGCAGCCGCCGCCAAACGGCCTCCACCGGATGGAGTTGGCGTTCCAGCTCGATACGCCCGCCGAGGTCGACGACCTCTACGGCCGGCTCACCTCGCTCGGCTACCACGGGCACAAGCAGCCATGGGATGCCTTCTGGGGCCAGCGCTACGCGATCGTGCACGATCCCGACGGCAACGGCGTGTCTCTGTTCAGCCCGAATACGTGAGCACGGTTGCGATCGACCAGGTCGGGCACGCCGTGCGAGGCTCTCGGCCGATGCCGGACGAGCCGGAAGATCTCGCTGACGTCCCGCCCGAGGAGTTCGTGGCCGCGCGCGACAAACTGGCGAAGCGACTGAAGGCAGAAGGGAAGACGGCGGAAGCCGCCGAGGTGAAGAAGCTCCGCAAGCCGACCGTCACCCGGTGGGTCGCCGATCAGGTCCGCCGGCACCACGCCGAGGACGTCGATGTGCTGCGGGCCGCTCTGAGCAACGTTGCAGCGGCGCAAGAGACGGCGATCACCAGCGGGGACCGCGGGGCGCTGGCGGACGCGACCGTGGAGCGGCGAGACGCGATGACGGCGTTGGGTCGCGCGGTCGATGACGTCCTCGACGCCGGCGAACGTCCTGCCCACCATCGCGACGAGGTGCTCGGCGCGATCGAGGCCGATGTCACCGCCGAGGTCGCATCCCGGGGCACCTTCGGCGTGCGCGACGACCTCGAGGTCCCCGACCGACCGGCGAAGAAGCCCACACGCGATCGGGTAGCCGAACGGCGGGAGGCGCAGGCCCGGGCTGCGATCGAAGCGGCGGAGACTCGCGTTGCCCGAGCCCGAGAGGAGCTCGAGACCGCCGAGGCGGCGCTCGAGGCCCTGCGTGAGCGACGCAGCAGAGCGGACGGCAGCTGAGCCGGCAACTTGACCAGGCGCGCACGCACGGTGTAATCAACCAGTCGGTTCATCAACCCCTCAGGTGAACAGCCATGGCTGTCGACCAGCTCAGCAGCACCTTCTCGGCCCTCGCCGATCCGACGCGCCGGGCGATCCTCGAGCGGCTCGCCGACGGGGAGGCGACCGTCAACGAGCTCGCCCAGCCGTTCCCCGTGACCGTGCAGGCCGTTTCGAAGCACCTGAAGGTGCTCGAGCACGCCGGCCTCATTACGCGCGGGCGCGCGGCCCAGTGGCGGCCGGCGCGGCTGCGCGGGCGTCCGCTCGAAGACGCCGCCGGGTGGCTGGAGCGCTACCGGCAGTTCTTCGAGGGCAGCTTCGACCGGCTCGACGATCACCTGCGCGCCGTCCAGAAGGGGAGTGATGGCTGAGACGCCACCCATCGGCCGGGAGTTCACGATCACCCGGGTCTTCGACGCGCCGCGCGAGCTCGTGTGGAAGGCGTGGACGGACCCGGAGCATGTCGCGCGTTGGTTCGGCCCGCGCGGTTTCACCACGCCGTTGTCGACCATCACTATGGACGTTCGAACGGGCGGCTCGTTCGAGCTCATGATGGTCGCCGACGACGGCAAGGAGTACCCGGCGGGCGGGACGTTCCTCGAAATCGTCGAGCCCGAGCGGCTGGTCTGGCGTGACCGCGACATTGATCTGACCGTCACGGTCACGTTCACGGACCTCGGTGGGCGAACCGAGATGACGTGCCACGTGGTCGGCAAGACGGGCGGCGCCCAGGCGTACGACGGCTGGTCGACCATGTTCGACAAGCTCGCGGAGTCCCTGGCCCGATGACCACGACCGGCTACGAGTGGCTGATCTCGATGGTCGAAGAGTTTCTCGACTCATCCCCCGACACACGGAGGTAACCATGGGAAAGATCGTGGTCACAGAGTTCGTCTCGATGGACGGCGTCATCGAAGACCCGGGTGGCTCCGAGGATTACGAGCACGGCGGTTGGAGCTTTCAGCTCGACCGGGGCGAAGAGGGAAACAAGTTCAAGCTCGACGAGACGATGGCGACCGACGCACTCCTTCTCGGGCGCGTGACGTACGAAGGCTTCGCGGATGCGTGGCCATCGAGGGAAGGAGAGTTCGCCGACAAGTTCAACCACATGCCCAAGTTCGTCGTGTCGACGACGTTGGACAATCCCGAGTGGAATAACTCGACCGTCATCCGCGGGGATGTCGGAGCGGAGGTCGACAAGCTCAAGGAGCAGTTCGCCAACGACGTCGTCGTCCACGGCAGCGCGCAGCTCGTGAACACGTTGAAGGAGCAGGATCTCGTCGATGAGTACCGGTTGATGGTGTTCCCGGTCGTCCTCGGAAAAGGAAAGCGTCTGTTCAGCGACGGGGGTGACCTCACCCCCCTGAAGCTCTCGGAGGCGAAGCAGGTCGGGTCCGACGGCGTCATCATCCTCACATACCAGCGGGCACCGAAGTAGCTCGTCTCAGGTGCGCCGGCCCCGGAAGAGGATGCGCTTGAACGTGTAGAGGTACGGCTCCCGCTCGCCGATCACGTCCAGCAACCGGCGCCGATAGCGTTCGACGAACAGCTCGTAGAGCTCGTCGGTCAGACGCGTCCGGAAATACGTCAGGTGGGTGCCCTTGACCCACTCGACGACATCTGCCGAGGAGGCGAGGTGATGGACGTACACCTGCAACCGGACGTGCTGTTCACCGAAGCCGAGCTGGTCGAGGAGCTCGGCGTACTCCTCGGGTGCGAGGACGCGCGTCGCCGGGTCGGGCGGCGGGTCGTCGGCGAAGACGTCCACGAACGGCGCTTCACGGGCGATCTCCATGCCGACCGTGTGCGAGGGATGATCGGTGTTGGCCGGTACTTGGACCGCGAGCTGGCCTCCGACCGGTAGTGCCTGCGTCAGTCGGGCCACGAGGCGGCGGTGGTCGGGGAGCCAGTGCAACGCCGCATTCGAGAACACGACGTCGTACCGCGCGGGCTCCCACGTCGCGATGTCGCCTTCCTCGAAACGAAGTCCCGCGCCGGCGAGCGGCCTCGCCCGTTCCAGCATCGTGGCCGAACTGTCGATCCCCACCGTCTCGGAAGCACCCAGAACGCGGTGGAGCTCCTCGGTGAGCTCGCCGGTGCCGCAGCCGAGGTCGACGACCCGCCCGCCGGGACACGGCTGCACGAGCGCCACGAGATCCCAGAACGGCCGGGCGCGTTCGGCCTTGAAGCGCTCGTACTGCTTCGGGTCCCACTGCGCAGGCTCTGGACTCGTCACGCCATTCACCCCGCCGTTCCGTGGAAGCATGCGGCCATGGGCATCCTGCCTGATTCGGGACGGGCGGCGCAGCGACTCGACCGCGAGGTGATCGGCTGGCTCACGACGATCACGGCGAGGGGCCGGCCGCAGAGCTCAGCGGTGTGGTTCGTCGTCGTCGACGACGCGATCTATGTCCAGAGCCGGCCTGAGGCGGCCAAGCTCGCCAACATCCGAGCGAACGGCAAGGTGAGCTTCCATCTCGACAGTGACGGCGCCGGCGGCGACATCGTCACCATCGACGCCGACGCGGAGGTTCTCGACGCGCCGCCGCCGGGCTTGGTCGATGCCTACTCGGAGAAGTACGAGCGCGTGATCCGGGAGCGCATTCGGAGCACGCCCGAGGCGATGCTCGCCGATTACAGCGCGACCGTGCGCGTGATTCCGCGGCGCGCCCGCGCCTGGTAGCGGACCAACTCAGCCTCGAGCCCCGTCACCTAACGCGAACTGGGAACGCGGGCGCCAGCGGTGGTCCTCGTCCTCGACCATCAGCCACGCCTCGCGCGCGAGACACGCAATTGGAAGGTGCCGCTCGATTTCGGCGAGTTCGTCGGCCGGGACGTCGGGCGTCTGCGCAACCGTCAGATGCGGGATCACGTCGGCGTGGGCGCCGCCGTACGGCGGATACGCGGGGAAGCGTTCCGAGAACGCCCTGATGAGGTGGACGAACGGCGCAATCGGGTCGGGAGCGAGGTAGCAGGCGCCCGCCGGGAACCGCTCAAGGCGATCCAGGCGGAACGAGAACACCGAAAAGGGATCGAGGACGTCGCGAACAGCGTCCGTCGTCGACTGCGTTACCGCACTCGGCGGCATGAACGGGAACAGGAGCGTGATGTGAGCAGGAACGCCGCGGAGCGCGACCGAGTCGTAACGAAACCGGTGGTGCCGAACGCAGGGTTCCGCTTCCGGTACCGGCAGGAGCAGCGCGCTCTGCAGTGGTGCTTCGTTGCTCACGCGCGCTTCCGGACCTTCCAGATCTGCTCGGCGGGCCAGCGGCGCGCCCACTCGTGGGGCGCGAAGTCGTCGTAGGTCGTGGTCGCGTCTTCCGGCGGGCGCAGCTCGATGAAGTCCTCGACCGAGAATCCGTGATCGCGAAACAGGCGGAACCACGCGCTGTGCGGGAACTGGAAGTCGATAGTGCCGTCGCCGAGGTTCATGCGCCCGAGGCCGAAGTACGAGCGGTGCAACTTCGTGTCCTGCCGCTCGCGCCGTTCGTCCCATGTCAGGTACAGGAGCGGGGTCGCCTGGCAGAAGGCGAGCAGGCCGCCGGGGCGGAGCAGGCGCGCGACCTCGGGCACTGTCACGCGGGGGTCGCAGAAGCTCATCGCGCCGTGATCGCAGAACACGACGTCGAACGACGCGTTACGGAAGGGCACCGCCTCGCCGCTGGCGGCCACGAGCGGGACGGTGAGGCGCGCGGCGTCGCGATTGGCGACTGCGTGTTTCAGTTGTCCGAGCGACTGGTCGAGCCCGACCGGCCGGGCTGTCCGTGCCGCGAGCGCGATCGACCATTGGCCGGCTCCGCAGCCGAGCTCGAGCACATCGAGGCCGCCGACGTGACCGAGGACGCCCAACTCCGTCTCCGGAATCCGCCACGCCCCCCACGCCAGCGGGCGCGCCGTCAGGTCACCACCGTGGACAGCCTGGTAGTCGTCGGCGTCGGCGTCCCAGAACTCGCGGTTGTGGCGCTCGTGCGCGTAGCGCTCGCTCACGCAGAGTCGATGAGCTTCTCGCGCGCCTCCCGCTGCTTCTTCCACTCCTTGAGGAACGCCTTGCGTCCCG
>DASYQJ010000049.1:0-4097 GCA_036005605.1 Acidimicrobiia bacterium
GCTGAGCCCGTACTTGCGCATGATCCACCCGATGCCGCCGCCCAGTGTGAGCCCGGCCACTCCGGTGTGGGTGACGATGCCGGAAGGCACGGCCCGTCCGAACGTCTGCGTCTCACGATCGAGCTCGCCGAGCAGCACGCCGGCTTGAGCGCGCGCCGTCCCCGCTTCGGGGTCGACGCGAATGCCCTTCATGGGCCCGAGGTCGATGAGCAGGCCGTCGTCGCACACCGACAGACCGGGGAAG
Source organism: Acidimicrobiia bacterium (assembly GCA_036005605.1). Classification (GTDB taxonomy): domain Bacteria; phylum Actinomycetota; class Acidimicrobiia; order IMCC26256; family JACDBD01; genus JALZAA01. The sequence goes on from DASYQJ010000049.1 coordinate 245, forward strand.
CTGTGGCCGCCGCCGCGCACTGCGACCGTCAACCCGTGCTCGCGCCCGAACCGGACGGCGGCGCGGACGTCGGCCACGCCGGCGCAGCGGGCGATGAGGCCGGGCCGGCGGTCGATCGAGCCGTTCCAGATCTTGCGGTGCTCCTCGTAGCCGGCGTCGGCAGGGCTGACGACCTCGCCCCGGAACGATCCGCGTAGGGCGTCGACCGCCGCGTCGTCGATCGCGACCCGCTCGGTGACCGTGCTCATGCCTACCCTCCTGCTTCTGAACCCGCGTCCGACGAGCACCATGTTGCCCGCCCGCCGGCGATCTCGTGTCGGACGTCCGTTCCCGCGAGGACCCCTAGGACGTTGCGTCCAGCAGTTCGCGGCAGGCCTGTTCGCAGCGGCGGCAGCTGTCGGCGCACGTGGCGCAGTGTGGCATGTGTGGAGCGTGGCGAGCGCATTCGTCGCCGCAGCTCTTGCACGCTGCGATGCACGCGTCCAACACGGGACGAGTCACATTCCGGTCGTGCTCGGACTGACGCGAGAGGACACGGCTCGTTGCCGAACAGACGTCGGCGCAGTCGAGGTTGAGATTGATGCATTTGACGAGGCTCGCGAGATCGTCCTCCGCCAGACAGGCATCGGCACACTGAATGCACGTGCTCACGCAATCGCTCAATGCGTCGAGCGTCTTGGCCAGTAGCTGCCTATCGATGCTCAACGATCGTGGGTAGCGCTCGAGCATCTCCGTCACGTTGGTCATATGGGACGGCCCGTCACGCTGCACAGTTCAGTGTTGTATCCAGCAACCCGGTAGCTCAAGGCTGCCTCCCCTCCCGGTCCCCTGCTGCACGATCTTCGTAGCCCGGGCGAGCGGACCCGTCAATGGGGTCATTCGCGGTCAGCCCACGGCGTACTTGACGGGGTCGGCGTCGAACTTGCGGCGGCAGCCCGCGCTGCAGAAGAAGTAGGCGCGGCCCTCGTGCTCGCTGCGGAGGCGGACGCGCGCCACGTCGACAATCATCCCGCATACGGGATCACGCGCCTCGTCGGGCGCCGGCGCCGGCTCCGCCGCCGGGCCGAGCTCCCCCGCCGCCTTCAGGGCGACGAGCTCGGCGAGCACCGCCACACCGATCTCGTCCGGGTCGACCTCACCGAGGTCGAGGCCGGCCGGCGCCCGCACGCGATCGAGCGCCTCGTCAGCGATCCCGCGCTCGCGCAGGTACTCGCGCACGGCGTCCGCGCGCTTTCGCGACGCGATCAACCCGACGTAGCCGGCGGGGGTCGCGAGCGCCACCTCGAGGGCCGCCTCGTCGTAATGGCCTTGCGTCGCGACCACGACGGCGGTGGCACCGTCGACGCCGATCCCGCTGAGGTCGAGCTCCGGGACCACCGGGATCTCCTCGGGAAACTCGTCGGATCCCTCCTCGTCGACGATCGTGGCCCGCCATCCGAGGGAGTAGGCGAGCGCCGCAGTCGTGACCGCCGCCGGTGCGCGACCGATGACGACGACGTGGGGCGGCGGCAGGTTCGGCTCGAGATACACCTCCAGCGCTCCTTCGCTCTCGCAGGCCAAGGGGACCGTCGTCACGCCGGCGCGCAACACGCCGTCGAGCTCGTCGGCCGGTCCCAGGAACAGCAGCCGCGAGCGACCGTCGGCCATTGCTGCGCGCGCCTCGGCGATGACGGTCGGCTCGGCGCACGCGCCGGACAGCCAGCCCCGGACGGTGCCGTCGGGGAAGATGACGGCCTTCGACCCCTGCTTCCCCGACGTCGGGCTCCGCCGCCACACGACCGTCGCGAGCACGAAGGGCCGGCCGCGCCGCGCGAGGTCGCCGGCAAGCTCGAGCACGCCAGGGGTCATGCGGCCTCTACCCCGCCTTCGCCTCCTGCATCGCCGCCCACACGCGCGCCGGGGTCACCGGCATGTCGATGTTGCGGACGCCGTACGGCAGGAGCGCGTCGATCACCGCGTTCACGTACGCAGCCGGTGAGCCGACGGTGGCGGACTCGCCGACGCCCTTGGCGCCGATCGGGTGGTGCGGAGACGGCGTCACCGTCTCGTCGAGCTCGAAACGCGGCGTCTCCCACGCGGTGGGGATGAGATAGTCCATCAAGTTCGAGCCGATGCAGTTGCCGTCCTCGTCGAACGTCATGTACTGCATGGAGCTCATCGCGAAGCCCTCGGCGAGCCCGCCGCAGATCTGACCCTCGACGATCATCGGGTTGATGCGCACGCCGCAGTCGTCGACCGCGACCATGCGGCGCACCTTCCACACGCCGGTCTCCTCGTCGACCTCGACGACGACCACGTAGCTCCCGAACGGGTAGGTGAGGTTGGGCGGGTCGTAGTAGTGGACGCCCTCGAGGCCGGGCTCGGTTCCTTCGGGGTAGTTCGAGTAGGCAGCGAGGGCGACGTCCTGGATCGTGACGCCGCGGTCGGGCGCGCCCGTCACGTGGAAACGGCCCGGCTCCCACTCCAGGTCCTCTTCGGACGCCTCGAGCATGTGGGCGGCGATGGTGCGCGCCTTCTCCCGCAGCTTGCGGGCGATGATCACCGCCGCCGCGCCCGAGGTCGGGGTGCTGCGCGACGCGTAGGTGCCGAGCCCGTAGGGCGTGTTGTCGGTGTCGCCCTCCCGGACCGCGATGTCGGATGCCGGGATCCCGAGCTCGTTGGCGACGATCTGCGCGTAGGTGGTCTCGTGCCCCTGACCCTGCGCCTTCGTGCCGAGCTTGAGGATCGCCTTGCCCGTGGGGTGCACGCGCAGTTCGGCGGAGTCGAACATCTTGAGGCCGGCGATGTCGTAGTCCTTGCTCGGGCCGGCGCCGACGGCTTCGGTGAAGCTGGCGATGCCGACGCCGAGGAGCTTGCCCTCCTTGCGCGCCTCCTCCTTCTCCTTCGGCATCCCGGCGTAGCCGATGTGGTCGAGCGCCTTCTGGAGCGCGGCGGCGTACTGGCCGGAGTCGTACACGAAGCCGGTGGGCGAGTGGTACGGGAACTGCTCCGGCCGGATGAAGTTCTTCATCCGGAAGTCGGCAGGGTCCATGTTCAGCTCGTAGGCGGCGTTCTGCACGAGCCGCTCGATGAGGAACGACGCCTCCGTGATGCGGAACGAGCAGCGATACGCGACCCCGCCGGGCGCCTTGTTGGTGTACGCACCCTGGGTGACGATGTGGGCCGCGGGATAGTCGTACGAGCCGGTCACGACGTGGAACAAGCCGGCCCGGAACTTCGACGGCTGGGCGTCGGCGTAGAACGCGCCGTTGTCGGAGACCATGTTCACGCGGAGACCGAGGATCGTGCCGTCCTGCTTCACGGCCAGGTCGGCGTGCATGTGGAAGTCGCGCGCGAAGCCGGTCGAGATCAGGTTCTCGCTGCGCGACTCGATCCACTTCACCGGCTTGCCGATCAGCAGCGACGCCGCCGTCGCGACCACGTACCCGGGGTAGATGGGCACCTTGTTGCCGAAGCCGCCGCCGATGTCGGGCGAGACGACCCGGATGTTCTCCTCGGGCAGCCCGGCGACCATCGCGAAGAGGGTGCGGATGGCGTGCGGCGCCTGCGATGTCATGTAGATCGTCGCCTGGCCGGTCACCGGGTTCAGGTCGGCGACGCAGCCGCACGTCTCGAGCGGCGCCGGGTGCGAGCGCGGGTAGTGCGTGTCGAGGCTCACGACCGTGTCGGCTTGCGCGAATGCCTGGTCGGTGGCGGCCTTGTCGCCGGCCTCCCACTGGTAACAGGAATTGTCGGTCTGGCCCTCCTTGTCGTCCCGGATCAGAGGCGCGTCCGCCGCCAGCGCCTGCTTCGGATCGATGACGGGCGGGAGCGGGTCGTACTCGACGTCGATGAGCTCGAGCGCGTCCCACGC
>DASYQJ010000050.1:0-6714 GCA_036005605.1 Acidimicrobiia bacterium
TCTGCGGCGGTTCTTCGACGAGACCCGCGCCGTCGACGGGGTCGATCTCGACGTCAAGACCGGCGAGATCTACGGCTTCCTCGGTCCCAACGGCGCCGGCAAGTCGACGCTCGTGCACGTCCTGTGCACGCTCCTCCTGCCGACCTCGGGGCGAGCCGAGGTTGCCGGGTTCGACGTCGCCCGCCAGCCCATCGACGTGCGGCTGCGCATCGGCGTCGCGCTTCAGGAGGCGTCGCTCGACCCCGCGCAGACCGGCATCGAGCTGCTGCGCCTCCAGGGCCGCCTCTACGGACTCACCAAGGCGGAGACGGAACAACGGCTGCGCGAGCTCACGCAACTCGTCGACATCGGGCCTGCGCTCGGGCACCGCATCAAGACTTACTCGGGTGGGATGCGCCGCCGCCTCGATCTGGCGGCCGCGCTCGTCCACAACCCGCAGGTCGTGTTTCTGGACGAGCCGACCACCGGCCTCGACCCCGCGAGCCGGGTGCGCGTGTGGGACGAGGTGCGCCGGCTCAACGCCGAGGGAATCACGATCTTCCTCACCACCCAGTACCTCGAGGAGGCGGACGCGCTCGCGGACCGGGTCGGCATCATCAACAACGGCCACCTGATCACCGAAGGCACGCCGACGGACCTGAAGCGCTCGCTCGGGTCGGACGTGATCATCGCCCGGGTCGACGACGGTGCCGAGCGGGCGTGCAACGCGGTGCGCGAGGTCCCCGGGGTCGACCAGGTCGACGTCCACGGCGAGGAGCTCACGGTCCGAGCCCTCGACGGGTCGGCGGTGCTCAGCCCGGTGGCGATCGCGCTCGACGGGTGCGGCGTGCGAGTGCGCGATCTCACGCTGCGCGAGCCGACGCTCGACGACGTGTTCCTCGAGCTCACGGGCGGCCACATCCAGCAGGAGGAGGAGACGAGTGGCGACGGCGACCATTGACCAAGCGCCGGTTCGGGCCCGGCCTGCCGGCTTCCTGGCGGACTGCCTCGGGATCGCCAATCGCTCGATCCGGGCGGTGCCGAGGGAGATCGAGTTCGTGGTGCCGGCCCTCGTTGTGCCCGTGTTCTTCTACACGATCAACATCGGCGCGCTCGAGCCGCTCGCCGAGGCGAGCACGGGCATCGACTTCAAGGCGTTCCAATTGCCGGTGGCGATCATCTTCGCGGTCACTGGTCTCTCGCGCGCGAGCGCGCTCGTCACCGACATTCAGAACGGGTACTTCGATCGCCTGCTCATGACGCCGATCCGGCGGTTGTCGTTGCTCCTCGGGTTGATGATGGCCGACCTCATCCTGATCATCACGTTGTCGATCCCGGTGGTCCTCATGGGATACATCGTCGGCGTCCGCTTCGAGACCGGGATCCTCGGGGTGCTGATCTTCATTCTGATGGCGGGCCTGTGGGGGCTGGCGTTCACGGGCTTCCCGTACGCGATCGCGCTCAAGACCGGGAACCCGGCTGCCGTCAACACCAGCTTCATCCTGTTCTTCCCGTTCGCGTTCCTCACCACGTCGTTCCTGCCGCTCGAGTCCCTCAGCGGGTGGCTCCAGGCCGTCGCCAAGTGGAACCCGGTGACGTACCTGCTGGCCAGCATGCGCTCGTTGTTGTACGGCGGTTGGGACTTCTACGACATCGGGGTCGGACTCCTGGCGATCGCCATCGTCGGCACGGTGAGCATGACGCTCGCGTTCGCCGCGCTTCGGGGTCGCCTGAAGCGGAGCTGAGGGCCTCCGCGCCCCCGACCTCGTGCCCCACGCGTTCGACTACGACCGCCGGTTCGAGTTCGCGGTCTCGCCGGAGACCTTCTGGACGACGGTGTCGCGCACCGAGAGCTACCCGAACTGGTGGACGTGGCTGCGTTCGTTCGAGAGCGACGGGTTGCACGACGGCGCGCATACGGAATGCGTGATCCAGGCGCCGCTGCCGTACGCGCTGCGCGTCACGATCGACGTCGAACGCGCGGTCCCGCCCGAGCGGGTGGAGACCCGCGTCACCGGTGATCTCGAAGGCCCGGCCCGGCTGGAGATCACGCCGACGCCGTCGGGATGCGCGGCGCGACTCGTCTGGTCGCTCGAGCTGCGCGAGCCGTGGCTGGCACGATTCGCTCGCGTCACCCGTCCGGTCCTCACCTGGGCGCACGACCGCGTGATCAGCAGCGGCGTGCGTCAGTTCGAGCGCGTCGCACTCAGCGGCGCTGCGCCGCCCGGCTGACCACCGCGCCGACGAGCGCGCCGAACGCGATGTGATCGGCGACCTGCGGCGCCGCCGGCAGGGCGCGGATGCGGGGCCAGCGGCGGCCGAGCACGCCGAGGTCGATGCCGGCGATGACGAGGCCGGCGAGCGCGCCCCAGACGACCGTCCGCCGGCGGGGGAGGACCGCCGTCAGCACGACGCCCCAGCCGAGGGAGATCGCGCCGTGCGCGGCCACGCCCGCCGCCGTCAGGCTGGGCGGGGCGGCGTCGTCCGGGAGGAGGAGGGTGCCGGCGGCCTGGACCGCGTCGAAGGGCGAGCGGCCGGTCGCCACCGCGTGCATGGTCGACGGGGCGCCGCTCAGCACGCCCGCGACCATGCCGGCCCGCAGGCCGGCTCGAAGGTCAGACGTGTCCATCGACGACAATGATGCCGACCACGACTCCCAGGGAGCCGCCGTGCCCGTCCTGCTGCCGGACCAACCCCTGAACTCGCTCGACGAGTACATCGACGGCTTCGACGGCGGCCAGGGCCTCGTGCAGGCACGGGAGCTCGGCCCCGCCGGCATCGTCGATACGATCGAGCGCTCCGGGCTGCGCGGACGCGGGGGCGCCGGCTTCCCGACCGGGCGCAAGTGGGCCTCGATCCTGGCGGGAGGTCCGGAGGTCGGTGACCGCTACGCGGTCGGCAACGGCGCCGAGGGCGAGCCCGGGACGTTCAAGGACCGGATGCTCATGCGCCGGAACCCGTACCAGGTCGTCGAAGGGCTCGCGATCGCAGCGGCGACGGTCGACGCGGTGGGTGTGTACCTCGTGGTCAAGGCGTCGTTCGAGCCCGAGATCGAAGCGCTGTCGCGCGCCGTGCGCGAGATGAGCGAAGCGGGATTGGTGGGCGACGTACCGATCACCCTCGTCACCGGCCCCGAGGAGTACCTCTTCGGCGAGGAGAAGGCGCTGCTCGAGGTGATCGAGGGTGAAGACCCGCTCCCGCGCCTCTTCCCGCCCTACATCTACGGCTTGTTCACGGCCATGCCGCAGATGGGTTGGTCGGCGGGCGTCGACCTCTCGTCGGATGGCTTGGCCGTCCCCAGCTCGAACCCGACGCTCGTGAACAACGTCGAGACGCTCGCCAACGTCGTGCCGATCCTCGGTCGGGGTGCCGACTGGTACCGGAGCATGGGCACGGCCGAGTCGCCCGGCGTCGCGATCGCGACCGTCGTCGGCGACGTCCAGCACGCGGGCGTGGCGGAGATCGAGCTCGGCACTCCGTTGGCACAGGCGATCGAGCGCCTGGCGGGCGGCCCGCGTCCCGGACGCACGATCAAGGCCGTGCTATCGGGGGTGGCGAGCGGCGTGATCACCGCGCGCGACCTCGACGCGCCGGTCAGCTACGAGGGCCTGGCCAAGATCGACAGCGGCCTCGGCTCGCTGGGTTTCATCGTGTACGACGACACCGCCGACATGGTGGCTGTGGCGCGCACGGTCTCGCGGTTCCTGTACGTGGAGTCGTGCGGCCAGTGCCCAGCGTGCAAGTTCGGCACCGGCGAGGTCACCGCGTACCTCGACAACATCGCCGTCGGCCGAGGGACCGACCACGACGTGGAGGTGATCGGCGCCCGCCTCGACACAGTCACCGACGCCAACCGGTGCTTCCTCGGTGCGCAGGAGCAGGCGCTGATCGGCAGCTTGCTGCGCGAGTTCCCCGAAGAGTTCGCCGCGCACCTCGAGGGTGCGCCGCCGGCGCCGGAGGTCCCGATCGCAAAGCTCGTCGACATCCGCGACGGCGTCGCGATCTACGACGAACGTCAGGCGCGCAAGCGGCCCGACTGGACGTATGAACTTGACACGGTCTGACGGAAGGGTTGGTTGTGTCGGTCACCGGCGTGCGATTCGGCCGTTGCGTTGAGACCACCATTCGGGAGGAGAACATGAGAGAGTCGGATTCCAACGAGGGCCAGTCAGCATCTGAGCGGATTGACAAGAGGATCGCCGAGCTCGGGGACTGGCGCGGCGAGACCTTGAGCAGGATGCGCAAGCTCATCAAGGAGGCTGATTCGGACGTCGTCGAGGAAGTGAAGTGGGTGAAGCCGACGAACCCGGGCACTCCCACATGGTCGCACGACGGAATCATCTGCACTGGCGAGACGTACAAGTCCGTGGTGAAGCTCACGTTCGCCAAAGGCGCTTCGTTGAAGGACCCGGCCAAGCTCTTCAACTCGAGCCTCGAGGGGAACACAAGGCGCGCAATCGACATCCATGAGGGGGAGAAGGTCGACGCGAGCGCGTTCAAGGCGCTGATCCGTGCCGCGGTCGCTCTCAATACATCCGGCGGAAAGACAAGGCCAAGGCGAGCGAAGTAGGCCAGAGGACTAGTCCAGCGCAACGAGCGTGAGTACGCCGCCGATCAGGATGATGGCGCCGATGAAGAGCGCCGTCCACCGGACCCACAGCGGCGTCCGCCCCATTCCCATCGTGTCGGCGATCGCCTGCCGCTCACGGTGCTGCTCGGCGCGAGCCTCGTCGCGCGTTCCGACCTTCGGCAGGTGCTTCCGATGCTTGCTCTTGCGCGACCGCTTCTCACCCCGACTGCCCATTCGACTGACCCTAGCAACGCACTAGCGTCCAGCGCGTGCGAGTGCACCTCGTCGACGGGACCTACGAGCTGTTCCGGTACTACTTCGCGCTGCCTGGTCATCGCGACGACGACGGGGTCGAGGTCGACGCCGTGCGGGGCGTGCTCGGCTCGACGCTGGCACTGCTCGAGGAGGGCGCCACTCACGTCGGCGTTGCGACGGACCACGTCATCGAGTCGTTCCGCAACGACATGTGGCCGGGCTACAAGACGAGCGCGGGCATCGAGCCGGAGCTGCTGGCCCAGTTCCCGTTGCTCGAGGACGCGCTCCGAGCCCTCGGGGTGACGGTGTGGGCGATGGTCGATCTCGAAGCTGATGATGCCCTCGCGGCCGCGGCCCGGACCGGAGCGGAGGACGGGCGCGTCGAGCAGATCGTGATCTGCACGCCGGACAAGGACCTCGCCCAATGCGTCACCGACCCTCGGGTGGTGCAGCTCGACCGGCGGCAGCGGCGCCTGTTCGACGAGGCGGCGGTGCGGGAGAAGTTCGGCGTGCCGCCGGAGTCGATCCCGGATTGGCTGGCGCTGGTGGGCGACAACGCCGACGGCTTCCCCGGGCTCCCGGGGTGGGGCGCGAAGTCGGCGGCCTCGGTCCTGGCGCGCTACGGCCACCTCGAGGAGATCCCGGTCGACGCGAGCACGTGGGACATCCCTGTGCGCGGCGCGACGAAGCTCGCTGCCACGCTCGGGGATGGGCAGCAGGAGGCCATGTTGTTCCGCGACCTCGCCACGCTGCGCGCCGACGCGCCGGTGGGGGCCGTGGACGACTGGCGATGGCGTGGGCCGCGTCCGGAGCTCGAGCAGCTCTCGGAGCGTTTCGGCGCGCCCGACCTGCTTGCCCGGGCGCGGAAGGCCGCCGAGGGGAGGGAGCCGTGACGACCGTCCGTCGCGAGGTCATCCGGGAGGGCATCACACTTCTGACTCTCGACCGGCCGGAGCGGCTGAACGCGATGAGCCGCGAGCTCGTCCACGATCTGCACGAGGCCCTCGAAGCTGTCGAAGACGACCGCGAATGCCGGGTCGCGATCCTCACCGGCGCGGGGCGCGGGTTCTGCGCCGGCCTCGACCTCAAGGAGACCGGCGACATCGCCGCCGAGGTCGGGGGCGGGCCACCGGCGGCGATGCGCGCCCAGCAGCACATTGCGTCGCTCGTGACCCAGCTGCGAGGTCTCTCGAAGCCGGTGATCGCGGCGGTGAACGGGCCGGCCACGGGCGGTGGTTTGGCGCTCGCGCTGGCATGTGACGTGCGCGTCGCGTCCGACAGTGCTCGCTTCAACGTCGCGTTCATCCGCGTAGGCCTGTCCGGGTGCGACATCGGGGTCAGCTACCTGCTGCCGCGCCTGGTCGGGGCGTCGCGCGCGTTCGAGCTCATGCTCACCGGCCGCATGGTCGAGTCGGCCGAGGCCGACCGCATCGGGCTCGTGTCGAGGGTGGTGCCGGACGGACAGGTCATCGACACCGCGCTCGAGACCGCCGAGCTCATCCGGGCCAACAGCCCGTTCGGCGTCTGGATGACGAAGGAAGTGATGTGGAGCAACCTGGAAGCCGGGAGCCTCCAGGGGGCAATCGACCTCGAGAACCGTACTCAGCTGCTCTCGAGCCACACCGGCGACATGCGCGAGGCGCTCGCCGCGTTCCTCGAGAAGCGGCCACCGAACTTCTCGGGGCGGTAGTCGCACACCCACGGGGGAGGACCGAATGGGACTCGAAGGCAGGGTGGCGCTCGTCACCGGAGGAGGCCGGGGGATCGGGCGGGCCGTCTCGCTGGCGCTGGCCGAGGACGGCGCCGACGTCGCCATCAACTACCGCCGTGACGAGCAAGCCGCCGCCGACACCGTCGCCGAGGTCGAGAAGCTCGGACGCCGCGCCGAGAAGTACCACGCGTCGGTCGAC
>DASYQJ010000051.1:0-3875 GCA_036005605.1 Acidimicrobiia bacterium
GCGACGATTGCGGTTCTGGCGCCTGCTGCGGCGCGTTCGCTGAGAATTCGCCCGAGTAGGCTCGCTCTCCGATGAACGAGCGGCCGCTTCCCCTTTTCGGACCCGGCTTCGACCCCGGACCTTCGTTCGCCGAGCTCCTGCGGCGCACCGCTCCGCCCGACGCGGGGCCGGCGCAGGCTGCAGGGGCACAGCCCGCTCCGGTTGACGTCCCGCACGGCACCACGGTCGTCGCCATCCGGTTCGCCGACGGCGTCGTGCTCGCCGGCGACCGGCGCGCCACCAGCGGCTACGCGATCGCCAACCGGCGTATCGAGAAGGTGTTTCCCGCCGACGACCTCTCGGGCGTCGCCATTGCCGGGGTCGCAGGTCCCGGGACCGACATGGTCCGCCTGTTCCAGACCCAGCTCGAGCACTACGAGAAGATCGAGGGCGAGCCCCTGTCGCTCGAGGGCAAGGCCAACCAGCTCGCGCAGATGGTCCGCGCCAACCTGCCCGCCGCCATGCAGGGTCTGATCGTCGTGCCACTCTTCGCCGGCTTCGACGAGCGCCGCGGGCGCGGCCGCGTGTTCAGCTTCGACGCCACCGGCGGGAAGTACGAGGAGGCCGACTTCCAGGTCAACGGCTCCGGTGGTGTGCACGCCAAGAACTGGATCAAGGCGGCGTGGCGCGAGGGCATGTCCGCGGACGAGACGATCGACTTGGCCGTGCGGTCGCTGTTCGCGGCCGCCGACGAGGACACCGCTACCGGTGGCCCGGACCTCGTGCGCCGCATCTTCCCGACGGTGGCCGTGATCGACGCCGACGGGTACCGCTCCCTGCCCGACGACGATGTCGCACGACGCGCGACCGCGTTGCTCGGCGGCCCGGAGGAGGGTGCCGGCGAATGACGATGCCCTTCTACGTGTCGCCGGAGCAGGTCATGAAGGACCGCGCCGACTACGCGCGGAAGGGCATCGCGCGGGGCCGGAGTCTCATCGCTCTCGAAGCCGCGGACGGCATCGTTATCGTTGCGGAGAACCCGTCGCGCACGCTGTTCAAGATCAGCGAGATCTACGACCACATCGCGTTCGCGGGGGTCGGCAAGTACAACGAGTTCGAGATGCTGAAGATCGCGGGCGTGCGGCACGCCGACCTGAAGGGGTACGCCTACTCGCGTGAGGACGTCACCGCGCGGTCGCTTGCGAACGCGTATGCACAGACGCTCGGGCAGGTCTTCACCCACGAGATGAAGCCGTACGAGGTGGAGATCCTCGTTGCCCAAGTCGGTGACACGCCGCAGGGTGACGAGCTGTTCCACATCCTGTACGACGGCACCGTGCAGGACGAGGAAGGCCACACCGTGCTCGGCGGTCAGGCCGAAGCCATCGCGCAGATGCTCGACACCCGGTACCAGTCGGGCCTCAGCGTCGACGACGCGATCCGGCTCGGTGCGTCCGTGCTCGGCGAGAACGACGGCCAGCCGCTCGCGCCCGAGCAGCTCGAGGTGGCCGTGCTCCAGCGGGGCGCCACCGGCCGCGCCTTCCGGCGCGTCAAGGGCGACGAGCTCGGCCGCGTGCTGGCCGGCTGACCAGCGGGAACGTCAGCCGAGTCGGGCGTACAGCGCGATCGGCGCGATCGCAGCAGCGAGGAGCGCGGCGCCCGCGGCGACCCGCGCCCAGGGGCCCCAGGTCTTCTTCTTGCCGCTCCACTCGCTCGGTGCCGCCAGGGTCGCGTCGACCTCCGCCGCGAGCACGACGAGCTGGGCGTCGTCCATCTGATCGGCGGGCACGTACACGTCGACGCGGGCAAGGTCGCCCACGGTGAGCGCGTACGGTCCGTCGACCGGGCCGCGCAGCTCGGCGTCGATGCCCTCCGAGCGCAAACGCGCGTTGAGCACGTGCGCCGAGAACGACCCGCTCACCCAGGTCAATCGCTCCATCGGCACCACGACGTCCCTCCTTTGGCGCCGTCGCAGGCTCTGCCGCAAACGGTCGGCCGAGCCTCCGTTGCCGCGATCCTACGGCGGTCAGTCGAAGCGGTCCGGGAAGTCAGGCCAGTGCCGGTACGCTCCCCTTGTGGAGCGCCGAATCTTCGGTCTCGAGAACGAGTACGGGGTGACGTGCACGCTGCGCGGGCAACGGCGGTTGAGCCCCGACGAAGTCGCGCGTTACCTGTTCCGTCGGGTCGTGTCGTGGGGCCGCTCCAGCAACGTGTTCCTGGAGAACGGCGCCCGGCTCTACCTCGACGTCGGCAGCCACCCCGAGTATGCGACGCCCGAATGCGACTCGATCGACGACCTCGTCGTCCACGACAAGGCCGGTGAGCGCATCCTCGAGGGCCTCGTCCGGAGCGCCGAGCAGCGCCTGCGGGAGGAAGGCATCCGAGGCGAGGTGTTCCTCTTCAAGAACAACACCGACTCGGCCGGCAACTCGTACGGGTGTCACGAGAACTATCTCGTCGAGCGGGACGGCGACTTCGCCAAGTTCACCGACGTCCTGATCCCGTTCCTCGTGACCAGGCAGGTCTACGCCGGCGCCGGCAAGGTCCTCCAGACCGCCCGCGGCGCCATGTACTGCGTGAGTCAGCGGGCCGAGCACATCTGGGAGGGCGTGTCGAGCGCGACGACGCGGTCACGTCCGATCATCAACACGCGGGACGAGCCGCACGCCGATGCCGAACGCTTCCGGCGACTACACGTGATCGTCGGCGACTCCAACATGAGCGAGTACACGACCTTCCTCAAGATCGGCGCGACGTCGGTGGTGCTGCGCATGCTCGAGGAAGATGCCAGCCCCTGGCGCGACCTCACGCTGGAGAACCCGATCCGCGCCATCCGGGAGATCAGCCACGACCTCACCTGCCGCCGCCGGGTGCGACTCGCCAACGGGCGCGAGCTCTCGGCGATCGAGATCCAGACCGAGTACCTGAACCGCGCCCTGCGGTTCGCCAAGCGGCGGGGCCTTGCGCCACTCGAGGAGCAGGCGCTGCGCATGTGGGAGCACGCCATGACGCAGCTGGAGAAGGACCCGCTATCGCTCGACACCGAGGTCGACTGGGTCATCAAGTACCACCTGATCGAGGCGTACCGGAAGCGGCACGACCTCCCGCTGACGCACCCCCGCGTCGCGCTGCTCGACCTCTCGTACCACGACGTCACCCGGGCGCGGTCGCTGTACTACCTGCTCGAACGGCGCGGACACCTCCAGCGGACCGTGCGCGACAGCGACATCGAAACCGCCGTGACGGTCCCACCCCAGACGACGCGCGCCCGCCTGCGGGGCGCGTTCATCAAGCGGGCCAAGGAGCGAAAGCGCGACTACACGGTCGACTGGGTCCACCTGAAGCTCAACGACCAGGCGCAACGCACCGTTCTGTGCAAGGACCCGTTCAAGGCGCGCGACGACCGCGTCGAAAGGCTGATCTCGAGTCTGTAGTAGCCCCTGCGCGCGCACGGCCGGCCACCGTCGACACGTCGTCGACGGGGCCCACCCAGCCACCTCCGATCGCCTCGCTTCGCTCGGCTCTCGAACCCCGCCGACGCCGGCCGTCGGCGTCCGTCCTTACGCCGGGCTTCGCCCCTAGTCTCGACTCATGCCGTCTTTCCGGTCGGGGAAAGTCACGACGCTGCTCATGGAGCGGCCCGGGCTGCAGCGCGTCGAGGTCGACCTGGGTGACGGGAACGAGCGCGCCTACGTCCTCACCCAGCTGACCGGCACCGTCGCGGTGGGGGACCGCGTCGTTGTCAACACGACGGCCGTCGAGCTCGGGTTGGGCACGGGTGGGTGGCACGTCGTGCACTGGAACCTCGAGCGGGAGCGGTGGGCGGAACGGGGCCCGGGCCACATCATCAAGGGCCGGTATACGAGCCTGCAGGCGGACGTGGGGAGCGCCGAGGA
>DASYQJ010000052.1:0-5482 GCA_036005605.1 Acidimicrobiia bacterium
GAAGAACTACGTCGGCCTCGACCAGTACAAGGACGTGCTGACGTCGTCGGAGTTCCTCGACAGCCTGAAGGTCACGGTGATCTTCGCCGCCATCACCGTGCCGGTCGGCATCGCCCTCGGCATCCTGCTCGCGGTTCTCGCGCACCAGAAGCTCAAGGGTGTCGGGATCTACCGGGCGTTCTTCTCTTCAACGGTCGCGACGTCGATCGCGGTGGCGTCGGTGATCTTCGGCACGCTGCTGAGCCCGCAGGTCGGCCTGCTCCAAGGCATTCAGACGGAACCGTCCATCCTCCAGAACCCCGATCCCATCATCAACATCAGCCTGCCCGTGATCCGGAGCTTCATCCCGTCGGTTGCGCTGACGGCAGTGGCCGTGACGACGATCTGGCAGAACCTCGGCTTGAGCTTCATCCTGATGTCGGCGGGTCTCCAGGCGGTCCCCGACGAGATTCAGGAGGCGGCTGAGATCGACGGCGCCGGGCCGTGGACGCGCTTCTGGAACGTCACCCTGCCGCTCTTGTCGCCGACGATCTTCTTCGCCTTCGTCGTCGGGTCGATCTTCGCCTTCCAGACGTTCGGGCAGATCGACCTGCTCACGCCCCGAGGCGGACCGCTGAAGACGACGAACGTGCTCACGTACTTCATCTACGACCAACTCCAGTTCGCGAAGAACGACGGCAAGGCGGCGGTGCTGGCCATCGCCCTGTTCGGCGTGACGCTGCTCCTCACGCTGGTCCAGTTCCAGTTCCTCGAACGGCGGGTGTCCTATGAGCGTTGAACCGATCACGCTCCGCGGCACCGAGCTCTCCGGCAAGGCGGGCACCAAGGTCGAGGCGACGCGGCCGGGGAAGCGGGGCCGGTGGCTCAGGATCTTCGGTCGCTACGTGGCCCTTTCGGTGCTTGCCTTCATCGTGCTCTTCCCGATCTACATCACGCTCGTCAACTCGCTGCTGCAGCCGAGCCAGATCGCGTCGAAGAGCCCGACCTTCTTTCCGACGTCGCCGCAGTGGCATACGTACGCCGACGCGTGGAGCGACGGTCATCTCGCGTCGTACCTCAGGAACAGCTTCATCCAGACCGGCCTGATCGTCGTCGGTCAGCTCGTGACCTCGATCCTCGCCGGCTACGCATTCGCGTTCCTCCGGTTCCCGTTCAAGCGGACGCTCTTCGTCGTGTTCCTGGCGACGCTGATGGTGCCGTTCGAGATCACGATCGTCACGAACCTCCAGACGATCAACACACTGGGCTGGTACGACACATTCGCGGCGCTGGCAGTGCCGTTCCTCGCCACCGGCTTCGGCGCCTTCCTGCTCCGCCAGACGTTCCTCCAGCTCCCGAAGGACCTGCAGGACGCGGCGAAGCTCGACGGGTACGGCCACCTGCGCTTCCTGACCCGCGTGGCCGTGCCGCTGGCGCGGCCGACGATCGCGGCACTGGCTGTGTTCTCCTTCCTTTCCGCTTGGAACCAGTACCTCTGGCCGTTGCTGGTGACCAAGGACGACCGGTTGCGAACTGTGCAAATCGGACTCAAGCAGCTGCGCGCCACCAACATCGACCAGGTCAACGTCACGTTCGCCGGCACTGTGCTCGCGTTCATCCCCCTCGTCATCCTGCTGCTCATCTTCCAGAAGCAGTTGGTGCGCGGACTTACGGCGGGAGCCGTGAAAGGCTGACCGTGCTATCCAGGACAGGAGCTCCGATGTCCCGATTCGTGAAGGGTTCTACTGCCGCGCTCGCGACGGTCGTGCTGGCCGTGGTCGGCCTCGCCATTCCCGTCGCGGGTGCCGCCCCCGCCCAGTCCTCCGGGGGGAAGTGCCCGATCAACGCGCTCAAGAACGCCAAGAACAAGCCGGTCGAGATCACCTACTGGCAAGGCGGGCTGCAACGAGCCAACGAGGAGGAGATCCTGCGGCTCACCGACCAGTTCAACTCCTCGCAAAACGACGTGCGTGTGACCGTCGTCAACCAGACCACGTACGCGGACACGCTCAACAAGTTCCGGGCCGGGCTGTCGAGCGGCGACCTCCCCGATCTCGTTCAGATCGAGGACACCGGCCTCCAGCAGATGATCGACACGCAGGCGGTGCTCCCGGCGCAGGCGTGCGTCGACGCCGACAAGTACGACCTGTCCGACAACATCAAACGGGTCAACGACTACTACACGGTGAAGGGCAAGCTCTGGCCGATGCCGTTCAACGTGTCGAACCCGGTGCTCTACTACAACAAGCGCGCGTTCCAGAGCGCCGGGCTCGATCCGAACAACCCGCCGAAGACACTCGACGAGGTGAAATCCGCCGCCCAGAAGCTGAAGGACTCCGGCACGGTTTCGCAGGCGGGATTCGGCATGAAGCTCGACCCGTGGTACCTCGAGCAGTGGTCGGCGCTCGGCGGCAAGACATACGTGAACAATGGCAACGGCCGTAAGAACCGCGCGACGGCCACGACGTTCGACAACGCGACCGGCAAGGAGATCTTCACGTTCCTCAACGACATGGTGAAGTCGGGCCTGGCGCGGACCAACCCGGCCGACGGTTCGCAGGCCTTCGACAACCTCCTCGGCATCGGGAACGGGAACTTCGGCATGACGATCGACACGTCAGCCGCGCTGGGAACGATCCAGCAGGTGCTGGCGGGCGGCGAGTACCCGAACGTGGAGCTCGGCGTGGCGGCCATGCCGGGCCCGAAGGGCAAGGGCGGCGTGCTCGTCGGCGGCGGTGCCAACTACATCGTGAAGAAGTCGTCGCCCGAGAAGCAGGCGGCGGCGTGGCAGTACGCGAAGTTCCTGAACGAGCCGGAGACGCAGGCGGAGTGGAGCATCGCGACCGGTTACGTCCCCATCCGCCAGTCGGCGGCGAACCAGCCCCAGGTCCAGCAGTACTGGGCCGCAAACCCGGGGTTCAAGGTCGCGTACGACCAACTCGTCGGCGGCGTGACCAACACGGCGACCGCGGGCCCGGTGATCGGCGATTACCAAGGTGTGCGCGACGTGGTCCTGGACTCCGAGCAGCAGATGTTCAACGGCATGTCACCGAGCGCGGCATTGAAACAGGCCAAGCAGGACGCCAACGCCAAGATCCAGGAGTACAACTCCCGCGTCAGCGGCTAGCCGGTCGCCCTCGCCAAGCCTCGGGCGCCTCCGCGGGCTAGCGGCGCACGATGACGACCGACGCGTTGGCGCCGCGCCCGACGGTGTGCCCGAGCGCGAGGCGTGCTCCATCCACCTGCCGCGGCCCTGCCTGACCGCGCAGCTGTGTCACGAGCTCGACGACCTGCCCGAGCGCCGACGCGCCCAACGGCTCGCCCTTCGACAAGAGCCCGCCGCTCGGGTTCGCCGGCACCCGGCCGCCGAGTCGGGTCACGCCCTCGGTGATCCATTTTCCGGCGTCGCCCTTGGGACAGAGGCCGAGCTCCTCGTACGACAGCAACTCACGCGCGGCATCGGTGTCCTGGCACTCGACGACGTCGACGTCGTCGGGCGCGACGCCCGCTTCCGCGTAGGCGGCGCGGGCGGCCAGGGTCGTCGGCGGCTCGACATCGTCGTCGGCGAGCCCGCTCAGCGGCGTGCCCTCCGAGAGCACCGAGCCCGGCAGGTGGGAGCGCAGCGCAGCGGCCTCGAGCGTGACGCGCGACCCGGTGCCACCGGCAGGAGCAGCTCGCAGCACGACGGCGGCAGCGCCCTCGTTTGGTGAGCACAACATCCAGAGGTGCAGCGGCTCGCACACGACGCGTGATGCGAGCACCTGCTCCGCCGTCACCTCGTTGCGGAACATCGCGTTCGGATTGTCGACCCCGTGAGCCCGGTTCTTCACGACGACTTCCGCGAGCTGGTCCTTGGTGACGCCCGACTCGCGCATCAGACGCTGGGCGCGCAATGCGAAGTAGGCAGGCGTCGCCGCCAGTCCTGCTTCTTCTCGCCAGGGCTCGAAGAACGACGACCGGATGATCCCGCGGGGCATCTTCTCGATCCCGAACACGAGTGCGCAGTCGTACTGGCCGGCCCGGATGGCCCCGCCGGCGAGCATGAGCGCGGCGCCGCCGCTCGCGCACCCGGCCTCGACGTCAACGATGGGGACGCCTGTGCGTCCGAGCGCGCCGAGCACCTTGTGGCCGGCGGCGACACCGGCGTAGGCGGTGCCGCAGAACGCGGCCTGGAACTGCGGGTCACCGGCATCGCGCAGCGCCTCCCGGACCGCGGTGACGCCGAGCTCGGTCACGGTCCGGTCCTCGAACCGGCCGAAGGGGTGGATGCCGATTCCCGCGATCTCGACGGTTCTCGTCACGGGCCGGCCGCCGGGACGAACGTGTAGGTCACGACCTCGGTGCCGTCGTCGTCCGTGTGGAGAGGCGCCAGCGCGAAGCGCACCGGTATGCCGAACGAGAGTTCCGCCGGGTCGGGCTGCTCGAGGCGGGTGATCACACGTACTCCCTCGGGCAGCTCGACGACACCGAACCCGAACGGCACGTCGCCGCCGTACCCGGGCGGCGCGGCCGTGACGGCGGTCCAGCCCCACAATGTGCCGGTCTCGGACAGCTCGACGCGGGTGACGTCACCGGCCCCGCAATAGGGACAGATCGAAGCGGCCGGGAAGTGATGCCGCCCGCAGACGGCACATTGTCCGCCGATGAGATGTCTGTCTGTGAAGAGGCCCTCGTGTACCGGGCGCGCCGGCATCAGATGACCCCGTCGGCGGCGAGCGCATCGAGCTCGCCGGGGGACAGTCCGAGCACGTCGCCGAGGACCTCGCGCGTGTGCGCCCCGAGGCGCGGCGCGCCACTCGGAGCAGTCGGCGGCTCCCCGGTGAAGCGTGGGAACGGCGCCTGCTGGCGCATCGTGCCCGCCACGGGATCATCGACCTCGACGAGGTCGCCACGCGCGCCGAAGTGCGTATCGGCGAACATGTCGGCGGCGGTGTACGCCGTCGCGACCGGGACGTCGCAGTCGACACACGCCCGTTCGACGTCGGCGGCGGTGCGGGCGCGTGTCCACTCGGTGACGATGCCGTTGATCTCGTCTCCGTGCGCGGCCCGGTCGGCCAGCTTCGTGAAGCGGGTGTCGTCGAGAAGGTCGGGGCGATCCATGGCCTTGCACAGGCGCGCGAAGTTGGCGTCGCTCCCGGCCACGATGCACACGTATTTCCCGTCGGAGGTGGGGTAGTTGTCGAGCGGCGCCGAGTTCGCGAGACGGTTGCCCTCGCGACCACGGACCAGGCCCAGCCGGTCGTAGGCCGCGATCGTCCATTCGAGGATCCGCAGTGGAGCTCCGTACAGCGCGGCGTCGATCACGGCGCCTTGACCGGACCGCCGCGTGTCGCGGGCGTATAGCGAGGCCACCGCCGCATGTGCCGAGAAGACGCCCGTGAGGTAGTCAGAGATCGTCACGCCCACGCGTACGGGCGGCCGGTCCGGATAACCGGTGAGCTGGAGCAGGCCGCCGTACCCGATGCCCATCCGGTCGAGGCCGGGCCGGGGCGCGTAGGGGCCG
>DASYQJ010000053.1:0-16520 GCA_036005605.1 Acidimicrobiia bacterium
TTCACCAGGATGTCGAGCTGCCCGAAGCGGTCGACCGCGGTCTGCACGAGACGGAGCGAGTCGTCCCAATCGGCGACGTCACCGTGGTCGGCCACCGCTTCGCCGCCGGCGGCGGTGATCTCGTCCACGACCGCGTCGGCGGGGCTCTTCTCCTCTTCTCCCTGCAGCGTGCGCCCGAAGTCGTTCACGACGACGCGTGCCCCGAGGCGTGCCAGCTCGAGGGCCTCGGCCCGCCCGAGCCCGCGCCCGGCCCCGGTGACGATCGCGACCTTGCCGTCCATCCCGTCCAGCACCCGCGCTCCCCCGTGCTCCGCCGAAAAGTGGAATACGTTCTACTCCGTGACCGAGCCGAGAGTCGCCTTCGTGACCGGCGCCAGCAGGGGCATCGGGAAGGCAGCCGCGATCGCACTCGCCGACGCCGGGCTCGATGTGGTGATCACCGGCCGCACGGTCCGGGAGGGTGACGGCGTCGACGACTCCGACGGGGCCGGGCGCTCGATCCCCGGCAGCCTCGAGACGACTGCTCAGGCGATCAAGGCGACGGGCCGGCGGGCGCTGCCGGTCGTCATGGACCTGCACGACCGGTCGACGCTCGACGCCGCCGTGCAGCGCGCGCTCGACGAGTGGGGCCGCATCGACGTCCTCGTGAACAACGCGATCGACACCGGCCCAGGCGACATGTCGCGCTTCGAGGACACGCCGCTCGAGCTGCTCGAGGCCAAGCTGGCCGCGAACGTCGTCTCGCAGATCGTGGTCATCAAGTCGGTGCTCCCCGGCATGCTCGAGCGTGGCGACGGCACGATCGTCAACGTCACGTCCGCGGTCGCGGTCATCGACCCCCAAGCACCGGTGGGCGAGGGTGGGTGGGGCGCGATGTACGCGATGTCGAAGGGCGCGTTCCACAAGCTCGCAGGGATCCTCGCCGTCGAGGTCGGCGATCGCGGGATTCGCAGCTTCAACCTCGAGCCGGGGTTCGTCATCACCGAGCGCATGGAAGTGAACGCCGGCAACCTCGGGCTCGCGGGCCGTTATCAGGGCGCGCCGCCCTCGGTTCCGGGCACGGTCATCGCATGGATGGCCACGTCGCCCGACGCCGCCGAGCTCAACGGCACCACGATCTCGGCCCAGCGCTTCGCGCTCGAGCGACACCTCCACCCCGACTGGCGGGACGGCAAAGGCAGCGGGAAGTAGCACTCGTTACGATCGGAGCTCGCATGCAGATCGACGATCTTGTCCTGATCAGCGTCGACGACCACGTCGTCGAGCCCGCGGGCCTCTTCGAACGGCACCTCCCCGAGCGATGGCGCGAGCGCGCGCCGCGCGTGGTCCGTGCCCCGAACGGCGCCGACGTCTGGATGTGGGGTGACCAGCGGGGCGCCAACTTCGGGCTGAACGCTGTGGCCGGCCGCCCGCCTGAGGAGTACGGCATGAACCCGATGTCGTTCGGGGAGATGCGCGACGGCTGCTACGAGATCGACGCCCGCGTCCGCGACATGAACGTGAACGGCGTGCTCGGCTCGATGTGCTTCCCGTCGTTCCCCGGCTTCGGCGGGCGCATGTTCCATGCCGGTGGCGCCGCCGGCGACGACAGCGCGCTGCCCGTGCTCCAGGCGTACAACGACTGGCACGTGGACGAGTGGTGCGGCACGCACCCGGGCCGGTTCATCCCGCTCGCGGTCCCGCCGGTCTGGGACCAGGACGCGATGGTCGCCGAGGTCCGGCGCATGGCGGCGAAGGGCTGTCACGCGTTCACCTTCTCGGAGAACCCCGAGAAGACGGGCTTCCCGAGTCTTCACAACGAGTGGTGGGACCCCTTCTGGGCCGCGTGCGCCGACGAGGGAACGATCGTGTGCTTCCACATCGGCTCGTCGTCGGAGATCCCGATCACGTCGGTGGAGTCACCCGTCGACGTCACGCTCACGCTCATGCCCGTGAACATCGTGCAAGTCGCCGCCGACATCATCTGGTCGGACTTCCTGCGCCGCTACCCGAGCTTGAAGGTCTGTCTCTCGGAGGGCGGGATCGGCTGGGTGCCGTACTTCCTCGAGCGCGTCGACCGCACGTACCAACAGCAGCATCGCTGGACGGGGCAGGACTTCGGCGAGAAGCTCCCGAGCGACGTGTTCCGCGAGCACATCGTCACATGCTTCGTGCAGGACCGCATCGGCGTCGAGCTGCGGCACGAGGTCGGGCTCGACACGATCACCTGGGAGGTCGACTACCCGCACTCGGACTCGACGTGGCCGCACTCCCCCGAGGCGTTCGCCGAGCAGCTCGACGGCGTCCCGGAGGACGAGGTGCGCATGATCGGGAGCGAGAACGCGATGCGCCACTTCCGGTTCGACCCGTTCGAGCATCGACCGCGGGCGCAGTGCACGGTCGGCGCGTTGCGGGCCGAGGCGTCCGGCGTCGATACGACCGAGCGCAGCGCGGGGACGCCGCAGCCCCGGCCCGAGCGCCCGGTCCTCATCTCCGACATCGCCGCCATGAGCGGCGCCGCCCGCTAGGAGACTGTTCAGGCCCGGTCGAGACCGAGCTTGGCAGCGAGGGTTCCGAGGAGCTCGCGCTGTCGGTCCGGTGGGACCGGCGTGACGAGGTTCAACGAGATGTAGATCTCGTCGGCCCCGACGGCCGCCGCCCGGTCGAGGTCGGCCAGCACGGCGTCGGTGAAGGCCGGCGTGGTGACCTTCCCTTCCAGGTAAGTCGGGATCGTGTTGACGACCACGGTGCCGGTGCCACCTGCGTCGCGGTACCACTCGATCTTGGTGCGCGTCTCGTCCCAGTCCAGTGAGACGAGCACCACCCCGTCCGCCTGCCGTGCGGCACGCTCGATCGTGGAGCGCACCAGGGCGCCGAAGAACACGGGAATCGTGCCGGCGTACGGCTTCGGGCCGACCGAAGACCGCGGGATCTCGTAGTGGTCTCCGTGGAACTCGACGGGGTCCGGGCCCCAGCAGGCCCGCATCGCGGCGACGTGCTCGACGAACCCGGCTCCCCGCCGCTCGATTGGAACACCCGCGGCGGCGAACTCTTCTGGGATCAGATAGGACGTCTCGGCCGTACCGCCTCCGCCCTGGCCGAGGCCGACGTCGAGCCGTCCGCGGGAGAGCTGATCGAGCGTGGCCAACCGGCGCGCGAGCACGATCGGCGGCTGGAAGATGGCGTTCACGATGCCCGTGCTGACCCGGATCCGCCGGGTGTGCGCGGCCGCCCACGTCAGCATCTCCAATGGGTCCCAGACGTGGGACTCGGGCAGCTCGGCGTCGTTGCTCCAGTCGGGCCGGACGGGCATCAGCAGCCGTTCGCTGACCGAGACGGCATGGAACCCGAACCGCTCGGCGGCCTGCGCCACCGTCACGACGGCATCAGGCCCCACAGAGGGGCCGAAGTGCGGCAGGCTCACGCCGATTCGCGGAACGTCCATCGCCGGCCTCCAGTCGTCGTGACTCGGTGGCTCCTACCTGTCGTCGGAGCAGACGGGCCGATCTTGCGCCCGCGCCGCCCCCAGCCGAAATTGGAACCTGTTGCAATTTCGGTCGGACACCGGTAGCGTCTCTCCCGGCCGAGCCGCGGAGGGGGCGTCGTCGATGGAATTCGGGATCTTCAACAGCCTGTACGTGCCTCACCAGGTGACCGACGGGGTCCCCGACCCCCAGACCGTGCAGCACGAGCGCCTCATGGACGAGATCACGTGGACCAAGGCCGCCGACCGGTCGGGGTTCAAGTACACGTGGGCGACCGAGCACCACTTCCTCACCGAGTACTCGCACCTGTCGGCCAACGAGTCGTTCCTCGCCTACCTCGCCGGCGTGACCGACCGCATCCATCTCGGCTCGGGGATCTTCAACATCACGCCGCCCGTGAACCACCCGGCCCGGGTCGCCGAGAGGGTGGCGATGATCGACCACCTCAGCGAAGGGCGCATGGAGTTCGGCGTCGGGCGCGGCTCGTCGAGCACCGAGCAGAAGGGGTTCGGCATCCAGGACCCCGAGCTCACCAAGCTGATGGTCGACGAGGTGTTCCCGGAGTTCAAGCGCATGTGGTCGACGACCGACTACCGCTTCGACGGCGAGTACTTCTCTATGCCGCCGCGCAACGTGCTGCCGAAGCCGTACACCGATCCGCACCCGCCGTTGTGGATCGCGGCCGGGAACCCGTCGACGTTCGAAAAGGCGGCCCGCATGGGTGTCGGCGTGCTGTGCTTCGCGATGGGCGCGCCCGACATGCTCAAGGGGCTCGTGGAGATCTACAAGAACACGATCGACCAGGCCGAGCCGGTCGGCGAGTACGTGAACAACAACGTGATGATCACGAGCCAGATGCTGTGCCTGAACGACGGGCAGAAGGCGCGTGAGATCTCGTGCGACATGAACGGCAGCTACCAGAACAGCCTCGTGTTCCACTACCTCGACACGTTCCCGAAGCCGCCGTTCGTCCCCGACTGGCCGGAGCTGATCCCCGAGCCGACGCTCGAGGAGATGGAGCAGCGCATCCAGGCCGGCCGGGTCGTCGTCGGCACACCCGAGGAGTGCGAGAAGGCGGTGCAGGGCTACGTCGACACCGGCGCCGACCAGCTCGTGTTCGGCCAGCTGTCCTCCACCATGCCGATCGATGTCGCGGTCGAGTCGGTCGAGACGTTCGGACGCGAGCTCATTCCCGTGTTCGACAAGGACCCCGTGCACAGCACCCAACGCCAGCGCGAGGCGTACGTCTCGGCGCGCGGGCCGCGTGTCAACCCGATCGGCAAGGCGCACGACGTCGTCCCCGTCTAGGTCGCCTCGGTGATGGGCGCGTGCGACGGGCGGGTCGCGCTCGTCACGGGCGCCAGCCGGGGCATCGGCGCTGCCATCGCGCTGCGGCTCGCCGAGGAAGGGGCGGCGGTCGCCGTCACCGCCCGCACGCTCGATCCCCATCCGACGCTCCCCGGCACGCTCCGTGAGGTCGTCGACGCCGTCGAGGCGCACAGCGGACGCGCCGTGGCGATCCCGGCCGACCTCGCCGACGCCGACGATCGGGCGCGCATCGTCCCCGAGGTCGAGTCGTCCCTCGGTCCGGTCGACATCCTCGTCAACAACGCCGCCGCCGCGTTCTACGCACCGACCGCCGAGCTGCCGCTCCGGCGCCGCCGGCTCCTGTTCGAGCTGAACGTGCACGCCCCGGTCGACCTCGCCCAACAGGTCATCCCCGGGATGCGGGATCGTGGTCGCGGCTGGATCGTCAACGTCTCGAGCGCGACGTCACGCCATCCGAAGGGGCCGCCGTTCGACCCCGGGATCAAGCTCGGCTCGACGAGCACCCTGTACGGCGCGACGAAGGCGGCGCTCGAGCGGATCACGACCGGCCTCGCCGCCGAAGTGTGTGACGACGGCATCGCGGTGAACTCGCTGGCGCCGGTGGCCGCGGTGCGCACGCCGGGCGCCGAGGTCCACCTCGGGCCGCTGCTCGACGAGCGGCCCGACATCGTCGAGCCCGTCGCATTGCTCGCGGACGCCACCGTCGTGCTCGCCTCGTGTGACCCTGCGACCATGACCGGTCGCGTCGTGTACTCGCGCCCGTTCCTGACCGAGCTCGGCAGGAACCCGGAGAAGTAGGGGGAAGCCAGATGCTCTCGTCGATGGACGACTACCCGCTCCACCAGATCGCCGAGCCGATCCGCAACGTCGGGACGAGCGACCGCAACTTCTACGACCGCTACTACTTCAACCTCCACGGCTGCAGCGACGAGCTGATGCTGATCATGGGCATGGGCCAGTACCCGAACCTGGGGGTGCAGGATGCGTTCGCGGTCGTCCGCCGGGGCGACAAGCACCGCGTCGTGCGCGCGTCGCGTGAGCTCGACGACCGTATGGACACGAGCGTCGGGCCGCACCGGGTCGAGGTCATCGAGCCACTGCACAAGGTGCGCTGGATCACCGAGTCCAACGAGCACGGCATCGCCTGCGACGTCACCTGGGAGGGCGCCATCCCGGCGTTCCTGGAGCCGCGCCAGTACATCCGCAAGTACGGGCGGGTGCTGTTCGACACGATGCGCTTCGCCCAGACCGGCTACTGGACCGGCACGCTGGAGGTCGGCGGCGAGACGTTCGACATCACGCCCGACCGCTGGTGGGGCACCCGTGACCGGTCATGGGGTGTGCGCCCGGTGGGAGAGAAGGAGGCGCCCGGCATCCGCGGCGCCGAGGGGCAGATGGGGGGCATGTGGAACTACGCGCCCATGCAGTTCTCCGACTTCTCGATCCTCTACATCCTCAACGAGCAGGACGACGGCGAGCGGCCGACGGAGGAGGCCGTGCGCATCTGGGCCGACCCGTCCCGGGAACCCGAGTGGCTGGGCCGCCCCGAGTTCGACCACACCCTCGTGCCCGGCACCCGCACGGTGTCGTCATCGGTGCTCTCGTTCCCGGAGGCACCCGGCGGCGGCTTCGACGTGAAGGTGACACCGCTCACGCACGTGTACATCACCGTCGGCACCGGCTACGGGATGGAGGAGGACTGGGGCCACGGCATGTACCAGGGCCCGCTCGTCGTGCAGGGCGTCGAACACGACATGGACGAGCTCGAGAAGTGGGCCTGGTACGGCGTGACCGACCACGTCGCCCGCTTCGAAACCGGCGACACCACCGGCTACGGCCTCCACGAGCACGGCTTCTTCGGCCCGTTCCGCAAGTACGGACTGGAACGCGGCGACGACACCGCGCCCTGACCGCGTTTTAGTTCGGCTGGGCCAACCCGAGGTAGGCGGCGTCGAGCTCTTCGGCGATCTGGTGGGGACGGCCGGTGAGCTGGATCTGGCCGTGCAGCATGATCGCGGCCGTCTCGGCCACGTCGAGGACCTCGTGCGCGAACTGCTCGACGATGAGGATCGACACGTCCTCGGCCGCGATGCGCGCCACGATCTCGTAGAGCTCCTCGACGACGATCGGCGCCAGCCCCATCGACAGCTCGTCGAGCAGGAGCACCTTCGGGTCCGTCGTCAGGGCGCGCGCCATCGACAGCATCTGCTGCTCGCCCCCCGACAGCGTGCCCGCCAGCTGCCGGCGCCGGTCGCGCAGCCGTGGAAACCGCGTGAACGCGCGCTCCTCGAGCTCCGACATGGGCGGGCCCGTGTACGTCGCCATGCGGAGGTTCTCGGTGACAGTGAGGTTCGGGAAGATGCCACGGCCTTCGGGGATGGCGCACACCCCCGCGCGGGCGAGCGCGTCGGACGACTTGCCCTGCACGGACGATCCGAACAGTCGGACCTCACCCGAGTTCGGTGCGATCTGCCCGCTCGCGACCTTGAGCGCGGTCGACTTCCCGGCACCGTTCGGTCCGAGCAACGCGAACACCGCACCTGTCCGCACGGTGAGGGTCACGCCGTGGAGTACGTCGATCGTGCCGTACCCGGCATGCACGTCGCGCAGCTCGAGCGCCGGCGGACCGGCGGCGGCGGAGTTGCCGCCGTCGCGTGACGCGACGGCCGGTGCTTTGCGCTCCTGCTCCTCGTCCTCGCCCAGGTACGCGGCCCGCACCGTGTCGTCACCCTGCACCTCGGTCGGGGTCCCGACGGAGATGATGCGTCCGAAGTCGAGCACGTGGATCCGCTCGCAGGTCCCCATGACGAACGACATGTCGTGCTCGACGAGTAGCACCCCCAGGCCCGAGCCGGCTACCTCGCGCAACAGCTCGCCCAGGGTGGCGGTCTCGGACTCGTTGAGACCCGCGGACGGCTCGTCGAGCAGCAACACGCGCGGTTGTGTCGCGAGCGCCCGCCCCAGCTCGACGAGGCGCGCGGTCCCGGTCGGGAGGCGGTCGACGCGGTCCTCGGCGACCTCGAGCAGCCCCACCCGCGCGAGGATCTCGTCGGCGATCACCCCAGGTGACCGCTTGCGATCGTGCGACCATCCCCGCCGCATCTCCGCCGCCACAAGAACGTTCTCGCGCGCGGTCAAGCTCCCGAACGTCTCGAGCCGCTGGAAGGTGCGGCCGATCCCGAGCCGAGCCCGCTGGTGGGGCTTGCGGCGCGTGATGTCGCGACCGTCGAGCTCGACCTGCCCCGTGTTCGGCCCGAGCAGGCCGGTGACGACGTTGAACAGCGTCGTCTTGCCCGCCCCGTTGGGGCCGATCAGCCCCGTGACGTGACCGACCTGGACGTCGATCGACACCTCGCTGAGGGCTTGCAGGCCGCCGAAGCTGACCGAGACCTGGCGCACGTCGAGAAGGGCCATCTCAGGTCGGTGCCTTCCAGCTGACCCCACGCTCACCGCTGTCGCCCGCCGGCACCGCCGAGGGCACGGCCACCTCCGGCGCGGGCTCGAGCGGCCCGGCCGGCGGCTCGCCGCCCCGCGGCCCGCGCTTCCCCGCCATGCGTTGGCGCATCTCGGCCATGAACGCACGGCGAGCGTCGGGGCGCCAGGGCAGGAGCGGCGCGAGCGCGAACCCCAGCTCCACGGATGCCCCGTTCGGTCTGAGCGCCACGTTGATCGCGAGCAACCCCGGACCGAGGCGCTCGAGCGCGGCGAGCCACGACGTCTGGAACGACGCGTCCAGTATCAGGAACGCCCCGAGCCCTATCAACGTCCCGCTGAACGCAGCGATCGCGGCTCGCCGCGACACGCTGAGCCTGAGCTCCGAGAACAGGATGATGGCGACGGTGAGACCGACGATCACCCCGACCCAGACGAGCCACGACGAGTCGAAGTTCTCCTTCATCACAACGAAGAGGATGTACGTGATCCCACCGATGAGCGCACCACTGACGGTCTCGACGCCGCCCACCACGATGAGCAGGACGATCGGGATCGCGAGCGGGCTCAGCAACGCGAAGTCCTGGGTCGCAGCCGTGCCGCGCTGCATCCCGAGCAGCGCGCCGGCGAACCCCGCCATCGCCGCCGACAGCGCGTACACCGCCAATTTCGTCCGGAAGCGGTTCACACCGAGGGTGGCACAGGCGGCTTCGCTGTCGCGAAGCGCGATGAGCCGGCGACCGAACCGACCGCGGCGCAACGCCACCACGAAGATCGCCATGGCGCCGAAGATGGCCGTCACCAGCAGCAAGTACGCGCGCTGGTCTGTGAAGCGGTAGCCGAGCACCGAGAGCCGCGGGACGGGCTGCGCGCCGTTCCCGAAGACCTCGGGTTGGTCGAAGAACAGGGACTCCGCCATGCGGGCGAACGCCAACGACGCCAGCGCCAGATACAGCCCTTGGAGGCGCAGCGCCGGGAGCGTCATGAGGAAGCCGAGCGGAATCGCAAACGCGGCCGCGAGTATCAAGCCGACGGGGCTGCCGCTGCCGAACGGCGCCCATTGGTACATCGCGAACGCGCCCGCGCCCGCAAACGTGATCTGGGCGAGCGACACCTGACCCGCCCAGCCGGTGAGGGGCACGAGCGAGAGCATGAGGATGGCGACGACGATCGCAAGCGTCACGCGGTTGAGGTTCACCTGCCCCATGCCGCCCGTGATGGCCCAGACGACGACGAACACGATCGCCATCCCGAGCGCCGTCTCCCAGATCTTCGGCACGCGCGGCTGGTGGAGCTTCGGGTCGGGTGGCGCTCTTCGGAGGGCGATGCGCGCCTGTGGAACCGCGAGCAGCGCGATGAAGAGGAAGATCGTCGGGATCGCGAACGAGGTTGTCGCGAAGCGGCCGGACCAGTCGAGGAAGTTGGTCTGGAAGGTCACGGCGAGTCCCAGCAGGATCGCCCCTAGGTAGGTGAGGGGCAGGCTTCGCAGCCGGCCGACGATCGCGGCCGCGAACGCGTTGATGATCAGCAGCGTGAGCGCGTCGACCTGGAGCCCGAGCTCGGGCACGAGCAGGATGCCCGAGACCGCCGCCATCGACGAGCCGATCGCCCACGCCAGCATCGACGCCGCCTGGGGACGAGCGCCGTGCAGGCCGGCGAGGCTCCGGTTGTCCACGACCGCCCGCATCGTGACGCCGATGCGCGTCCGGTACAGGAGCAGCCGGAGGAAGATCGCGATCGCCACCGCGGTGAGGATCGTGATGAAGCGATGCCAGAGCACGAACGTGCTGCCGATCTCGAAGCCTTCGCTCCCGAAGAAGAAGTCGATCGAACGGGATTCGGACGTCGGGTCCCAGAGCGTGACCGCGAGTCCCATGAAGGCGAACATCAGGCCGAGCGTGACAACCAGCTGGACGACGAGGGACGAGCCGGTGATCAGCCGGATCAGCACACGCTCGATGAGCGCGCCGAGCAACGGCGCGATCACGAAGATCGACAGGATGAGGGCGATCGGGGCGGGGACGCCGCGGTTGACGCGCAGCTCCCAGTACACGAACGCCATGAACATCCCGATGGCGCCCTGGGCGAAGTTGAAGATGCCCGACGTCGTGTAGGTGACGACGATGCCGGAGGCGGCGATCGCATAGATCGATCCGATCGACACGCCGACGATGAGCGTCGACAAGACGCTGTCGAGCGTGATCGGGCGCCCGGACCACGACTGGAAGACGATGATGATCAGGAAGGCAACGGCGCCGACGATCACCGCTGCCCGCTGCCTGCTGGCGTTCACAGCACGCTCCGCTCAGGTCGGACGCGCCGGGGTGGGCTCACCCACCCCGGCACAGCAAACGCTTACGACTGATCGAGCTGGATGGTGGTCACGTTCTTGCTGTCGCAGTTCAGCGTGCCCTTCTCCTTCGGGAAGATCCGCACGTACTTGCCGCCCTTGATCTGCGTGAGCACGAAGCACCCGTTGAGCTTGTGACCACCGACGTCGGTGGGCCCGAGCATTCCCTGACCGCCGACCTCGGCCCTGAAGTCGTGGATCTTGGCCGCCTCCTCGAGGAAGCGCGCCCGGGTCAGGCCGTTGTTGCCGTTCGCCTTCACCACGTTTTGGACGACGTCACGGAAGAAGAGGCCGGCCGTCCACGCCTGCGCCGAGAAGCCGTCGGCCTTGCTCTTGCCACCGATCGCCTTCAGGAACGCGTCGACGGACTTGTTCTGCTTCGCCTCCTCGAAGGGGACGAAGAACAACGAGGCGTACTGGCCCTCGACGTCGGCCCCGCCCTCGCTCAGGAACTTGGCGTCGTAGCACTGCAGGGCACAGTCCCAGACCTTGACGCTCTTGACGCCCTGGATCTTCGACTCCTTGCGGAGCTGCACCGAGCTCTTGTAGTCGGAGATGCTCTGCGCGTACGTCGAGGTGTGCTGCTTGATCGCCTGGGCCACCGGCGTGTAGTCGCTCTGGGTTGCGAGCGCCGAGATCTTGAAGAAGTCCTCGTCCGACTTGACCCCGGCCTTCTCATCCCCCGTCGCAACCGGCGTCGTCGAGTTGATCGTCGACTTGAGGTCGCTCGGGAGCACCCAGATGCCGTGCAGACCCTTGTTCTTGGTCTTGTAGTACTGGATCTGGCCGACGCGGGCGGTGTACGTCTGCGGATGCTGGTCTTTCGTCGCGCAGTCGAGGGCGCTCGCGATGATCGCGAAGGAGATCTGCGAGCACTGGTGCGCCACCTCGGTCTGGAGCGTGGGAATGTCGGGCAGCCCGGTCGCCTGGCCCACCTTGTCGACGCACTGCTCTAGCGGCTGGACGTTGTTGAGGAACAAGGCGCTCGTGCCGACGATCGCGAAGTCCTCCTGGCACGCCCTGATCACCGCGTTGCGGGCCTCGTCGGCGCTCAGCTTCGAGTCGATGAAGTCGACCTCGACGTTGCGCCCGGCCAGCTTGCCGTGGCCGTTGATGTACTTCGCGAAGGCCTGGACCCCGTTGACGATGCCTTGGAAGAGGCCCGGGCGGGCGGCGTTGTCGACGTCGGCGATCACCGCGATCTTGATCGTGCTGGCCGTGACGCCGATGTCGCTCTCGGGAGACCCCTGATCGGGTTGCTGGGCCCCGGCCGCCGCCGGCGCCAATCCGGTCCCGACGGCCACTGCGACGGCCACGACTGCCCACAGGCTCCGCTTCACCGCTCCCCCCTCGCCAAGGTACCCAGCCCCCCGGGGACGCCCCGGTGCGGGGCAGTGTGTCCCAAATCGGAACGTGTTTCAAGACGCGAAAAGGCCGCGTATGGTGTCCGCGATGGCAAGCCCGGTGGCGGAACGGGCCCCGGCGGGGGCGATCGACCTGCTCGACGGCGACCTCTACGCCGGCGATCCCGACCCGACATACGCGTGGCTGCGCCGCAACGCCCCCGTGTACCGGGACGAGACCAACCAGCTCTGGGGCATCTCCCGATACCAGGACGTGGTGGCGATCGAGAAGGACCCGGCGACGTTCTGCTCGTCGGAGGGTTACCGGCCGAACATTCCCGCCGACGACTCGATGATCGGCAACGACGACCCGCGCCACAACGAGCGGCGGCGGCTCGTATCCCGGCGCTTCACACCCAAGGCCGTCGCCGGGCACGAGGACGCCGTGCGCGAGGTGGTGCGGCGGCTCGTCGACGAAGTCGCCGGCAAGGGGCGCTGCGAGGTCGTCGAGGAGCTGGCGGCGCCGTTGCCGGCCCTGGTCATCGCGCGGCTCCTCGGGTTCGACGACGATCAGTGGCCGCGGGTGAAGCACTGGTCGGAGGCCACGATCGTCGCCGGCGGCGGTCCGCGCTACATGAACGACGGCGTGGTGGAGGCGTTCGGCGACTACTGCGAGCACGCCGCCCGCCTGATGCAGACCCGGCAGGCGGCGCCCGCCGACGACGTCATGTCGCTGTGGATGCAGGCTGAGGCGGACGGGATCCTGACTACCGAGCAGGTGCTCTCGGAGGGGCTGCTGCTCGTCGACGGTGGCGCCGAGACCACGCGCACGGTCATCACGGGCGCGCTCCTCGCGCTCATCGAGCATCCCGACCAGTACCGGCGGCTGCTCGACGATCCCGCCGTGTTGCCCGTCGCGGTCGAGGAGTTCATCCGTTGGGTCACGCCGATCCTCAACATGCGCCGCACCGCGACCCGAGACACGGAGGTCGCCGGCACGCCGGTCAAGGCAGGTGACGAGCTCCTGCTCATGTACCCGTCGGCGAATCGCGACGAGAAAGTATTCGACGCGCCCGAGCGGTTCGACGTCGGCCGCGAGCCGAACCCGCACGTCGCGTTCGGGTTCGGCACGCACTTCTGTCTCGGCGCGGCGCTGGCCCGTCTCGAGATCCGCGTGATGTTCGAGGAGCTGCTCCCTCGCCTGCAGGACCTGCGGCTGGCTTCGAATTCGCCGCCCGAGCGCATCCCGAACGCCTTCGTGCGCGGGTTCCGCTCGCTACACGTCGAATTCATGACGGCCTAGACGCGGCATGCCGACGATCGCCGAGCTCGTCCGCGCCCGCGCCGCCGACGAGCACCCCGCCATCCTGTTCGAGGACCGCTCGTGGAGCTACGCCGAGTACGTCACGGCATGCGCCGAGCGCGCCGCCCTGCTCGCCGAGCTGCGGCGCCCGGGCCCGTTCCACGTCGGCGTCCTGCTCGACAACGTCCCGGAGTTCGCCATGTGGTTGGGCGCGGCGGCGGTCGCGGGCGCGGTCGTCGTCGGCATCAACCCGACCCGGCGGGGGGCCGAGCTGGCCCGCGACATCACGCACACCGAGTGCCAGCTGCTGGTGACCGAGGGGCTCCACGCGCCCCTCCTGGACGGGGTCGACACCGGCGTCGGCGCGGATCGCACCTTCGACGTCGAGTCGGCTGCCTACGCCGAGGCGCTCGATCGCCACCGCGGGGCAGCGCTCTCCGATGTCGAGGTCTCCAACTCCGACCTGTACCTGCTGCTTTTCACGTCGGGGACGTCGGGCGCGCCCAAGGCGTGCCTCTGCTCGCAGGGCCGGCTCGGCCGCATCGGCCGCACACTCGCCGACATGGTGAAACTCGGTCCCGACGACGTGTGCTATGTGGCGATGCCCATGTTCCATTCGAACGCGCTGATGGCCGGGTGGGCGCCGGCCCTGGCCGGCGGCGCAACGACCGCGCTGCGGCGCAAGTTCTCGGCGTCCGGGTTCCTGCCCGACGTGCGCAAGTTCGGCGTTACGTACTTCAACTACGTCGGGAAGCCGCTGTCGTACGTCCTCGCCACGCCCGAGCGTCCCGACGACGCCGACAACTCGCTGCGGCTCGTGTTCGGGAACGAGGGCGCCGACCTCGACATCGACCGCTTCTCGCGCCGCTTCGGCGTCCCGGTCATCGACTCGTACGGATCGACCGAGGGCGGCGCGATCGTGCAGCGCACCCCGGACATGCCGCCGGGCGCGCTCGGCCGCGGCGCGGAAGGCATGGCCGTGCTCGATCCCGAGACCGGCGAGGAGCGCCCGCCGGGGCGCTTCGACGCCGACGGGCGCCTGCTCAACCCGGACGAGGCCATCGGCGAGCTCGTCAACCGCCTCGGTGCCACCGGTTTCGAGGGCTACTGGAACAACGACGAAGCCAACACCGCGCGCGTCCACGACGGGATCTATTGGACCGGCGATCTCGCCTACCGCGACGAGCAGGGCTACTTCTACTTCGCGGGGCGCGATTACGACTGGCTGCGGGTCGACGGCGAGAACTTCGCCGCTGCGCCCGTCGAGCGCATCCTCGCCCGCCACCCCGAAGTCGTGCTGGCGGCCGTCTATGCCGTTCCCGACCCGGACGTGGGCGACCGCGTGATGGCCGCGCTGCAACTCCGGCCGGGCGCGACGTTCGATCCGGAAGACTTCGCCGCGTTCCTCGCCGCCCAGCCGGATCTGGGCACGAAGTGGACGCCCCGGTTCGTGCGCATCGCCGCGACCCTCCCGGTCACCGAGACGAGCAAGGTCCTCAAGCGGGTGCTGAGACGCGACCGGTGGGAGACCGACGACGACGTGTGGTGGCAGCCGGAGAAGGGCGGCGCGTACCGGCGCCTGACCCCCGCCGACGTCGACGCGCTGCGGGCGGAGTTCGCTGCCCGCGGCCGCCAACCGGCGCTGGAGGCGACCTAACCGGATGGGGGAAGGATGAGCGAGGGCATGCTCGAGGGCAAGGTCGCGGTCGTGACCGGCGCCGGTCGCGGCATCGGCCGCGCCGAGGCCACGCGGCTCGCCGGGTACGGCGCGCGCGTGGTCGTGAACGATGTCGGCGTGGCGACCGACGGCGCCGAGACGGACGAGACGCCGGCCGACGAGGCCGTCGCCGCCATCGCCGACGCCGGCGGCGAGGCGATCGCCGACGCGCACGACATCTCGACGCCCGCGGGCGGCGAAGCCCTCGTGCAGGCCGCCCTCGACACCTGGGGGCGCATCGACATCGTGGTGAACAACGCGGGCATCGGGCGTCCGCACATGGTCTTCAACCTCGAGGACGCCGAGTGGGCCGACGTGCTGCGCGTCCATCTCACCGGCACCTTCGCGGTCAGCCGGCCCGCGTGCCGGTGGTGGCGCGCCGAGCACAAGGCGGGACGCGGCGGGTACGGGCGCCTCGTCAACACGTCGACGGGGCTGCTCCTGTACGGCGGCGCCGGCCAGTCGAACTACGTGGCGGCGAAGGCGGGCGTGGCCGCGTTCACCGACGCGGTGGCGACGGAGATGGCGCCGTACGGCGTTACTGCCAACACGATCATGCCGTCGGCGCGCACCCGGCTTGCCAACATCGGCTGGCGCATCGACCGCGCCCAGGCGGAGGAGGAGGCGTTCGACCCCACCGACCCCGTCCACGTCGCCGAGATGGTCTGCTACCTCGCGTCGCCGGCGGCGGGTTGGCTGTCGGGTCAGTGCTTCCAAGTCCGGGGCGGGATGGTCGAGCACGTGCGCACGTGGGAGGTCGACACCCAGGCCGAGCGCCACGACCGGGGCTTCACCGCCGCCGAGCTCGCCGCCGAGATCCCCCGCCTGTTCGGCGCCGGCGCCAAGCGCGCCGACCCCCCGCCCAAGGACTGGCAGGAGCAGTACCGCCGGGGGCGCGAAGGCAGCTGAACCCCCTTGCCAAGAATTGCCAGGAGGAGGAGAACGGAAGGGAGCAACACCGCTTGGAGCAGGGGGGAGACATGAAGTACCTCGTGGAGTGGACAGCCCGAGCCGGAGGGTCGGCCGCCGAGAACGAAGCCACGGTGCGCCGCAGCCTCGCCGTCTTCGGCAAGTGGTCACCGCCGAGCGACGCGACGTTCCACCAGTTCCTCGCCCGTCTCGACGGCACGGGCGGGTACGCGGTCGTCGAGACCGACAACCCCGCCAGCGTCGCCGAGGGACCGGCGAAGTTCGGGCCCTATTTCGAGTTCGAGGTGACGCCGGTGCTGGACATCACCGAGAGCGTCCCAATCGTCAACGAAGGCGCGGACTTCCGGGATTCTGTCTCGTAGGAGCCCGACACGATCAGGTCAGGTCGTTGCCGAGAGGTATCCCGCCGCGCTCGAGGGCCTGCACGTCGAAGAAGATCGGCAGCAGGTACTTCACGTAGAAGGCGCGGGTGGTGATGTCGCCGGTGACGAGGTCGTCGTACTCCTTGATACGCACGCGGTCGTCCTTCTCCTGGTACCGCTTGACCTGCTCGAGCTTCTCGTCGACCTCTTCGCGGGTCGCGAACAAGAGCCCGAGGTGGTCGTAGCCCGGCGACTGGATGGGCTTGTCGCTCTCGGCGAGCAGGATGAAC
>DASYQJ010000054.1:0-13670 GCA_036005605.1 Acidimicrobiia bacterium
TCTCGCCGGCGTGAAGGCCCGCGCCGGACGGGCCGCCGTGGCGTACGTCCCGTTTCTCTCCCGAGACGTGTACGACTTCGACGCGCTGGCCGAGGTCGGGCGCTACCTCTTCGCCACGGCTCCCGCTCGGGTCAGCTGAGCCGCCGCCGCGGCCGGGACCGGCGAAATGGGCGGTGGCGCAAGGGCCGGATAGGTTGCGGCCGATGAAGGTCCTCGTCGCAGCCGACGCGCTCTGGGTGCGAGAGCAGGTGCGTGCCTCGCTCGTCGGGCCCGGCCAGGAGGTCATCGAGGTGACCCGGGGCCAGGACGTGCGGGACGCGGTCGCCGAGCAGGAACCCGATCTCGTGGTGCTCGACCTCCAGATCGGCAACATGGGCGGGATCGCGGTGGCGATCGACCTGCACCTCGAGGAGTCGGGCGGGCGGCTCCCACACGTTCCGATCCTGTTGCTCCTCGACCGCGAGGCCGACCGTTTCCTCGCCCGGCGCGCGGCGACAGAGGCCGTGCTCGTGAAGCCCTTCGACCCGGGCACCCTGCGTCGCACGGTGAAGCGCGTGGTCGGCGGCGGGGACAGCAGCGCGCAGCCGTTACCGCTGATGAGCTCCTAACGCGCCGACCTACAATGAGCGCCCTTCGGGATGTGGCGCAGTTTGGTTAGCGCGCAGCGTTCGGGACGCTGAGGCCGCGGGTTCAAATCCCGCCATCCCGACTCAGTGCCGGATCGGCGTCGCGGTCGCGTCGTGACGTCCGAGTGTTCCGATCCCGAGCGTGTCTTCGATGCCCCTCAGCAGGCTGTAGTGGTCGTAGCGGGCCCGGTCGCTCGTGCCGGGCGCGATCATCGAACCCAGCAAGACCGTGTAGATAGGACTCGTCTTCGGGTCATCCGACTTGTCGCCGGACTCGTCGAAGGTGACCACGACGAGCGTGCCGTCCATGAAGCGGGGATCGGCCAGCTTGGGCTCGAGGAACCCGCGGAGCCAGCGCGCCGCGTAGCTCAGCGGCTTGTCGTGCGAGTCGTTGTTCTTGTTCGGCGCGTAGAGCGCGAACGTCGGGAGCGTCCCGGCCGCGATGTCCGCGTCGAGCCGCTCGCCGTCGACGATCCGCGCGCATCGTTCGGGGTTGGTACGGATGTCGTCGAAGGAGACGAACGGGTTGTGCGCTCGCGTGTACTTGCCGTCCTGGCTGTTGCCGGCCGCCTTCCCGGTGAAGCAGGGCTCGGGAAGCCCTTCCTCGTAGGACGTCCACGACATCCCCGCACCCTCGAGGAGGTCGGCGAGATTGGTGGCCGTGATGTCGTGGGGCTCGTCGCCGCGCACGAACGTGTCGCCGCCCACCATCGCGAGGTAGTTCGGCTGAGACGGGTGCGTTTCCCCGACGAATCGGGGGAACTGCTCCCCCCGCCGCGCCAACTCGGCGAAGTACGGCACATCGAGCACATCGCTGCGATCCTTGTTCTCGAGGACCACGACGAAGACGCGGTCGAACCAGCGGCCAGTCGTCTGGGAGACGGAAGCGGCCGGTAGTGGTGCGCCCGACGGCGACGTCGGCGCCGCGGGCGGCGCGGCGGCAGAGCCCGACGGCAGTGGCAGTGCGAGCACGAGCGCGGTGGCGGCGCCGATGGCCGCGAACGCGGCCGGTGCCCAATGCCCGCGCCCTGCCCGGTGGGTCACTCGCATTGGTCCGGGATGGTAGGCGCGTGCCCGGTTAGCCTCCCGCGCCGTGCCATCGTTGAATCCGTTCATCGGCTTCGGCAACGGGTTCCTGCTCTTCGTGACGTTCGCCGTCGTCGGCGTCACGTTCAACCTCGTGCTCGACGCGATCATGCAGCGCGTCGTGAGCCCTGAGGTTCGCCACCGGGCCGGGCCGACCGCGGCCGTCACGGTCCAGGTGCTGGCGACGATCTACGCCGTGCTCGTCGCGTTCGTCATCGTGAACGAGTACAGCCAGCTGCGGGAGGCGAACGAGCAGGTGGCGGCGAAGGCCGCCGACCTGAGCGCGATGTACGAGAACAGCCGCATCTTCGCGACCGCGGAGGGCGACGAGCTGCGGCGCTCGATCACGGCGTACACGCAGACCGTCGTCGACCGCAGCTTCCCCGAGCTCGCCGAAACCGCCCGGCCGGACCGGATGGGCGACGAGCGGCTCGAGCAGATGTTCTCCACGCTCCGCAACATCCATCCCGCCACGCCCGACGAGAGCGCCGCCTACTCGAAGACGCTCGACCTCCTCGACGGCGTGGTCGAGACGCGAGCCCGCCTCGTCAACGCGTCGGGCGAGACCGTCCCGTGGCCGCTCGTGTTCATGCTCGCGATCATGGGGCTCTCGGTGATCGTGGTCAGCACCGTGCTCGATACCCAGCACCGCGCGTCGCACCTGTTGATCCTCACGGCCCTCGCGTTGCTCGTGTCGCTGACGCTCGCGCTCGTCGTGAGCTTGAACTACCCGTTCGACGGGATACTGCCGATCAGCGACGAGCCGCTCCGCAACTTCCTGGCGTTCCGGGCGGCGCGCTGACGCGCCGGTTAGTGCCCGCGCAGCGCCCGGATGAGCTGGGCCTTGTTCATCTGCGACCGCCCGGGGATGTCGCGGTACCGCGCTTCGGCGTAGAGCTCGTCGACCGTTCGCTCCTCGTACGGCATGGTGTCGTGGAGGGGACCCTCTGCAGCGCCGTTGGCGTCGCGATCGCGAGACGGCAACTGCGATCTGGTCGGCGCGGCAGGCCCGCGATCACGCCGGGACGTCAAGTGGTACGAGAGGAGGTTCGCGACTCCTGCGACGGCGGTGACGGCGGCGACGAGAATGGCGACGGCCAAAGCGCCGACGACGAAGACGAGCACCCAGTCACCGATGCTGTCGACGTGGAACTTCGCGAAGCCGACCTGGCGCATCAGGCTCTCGACCGCCGCTGTGAGCGCCCCGGCCAGGAGCCACGGGAGAAAGGCCAGCAGGAACAGGATCACGAAGACGCCGGTCAGGACGGCGGCGACGAGGAAGGCGAGCGCCTGGAGATCGAACGCGCTCCGCTCGTCGACGATCGACGGACGGACCAGCTCCCTCGGAGTGATCCTGTCCATCGGGGGCCGGTCGCGTGGTTGCTGCCTCAACACCACCGTGCACCTGCTTGTCGGTTCGCAACGAGCGTAGGCGACCCTGGTTCGCGAACCGCGGTTCAAGCGCGGGCGAGCAGCTCCGCGATCTGTACCGCGTTGAGGGCCGCGCCCTTGCGAAGATTGTCGCCCGCGACCCACAGGTTGAGACTCCCGGGCTCCGACGGGTCTTCGCGCACGCGGCCGACGAGGACGGGATCGACGCCGGCGGACTCGAGGGGCGTGGGGTGCCCCTCGCCGCCGTCGACGAGTTGCACGCCGGGCGCGTTCGACAGCAGGGCAACCGCTTCGGCCTTCGTCATCGGGCGCGCGAAGCGGACATTGGCGGACACCGCGTGACCGACGTACACGGGCACCCGCACACATGTGACGGTCACGAGCAGCTCGTCGGCGTGGAGGATCTTCCGGCTCTCGTGGAGCATCTTCCACTCCTCCGAGGTGTACCCGAGCTCGCCGAGCGAGCCTGCCTGCGGGATCACGTTGCCGGCGATGGGCCGGTCCCAGACGTCGCCGGGTGTGATCGCGCCGTCGATCGTGCCCGCGCGCCGAAGGACGTCCGAGCGGCCGTCACCCTTCGTCCACTGCTCGTCCAGCTCACGCAGGCCCGCCTGCCCCGCGCCCGAGACGGACTGGTACGTGGAGACCACCATGCGCTCGAGGCCGGCGGCCCGGTGCAGTGGCGCGATCGCGGTGACGGGCACGGCCGTGGTGCAGTTCGGGCACGACGCGATGCCCTTCGGCATGTGGCGCAGGTCGTCGGGGTTGATCTCGGTCACGACGAGCGGCACGTCCGGGTCCATGCGGAACGCGGCGGAGTTGTCGACGACCTTGGCGCCCGCTGCGGCGGCGACGGGCGCCCATTCGGCGGCGATGGGATCGTCGACGTCGACGATCACGAGATCCAGTCCATCGAAGCCGTCGGCGCGCAGCGTCTCGCACGTGACCTCGCGACCCGAGTACGGGAGCTTGCGGCCTTCCGACCGTGGCGACGCGTACACACGGAGCTCGTCCACGGGGAAGGCGCGCTCCTCGAGCACCCGCAGCATCTCGCGGCCGACGACGCCGGTCGCGCCCACGACGCCGACTCTCACGCCGTCTCCTGACCGAGCTCGAACGCCACGTGCAACGCGCGCACCGCCCGCTCGACGTCGCGCTCCTGCACCGCGCACGAGACCCGGATCGACGACGTCGAGATCATCTCGATGTTCACGTCCTCCCGGGCGAGGGTCTCGAACATCTTCGCCGCCACGCCCGGGTTCGACCGCATGCCCGCGCCGACGAGCGACACCCGCCCGATGCCGGGATCGTGGCTGACCCCGCTGGCGTCCGTCTCCTTCACGACCTTCTCCATCACGGAGAGCGCACGCGTCAGCTCGTCGTTCGGGACGGTGAACGAGATGTCGGTGTGGCCGGCGGTCGACACGTTCTGCACGATCATGTCGACGTTGACGTCCTCGTCGGCGAGCGCGCGGAACACGGAGGCCGCGATCCCGGGACGGTCGGGCACCTGCTCGATCGTCACCTTGGCCTCCGACGTGTCGTGCGTGACACCGGAGATGATCGCTTGTTCCATCGTCGGATCTTCCTCTCGCACCCACGTTCCCGGCTCCCAGCTGAAGCTGGAGCGCACGTGGATGGGCACCCCATAGTTGCGCGCGAACTCGACCGAGCGCAGCGCGAGCACCCCGCTGCCGGTGGCAGCCATCTCGAGCGCCTCCTCGAACGACAGCCGCGTGAGGCGGCGTGCGTCGGGCACCACCCGGGGGTCGGCGGAGTACACGCCGGCGACGTCGGTGTAGATCTCGCACGCCTCGGCGCCGAGCACCGCGGCGAGCGCGACGGCGGAGGTGTCGGACCCGCCCCGGCCGAGGGTCGTCACGTCGCGGGCTGTCGAGACGCCCTGGAAGCCGGCCACGATGGCGACCACGCCGCCGGCGATCGCCTCGCGGATGCGGTCGGCGCGGACCTCGACGATCTTCGCCTTCCGGTGCGTGGTGTCGGTGACGATGCCGGCCTGCGAGCCCGTGAACGACACCGCGGGTTGACCGTGGTCGAGGATCGCCATGCAGAGGAGCGACATCGAGATGCGCTCCCCTGCGGTGAGCAGCATGTCCATCTCGCGGGCGGCGGGAACGTGCGAGACGCCGTGCGCGAGCTGCTCGAGGTCGTCGGTCGTCTTGCCCATCGCCGAGACCACGACGACGACGTCGTCACCCTGGCGCCGGGTGCGGACGATGTGCTCGGCGACCGCCTTGATGCGGTCGGCGTCGGCCACCGACGTGCCGCCGTACTTCTGGACGAGCAGGTTCCCCACGTCGCGCACGGTACAGGGGAGATGGCGACCCCCGGGTGCCAATTGGCGGGGTTGCGCTCCTAGACTCCCCGCCCGTGGCGAAGCAGGCCAAGCGCGAGCGGCAACGACTGAACCGCGAGGCGCGTCGTCAAGCCGAGCTCGCCGCCGCCCGCCGCCGGAAGCAGTGGCGCACCGGCCGCACGATCGCCATCTTCGCAGTGCCGCTCGTGATCGTGTTCGTCGTGCTCCAGCTGCGGAGCAGCGGCGGCAGCGAACCGAACCGCAAGTTCTCCAAGCCGCCGGCGCAGACGCTCAAGCCCGACACGACGTACACGGCGACGATCGACACCAGCGAGGGGAAGATGGTCGTCAACCTCGATGCGGCGGCCGCGCCCACCAGCGTCAACAACTTCGTGTTCCTGGCCCGCAAGCACTTCTACGACGGGCTCACGTTCCACCGCGTCGCCAAGGACTTCGTGATCCAGGGCGGCGACCCGAAGGGGGACGGGAGCGGCGGGCCCGGGTACCAGATCCAGGCCGAGACGCCCCCGAACGGTTATCAGGTGGGTTCGGTGGCGTGGGCCAAGGGTGGGCAGGAGCCGGCCGGCACCGCCGGGTCGCAGTTCTTCATCGTGTTCAGCCCCGCGCCGGTCGCCGGCCAGGGCCTCGACGCCCTGAACCAGCAGCCCTACCAGTACGGCATCATCGGCGACACGACGCCGGACACCCTCTCGGTGGCGCAGAAGATCGGAACGCTCGCGCCGAAGACGCAGACCGGCGACGGCAAGCCGACGAAGACGGTGACGATCAAGAAGGTCACGATCGCCGAGGCGCCGACCTCGACGGCGGGGAGCACGCCTCCCGCCTCGTAGGCGCTTGGTTTTGGCGCCGTATACATACGCATGCGGTATGTAGGCGGCGCCAAAACGTTCGGCAAGCTCAGACGGTCAGGCGCTCGACCTTCGACCCGTGCTCGACCACGGTCGTCTGCCGCCCGTCGTAGATGGTCACGACGCCGGCGCCGGCGACCCGCCACGTGACATCGGGCTCGCGGATCAGCGCCGTTTGCTCGTCGATGCCGACCAGGGTCGCGGTGCGGGGCAGCAGGTCGATCGAACGCTCGCGCAGGTGGTCGGCGGCGGTGCCGTGGTACGGGAACACGGCGAGATCGCGCACGACACCCAGGCCGACCGTGTACGCGCCGCCGCGGGGGTCGACCATCGGGTCGCACAGCACGGTGGCGCCCGCGCCCGACGCCGCCAGCACCGACCCCTTCCGGTACGCGGTGACGATCGCCTCGAACAGGGCGGAGTCCTTGAGCGCCGACCGCAGGTGGAGCGGTGACCCGTCGGCGATGTACACGAAACCGGCGTCACTCACGCCGCTGACGTTGGCGCGGTCCTCGGCGTCGGCGCGGCGCAGCACCGACAACCCGCGCACCGACGCTCCGAGCCCCGAGAAGTATTCGGTCGCCCGGGCGACGACGCGCTCCGGGTGCTCGAACGCGGACGCCGTCGGCAACACGACGACCTCGTCGCCGGCGCGCGCCAGCAGTTCGGTGTCGAGCTCGCGACAACCGTCGTGCCACTCGCCCCCGCCGATCAGCGCGAGCGTTCCCGACGGTTGCTTGGGGCTCATGGCTTCGGGAGCCTACCGGGGGGTAACGTGCCCTTTCTGCACGAAGGGTGCGGGTTTCTACTCGCCGAGGGGGTCACATCGTGACGGTCAAGCGCGTCGGAATCGTCGGCTCCGGGATCATGGGCTCCGGCATCGCCGAGGTCGCGGCCAAGGCCGGGTTCGAGGTCAGCCTGCGCAGTCGCCAGCAGAGCTCCGCCGACAAGATGATGGCGGGACTCGAGAAGTCGCTCGGCAAGCAGGTCGACAAGGGCAAGCTCGACGCCACCGAGCGCGACGCCGTCGTCGGGCGCGTGCGCGCCGTCACGGACCTCGGCGAGCTCGCCGAATGCGACCTCGTGATCGAGTCCATCGTCGAGGACCTCGCGGTCAAGAAGCACCTGTTCAACGAGCTCGACCGGGTGTGCCACGACGCCGCCGTCCTCGCCACGAACACGTCGACGCTGCCGGTCGTCGAGATGGCGATGGAGAGCCGGCCCGACCGGGTGTGCGGGATCCACTTCTTCAACCCGGCGCCGATGATGCCGCTCGTCGAGGTGGTGCGCTGCATCACGACGTCCGACGAGACCGTCGAGACGGCGCGGA
This sequence comes from Acidimicrobiia bacterium, assembly GCA_036005605.1. Taxonomy (GTDB): domain Bacteria; phylum Actinomycetota; class Acidimicrobiia; order IMCC26256; family JACDBD01; genus JALZAA01. The sequence goes on from DASYQJ010000054.1 coordinate 7,621, forward strand.
CCTTCGCCGAGTCGTGCGGCAAGAACCCGGTCCTCGTGCGGGACCAGGCCGGGTTCATCGTGAACGCACTCCTCTTCCCCTACCTGAACAACGCGGTGAAGCTGCTCGACGCCGGTGTGGCGTCCCGGGACGACATCGACGCCGCCATGAAGGGCGGCTGCAACTTCCCGATGGGCCCGCTCGAGCTGCTCGACCTCGTCGGGCTCGACACGAGCCTCGCGATCGTCGAGGCGCTCTACGCCGAGTTCCGCGACCCGAACTACGCGCCGGCCCCGCTGCTGCGGCGCATGGTGAGCGCCGAGCGCCTGGGCCGCAAGTCTCGCCACGGCTTCTACGACTACGGCTGAGCGTCGAGGAGGGGCGGCGGCGTGAGCTACGTCGACGCCAACGGCGTCCATACCTATTACGAGGAGCACGGGTCCGGCGACCCGCTCCTGCTCCTCCACGGCGGCCTGTCGAGCGCCGCGGACATGGGCATGCAGACGCCTGCGCTCGCCGAGCGATACCGGGTGATCCTGCCCGAGCGCCGTGCGCACGGTCACACCGCCGACGTCGACGGGCCGATCTCCTACGACCTCATGGCCGACGACACGATCTCGTTCATGGACGCCCTCGGCACGGGCCCGGGGCATCTGGTCGGGTGGAGCGACGGCGGGGACGTCGGCCTGCTCGTTGCGATCAAGCGCCCCGATCTGGTGCGCAAGCTCGTCCTCATGGGCGCGAACTTCAGCGCCGACGGGCTCACGCCCGAGGCGGCGGCCTCGTTCGACCCGGATTCGCCGACGTCGGCAGTCCCGGTCATGCGAGAAATGTGGAAGGCGGCCGCTGTCGACCCCGACCGGTTCGATGCCGTCCTCGACAAGATGACGCATTGCTGGTTCGACTACGCGATCCCGCCGGCTGATCTGGCGCGCATCGCCGCGCCGACGCTCGTGATGGTGGGCGATGACGACATCGTCCGGTACGAGCACACGATCGAGCTGTTCGAGACGATCCCGGACGCGCAGCTCGCCGTGATCCCCGGTGCTTCGCACCTGGCGCCGATCGAGAAGCCGGAGCTCGTCAACCAGCTCGTCCTCGACTTCCTTGCGGCGGAAGGACCGGCGACGACGATGATGCCGCTGCGGCGGGGATAGCAGCCGAGGTGGGGGACAATGGGGACATGGCGCGGCGCGACAAGCCCTGGCTGATGCGCACGTACTCGGGCCACTCGTCGGCCCGGGCGTCGAACGAGCTGTACCGCACGAACCTGGCGCGCGGGCAGACCGGGCTCTCGGTCGCGTTCGACCTGCCCACCCAGACGGGGTACGACCCCGACGATCCGCTCGCACGCGGTGAGGTCGGCAAGGTTGGCGTGCCCGTACCCCACCTCGGCGAGATGCGGACGCTGTTCGACGGCATCCCGCTCGACGAGATGAACACGTCGATGACGATCAACGCCACGGCCATGTGGCTGCTGGCGATGTACGTGGGGCTGGCCGAGGAACAAGGCGCCGAGCCCGCCCGCCTCGCCGGCACGGTGCAGAACGACATCGTCAAGGAGTACCTGAGCCGCGGCACCTACATCTTCCCGCCCGAGGCGTCGAAGCGGCTTACCGTCGACCTGGTCGTGCACGCGACGCGGCACATCCCGCGTTGGAACCCGATCAACGTGTGCCCGTACCACCTGCAAGAGGCGGGCGCGACGCCGGTGCAGGAGATCGCGTACGGCTTGGCCACGGCTGTCGCAGTTCTCGACGCCGTGCGTGAGTCGGGTCAGGTCGACGAGGACGACCTGCCGGGCGTGGTCGGGCGGATCTCGTTCTTCATCGACGTGGGCATCCGCTTCGTCGAGGAGACGTGCAAGATGCGGGCGTTCACGCAGATGTGGGACCGCATCACACGCGAGCGGTACGGCGTGCAGGACGAGAAGCTGCGGCGGTTCCGCTACGGCGTGCAGGTGAACTCGCTCGGCCTCACCGAGGCGCAGCCCGAGAACAACGTGCAGCGCATCGTGCTCGAGATGCTGGGCGTCACCCTGTCGAAGGACGCCCGCGCGCGCTCCATCCAGCTGCCGTGCTGGAACGAGGCGCTCGGCCTGCCCCGGCCGTGGGACCAGCAGTGGTCGCTGCGCATGCAGCAGGTCCTCGCCTACGAGACCGACCTGCTCGAGTACGACGACCTGTTCGCAGGGTCGAAGGTGATCGAGGCGAAGACCGGTGAGCTCGTCGACGCCGCCGAGGCCGAGCTCCAGTGGGTGCTCGACGGCGGCGGGTCGTTCGAGATGATCGACGCCATGAAGGGCCGGCTGGTGCAGAGCCACGCCGAGCGGGTGCGCAAGATCGAGTCGGGCGAGCTCCCCGTCGCAGGCGTGAACATGTTCACGGAGACGGCGCCGTCGCCGCTCGTGTCGGGGTACGAGGGCGGCGAGGCCCACATCCTCGAGCTCGACCCAGCCGCCGAGGCGGAGCAGATCGAGCACCTCGAGCAGTGGCGCGCCCAGCGCGACGAGAAGGCGTGGGCGCGCGCTCTCGAGCGCGTGCGTCAGGTCGCAACGACCGACGAGAACCTGACGCCCGCCACCATCGCGCTCGCCACCGCGGGCGGCACGGTCGGCGAGTGGGCGGGCGTGCTGCGCGATGTGTTCGGCGAGTACCGGGCGCCGACCGGCGTCGGCGCAGTCGCGGCGGCGCCGGTCGAAGAGATGGTGAAGGTGCGCGAGCGCGTGCAGTCGGCCGCCCGCGAGCTGGGCGGTCCGATCCGGATCCTCGTCGGCAAGCCCGGTCTCGACGGCCACTCGAACGGCGCCGAGCAGATCGCGGTGGCGGCGCGCGACGCCGGCATGGAGGTCGTGTACCAGGGGATCCGGTTGACACCGGAGCAGATCGCGGCGGCGGCGGGCGACGAGGACGTCGACGTCGTCGGCCTGTCCATCCTGTCGGGCTCGCACCTGCTCCTCGTGCCCGAGACGGTGCGCCTGCTACGCGAGCGCGGCGTCGACGCGCCGGTCGTAGTCGGCGGAATCATCCCCGACGCCGACCAACGGAAGCTGCTCGACGAGGGCGTCGCCCACGTCTTCACCCCGAAGGACTACAAGCTGGCCGAGATCATGGCCGACATCGCCGATCTCGCGATCGAACACCGGCGCAGGTCTCCGATGCGTGCGTAGACCAGAACTGTCATGGTCTGTGCACGCATCATCGGTTACCGCTTGTAGAGCCCCTCGATCACCTCGGCGTACTTGGTGTAGATCCCGCGGCGTTTGAGCTTCATCGTCGGCGTCAGCTCCTCGGAGTCGGGGAGCCATTCCTCGCCCAGCAGGGCGAACTTCTTCACCTGCTCGACGCTGTTGAACCGCTTGTTGGCCTCGACGACCGACCGCTCGATCTCGGCGCGCATGTCGGCGTTCTCGGCGAGCTCGGCCAGCGACGCGCCGCCGACGCCGTGCTGCTTCGCCCACGCCGGCGCCACGTCCGTGTCGAGCACGACCAGCGCGGAGACGAAGGGTCGGCCGTCACCGATCACCGCCGCCTGGCCGATCAGCGGAAACGCCTTGAGCGCCGCTTCCAGGTTGGCGGGTGAGATGTTCTTCCCGCCCGCCGTGATGATCAGCTCCTTCTTGCGGTCGACGATCTTCAGGTAGCCGTCGTCGTCGAACTCGCCGATGTCACCGGAGTGGAGCCAGCCGTCGGCGTCGAGCGCCTCGGCCGTCTTGGCGGGGTCGTTCAGGTAGCCACGGAACACGTTGCCGCCCCGGCAGATCACCTCGCCGTCGTCGGCCAGCTTCACCTCGCAGCCCGGGATCGCGCGCCCCACCGTCCCGACGCGCACCTCGATGGCGTCGAACGTCATCGGCCCCGACGACTCCGACATGCCGTAGATCTCGGCCAGCGGGACGCCGAGGGAGCGGAAGAACTGAAGGATCTCGATCGGGATCGGCGCCGCGCCCGTGATTGCCGAGATCACCTGGTCGAGCCCGAGCAGCTCGCGCACCGGGGCCAGCACGCTGTCGTCGCCGGTCTCCAACGCGCGCTCGAACGCCTCCTTCTGCGCCGGGTCGGCGGCGACGACGGCCTGGATGCCGGCGTACACCTTCTCCCAGATGCGCGGCACCGCGAAGATGATCTCCGGGCGCACTTGCGGGAGGTACGACGCCACGTCCCGTGCTTCGGGGCACGAGGTGACCTCGTAGCCGAACATCGCCTGCTGGTAATAGGACGTCATGCGCTCGGCGATGTGCGCCATCGGCAGGTACGACACCAGCCGCCGGCCTTCGGCGGCGACGTGCGCGAGCGTGAGTCGCAGGCTCTCGGCGGTCCAGCAGACGTTGGCGTGGTCGAGCATCACACCCTTCGGCGGCCCGGTGGTACCCGACGTGTAGATGACGGTGGCGAGGTCGGACGGCTGGACGACCTTGCTCGCGGCCTCGATGTCGACCGGATCCAACGCCAGCATCGGCTCCCAGGCGCGCACGTCGTCGGGCGCGACGCCGTCCGGGTCTTCCATGAGCACGATGTGCTCGAGGGCGGGGAGCTCGGAGCGCACCTTGAGAAACCGCTCGAGGTAGCCGACGTCCTCCAGGATCGCGACCTTGGCGTCGCAGTGGCCGGCGAGGTACTGCACCTGCTCGGGGGCGGACGAGTTGTAGATCGAGATCGGGGTGGCGCCGACGAGCAGGCCCGCCATGTCGGCGACGAAGAACTCGGGCCGGTTGCGCATCATGAGCACGACCCGATCGCCCCGTCCGACACCGAGCTCTTGAAGCCCGGCCGCGATCCGGCACGCGTCTTCGGCGTACTCGGCGAACGTGCTCTCCCGCCAGCCGTCACCGTCCTTCGCCCGCAGCGCCACCGCGTCGGGCCGGGCCCGGACGGTCTTCAGGAAACGGCTGGGGACGGTCTGCCCCCGGGTCTGCTCGGCGAGCATCTCGTTCGTCACCTGCGGCACCAGTGACCCCCTCGTCAACACCTTCTGCCGCCGTCGCAAGCTCCGGCTCTGCGACAACGTCGACAAAGCCGCCCGTTGCCGCGGCTCCTCACCATATGTAGCGCACGAACCACGTTGTTTGCAGGGGCACCGGTTCTCCACAGAGGTTTCCACAAGGTGCTCTGGAAAACCTGTGGAGAATGGTGGATACTGTCTGCCGTTCGTCCCGAGGAGATCGTTGGGGCGCCCGGCGCGCGGGTTCTCTACTCAACCTCCTCGGGGCGAGCTGTTTCCGAGAGCACCTCGTCGGTGTCGGCACCGAGTGGCCGGCCCGAGCCGGCGATGCGGCCGGGCGTGCGGCTGAGGCGGGCGACCGGGCCCGGCATCACCACCCCGTCGACCTCCGCCAGAACTCCCCGCTCCTGCACATGGGGGTCGCGGGCGAGGTCGGCCATCGTGTACACGGGCGCCGCCGCCGCGTGCGCATCCTCGAACGCCGCCAGCACGTCGCCCGAGGGGCGGGCCGCGATCCAGTCGGCCAGCACTCCCTCGAGCTCGTCGCGGTGCTCCATGCGGCCGGCGAAGGTGCCGAACCGTTCGTCGCCGCCGACGCCGATGAGCGCGAGCACACGACGGGCGACGGACTCCGTGGACGTCGACACGGCGACCCACACCCCGTCGGCACAGCGGTACGTCCCGCGCGGGACGGTGTACGGGATGCCGGAGCCGAGCCGGGGCTGGAGCTCGCCCCGGTGCGCCCAGACGCTCGGGAGCGCGCCCATGCACTGGAGCATCGACTCGAGCAGGTTGACGTCGATCACCTGGCCTTCGCCGGTGCGGTCGCGGTGGCGCAACGCGACCATCACGGCGAACGCCCCGACCACGGCGGCGATCTCGTCGGTCAGCGCGATCGGCGGCAGGAGCGGCCGACCGTCGGGCTCGCCGTTGATCGCGGCAAACCCGCTCATCGCCTCGGCCAGGGTCGCGAACCCGGGACGGCCTGCATAGGGGCCGTCCTGCCCGAAGCCGGTCACGCGCAGGACGACGAGCCCCGGGTTGCGGCTGATGAGGTCATCCGGCGCGAGGCCGAGCCGCTCGAGCGTGCCCGGGCGGAAGTTCTCGACGAGCACGTCGGCGCCGTCGAC
>DASYQJ010000055.1:0-1684 GCA_036005605.1 Acidimicrobiia bacterium
CTGCAGGTCACGGGCGCCGTACTCCTCGCCGAAGACGACCCGCACGCTGCCCTCGTGTCGCTGCGGCGGTCCTGGGGGGTCTGGCGCGAGCTCGAAGCGCCGTACGAAGCGGCGCGCTCCCGGGTGCTCATCGCACTCGCATGCCGGGCGCTCGGCGACGAAGACGGGGCCGAGATGGAGCTCGACGCCGCCCGCGCCGTGTTCTCGGAACTCGGCGCCGCGCCGGACGTCGTCCGGGCCGACTCGTTCTCGCGCCTCAGCGACCGGAGCGTTCCAGGTCCCCTGTCGGCACGAGAGCTGGAAGTCCTGACACTAGTCGCCAAGGGGAACAAGAACCGTGAGATCGCCGATCAGCTCGTGATCAGCGAGAAGACCGTGGCCAGCCACCTGAGCCACATCCTCACCAAGCTGGGACTGCCGTCCCGCACCGCCGCCACTGCCTATGCCTTCAAGCAAGGCTTGGTGTCGTAGACGGCGGCTGAACGCGGCGTCAGCCGGAGGTGGCGGTGGCCGTGTTGGACGGCGCGCTGCGATTGCCGGCCTTGTCGTACGCCTTCACGTAGTACCAGTACGCACGGTTCCTGCTGAGACCGCCGTCGTTGTACTTCGTCGCAGTCGTCGCGATGATCGTGAAGGGCCCGCCGGATGAGTTGCTCCGGAAGATCTCGTACCCGGCAAGGCCGCCCCCGCCGGCATCGGTCGATGCGCCCCAGGTCAGGTTGATCCTGCGAGTCCCGGAGGTGGCGGCGAGGGTGCCGGGCGTGCTCGGCGGCGTCGTATCGGCGGCCGGTGCCGTCGTCGTCGTCGTTGTCGAGGTCGTCGTCGTTGTCGTGGTGCTCGTGGTCGTCGTTGAAGCGCTGATGCGGTTCGCGACCGCCGATCGGACCGTGGGCAACGTCGCATAGAACGTCCCGCCCGGGCACTCGGTCGCGTTCACGTCTCGATGCCCGGCGATGTTCGGGAACGTCCGTTGCGTACCGTCGACAGGGTTCGTGTACAGGCTCGAGCCCTGCGGGTCGATGCCGTGCGCGTCGGCCTTCCAGGCCAGAAGGTCTGCGAGTGCGTTCCTGGCGGCGGGGGTCGCGTCCTGGGTGGTCAGCGTCCCCAGCAACGCGACGCCCATGGTGCCCGAGTTGTATCCCAGCGCGTGCCCCGCGGTCACTCCGTTCCCGCTGGCATCCTCGCCGGTGATCGTGTCATCCGGGCTCGGCGACGCCGACGACGGGTTGGACGTCGTGTGCGAGTGTCGGCCCTTGTAGACGTGACCGGCCTCGTCGATCAAGAAGTTGTAACCGATGTCGCCCCACCCCTGCGTGATGGCGTGGTAGTAGTAGATCGCTCGAATCGTCGAGGCCGGGTTCGGGTCGGCGTTCTGCGTCGCCGTGTGATGCACGAGCAGCTTCTGAATCGGCCAGAACGTCGGCGGCCACACCTCCTTGCCGTTGGCGAACCGCAACGACTCGTCGGCGCCCCAACCGGAACGGGCGGTGATCCCCGGTTGCGGCACGCTCGCGCCGGCAACGGAGTCTTCAACCGTTCGTGGCACCGTGGTCTCGGTCCCGTCGGCCAGGGCGAGCACCGTGACGCGCCCGATCGGGCGGTCGGTCTGGACGCGTGCGGCCTTGGCACCGCCGGCTCGGAGGATGGCTCCGTACGTCTCGCCGTTCCCGCGCTGCTCTCCGAC
>DASYQJ010000056.1:0-27015 GCA_036005605.1 Acidimicrobiia bacterium
GCTCAGCTGACCCGAGCGGGAGCCGTGGCGAAGAGGTAGCGCCCGACCTCGGCCAGCGCGTCGAAGTCGTACACGTCTCGGGAGAGAAACGGGACGTACGCCACGGCGGCCCGTCCGGCGCGGGCCTTCACGCCGGCGAGATGATGACGCTCGCGCTCGGCGACCTGCCGGAAGTCGGCCAGGTTGGCGTACAGCGCGCCCAACCGGTCCGCAGAGGCGGCACCGTCGCCGGCCGCGCGCGCCGCGTCCGCCTTCTTGGCGGCCAGCGTCTCGGCCCGGGCCCGGAGACCCTTGACGCCCTCCTCGCCGAACGCGGGGTGCACCCGGTTCACGATCAAACCCTCGACGGGGATGTCGCTCTCGGCGAGGCGCTCGGCGAAGAAAGCCGCTTCCTCGACGGCGTCACGTCGCGGCGAGCTGACGACCACGAAGCTGCTCGACGGCTGTGCGAGCAGTGCCAGCACGGCCGCGGCGCGGTCTCGGAAGCCCTCCTCCATTCCCTCGAACGCGCGGAAGAACGCGACGACATCGTCGATCACCTCGGTCCCGACCACCCTCGAGACGGTGCGCAGGAACCGCTGCACCGCCGCGCTCGCCACCCGCAGGTACGCGCGGGTCGGCATCATGAGCATGCGGAAGATCCGGTTGTCGAGCAGGCGCGTGAGCCGCCGCGGAGCGTCGATGAAGTCCAGCGCATGGCGGGTCGGCGGCGTGTCCACGACGACGAGGTCGTACCCGCCCGCCTCGTGCAGCTCGTACAGCTTCTCCATCGCCATGTACTCCTGGGTTCCCGACAGCGCGGTCGACACGTTGCGGTAGAAGCGGTTCCCCAGGATGCGTTGCGTCTGGTCGTCGTCCTTCGCGTACGTCGCCACCAGGTCGTCGAACGTCGACTTCGTGTCGAGCATGAGCGCCGATAGCCGTCCGCTCGCCGGGGCATCGCCCGCCGGGTCCCAACGCGAGCGAGCGATCTCGTGCGCGGTGTTCGACAACGAATCCAGACCGAGCGTGTTGGCAAGCCGTTTCGCAGGGTCGATCGTGACCACGACCGCGTTCCGCCCCCGGCGCGCTCCCTCGACCGCGAAGACCGCCGCGACGGTCGTCTTGCCGACGCCGCCGGTGCCGCAGCAGACGATGATGTGACGGTTCTCGACGATGTCGTCGAACGAGACACCTTCGCTCATGAAACCGTCACGCGGCCCCACGACGACGCGGGCAACTCCTCGACCTGCGCTGCGAACGTGCCGGCCAAGGTGGCGATCTCGGGCGGCCCGAGCTCGGCAGTGAAGAGGAACGGCAGGCGCACCTGGGGCAACGGGAGCCGCGCCGCCAGGCGATCGGCCTGCTCCTGCTGGAGCACGTAGCGCTCGCGACGGAACTCGGCCGCCGCCACGAGGTCGGTGGTTTCGCGCGGCGACACGAAGACCCCGAGCTCGTCGGCGAGGCGCTGGACCTCCTCCACCGACGCAGGGAGGCCCGGGTCGGGGTAGCACGCGTTCACGACGACCGGCCCCAGCTGCACGCCGATGCGATCTTCGAGTTGGAACGCGGTGTCGACCAGCTCGTTCACCGGCGTCTCCTCCGGGACCGTCACCAGGATCACCTGGCAACGCGCCGGGTCCGAGAGCATCTCGATCACCTCGGTCGACTGTTTGCTGACCGGCCCGACGCGCACCGCGTCGCCGAGACCGCGCGGCGACATGAGGAACGAGACCGCATGTCCGGCCGCCGGCGCGTCGATGAGGATCAGGTCCGCCACCCGTTCGAGCTCGAGCGCCTTGACCTTGCCCAGGACGAGGATGTCCTTCATGCCCGGGACCGCCGTGGACACGACCTCGAGCGCGCCCGACCGGACGAGCCGCTTCGAGATCCGGCGCAACCCGTGGTTCTCGAGGTAGTCGAGGAGGGCCTCGTCGGGGGTGAGCGTCCGGCCGCGGACACTCGGCGCCAGCTCGGTCTCCTCGTATCCGAGGGGTGGCCGGCCGAAGCAGGCCGCCAGCCCCGATTTGCCCTCGACCTCGACGATCAGCACGCTCAGTCCGGCGTCGGCGGCGGCAGCGGCGAGGGTCGCGGTCACCGTCGTCTTTCCGACGCCACCCTTGCCCGCCACGATCATGACGCGAGCGGAGGAGCAGAAACGCGCCAGGTCCATGCGCATCCAGCCTAGAACCGCTCACATCCGGACATTCGCCCGCCGCATCGCCGCCGTCGCGTGCCTCGTCATCGCGGCGGCGATCCTGCTCACCGACGTCGCGTCGGCCCGCCCGGCGCAGCCGACGCCCCGGCGCAACGGCATCGACGTAGTGAAGGTCGACGGGTTGCTCGACCCGCCCACGGCGTCGCTCGTGCGCGACGCGATCCACCGGGCGAACCAGCGGCGCTCGACGATGATCGTGCTCCAGCTCGACTCGGGCGGATCGATCGACGTCGACGTCGAGCCGATGCTGCGCGACGTCCGGCGCTCGCGGGTGCCGGTCGTGGTGTGGGTCGGGCCGTCGGGCGCGAAGGCGAAGGGCGCCGCGACGCTGCTGGCCGAGTCGGCGCCTGTTGTGTCGGTGTCGTCGGGCTCGAGCATCGGTCCCGCCGATCCGTTGCGCCTCGACCAGCCCGGCGCGACGAACCGGGGCACGGTGGCCGACCGGCTCGAGGCGCTCGCACTGCAGTGGGACCGCGACGGCGCCGGCGCACGGCGGCTCGCGGCCGAGAACCTCCCCGCCGACGCTGCCCACCGCGCCGGCGCGATCAACACGGTCGAGCCCACCGTCGGCGAGCTGATCGTCTCGCTCGACGGCCGGGCGGTACCGACCGCGTCCGGGCCGAAGCTCCTGTCGACGGCGACGGTCGTCGGCGAGGGACTCGGTCGTCGCCGGCAGCCGAACCAGGAGGTCCGGTTCGACCGCCTCGACATCGCCAACCAGCTGCTGCACACGCTGATCAGCCCGTCGATCGCCTACCTGCTGTTCGTCGCCGGCCTCGCGTTGATCGTGTTCGAGTTCTACACGTGCGGGATCGGGCTGGCCGGCCTCGCCGGCGCCGCCGCCCTCGTCGGGGCATTGGTCGGCTTCTCGCATCTCCCGGTCGCGTGGTGGGCCGCCGGGTTGCTCATGCTGGCCGTCTTCGGCTTCGCGGTCGACGTGCAGGCGGGTGGTCTCGGGGTGTGGACGTTCATCGGGGGTGGCGCGCTCGTGGTCGGGTCGCTCACGCTGTACGGCGGCGACGCGCGCCTGAATCCGCCGTGGTGGGTGCTCGCCATCGTCATCGTCGGCACCGCGCTCTTCATGCTCGGGGCGATGACGGCGGTGATCCGGTCGCGCTTCTCCACGCCGACGATCGGACGCGAAGGGATCGTCGGCGAGGAGGGTCGAGCCGAGGTCGACGTCGCCCCCGACGGCGTCGTGGTCATCCAGGGAGCTCGGTGGCGGGCGCGGACGAACCGGGCCACCCCGATCGACGCCGGCGATCCCGTGCGCGTCGTGGCCGTCGAGGGGCTCGTGCTCGAGGTCGAGCCCCCGGAGGGCGGCGCACGCGACTACCGCGACCGGAGCGGCCGGCGGCGCCGTGCTCGTGACCGCGCCCGTCCCCAGGGTGGGGACGGGGCGTAGGAGAGCGGAAATTCTGCGCGTTTCGGGCCTTGTCCGGTGCAGGGGAGGGGGATACCGTCGCCGACACTGCACGACCGGGGAGGGGGCCGGTGACGGTCCAGATGACAGAACGAACCTGGCAGCTGCGCGCGGCCTGCCGGGGCCCGGAATCGGCGCTCTTCTTCCCGCCGACGACTCCGGAGCGCAAGGACGAGCGCGACCTGCGTGAAGCGAAGGCCAAGGCGATCTGCCGCGAGTGCCCGGTGCGGCTCGAGTGCCTGGACTACGCGCTCGGGATCCGGGAGCCGCACGGCATCTGGGGCGGCCTCACCGAGGCCGAGCGCCGGCTCTTGATCGACGCCTAACTGGTCGCCGTCGCAAGGTCCGGCTCCTGCGGCAGCCGTCGGCAAAGCCGCCGCCGCCGCGGACGAGTTGGGGTGACCATCGCGTATCGCGTCACGCGGCCGGGCCCGGGATGCGGTCGTCGCCGCGGCGGCGGGTGATGCCCTCGGCGTCGAGCTGGTGGAGGATAGGTAGCACGTACTTCCGGGTGGATCCGAGGAGGTCGCGCACGTCGGCCACGGTCACCGCCCCCCGGTCGCGGAGGGCGGCTCGTACCCGCCGGCGCGCCTCGTCGACGGCACCGGACGCGAACACGATCCCGTCGAGGTCGACGACGGCGCTCTCGCGCATGAGCGAGCGCACCAACGCCGGGCCGGCGCCGACCGACGCCGGCTCGGGCGGCGAGAAGGGCGCCGCTTCGAGCGCGTCGAGGAGTGCGCGGGCCTCGGCCGAATCGGCGGCGCGGGAACGGCGCGTGGCGTCGCGCACGTAGCCGCGCTCGACGACGAGCTCGCCCTCGTCGGCGAGCGCGGCGCGGAGGCGGTCGGTGTCGACACGCAGCTCGGACGCCAGGGCCGCCAGCTCGACGCCCGGCTCGAGCGGGGCGTGGCCGTGATGGGCCCGTACCCCTTTGGCGGCGGCGGCTCGTAGGGCCGCCAGCGTGCGGCCGTCGACGAGCCATCCGCCGACGCGCGCCGCTGCGCCCGACCGGACGAGATCGTCGGCCAGCGCCGCGGTGTCTGCCGGCCCGAGGCCTGCCCGCAGCCCGAGCGTGTCCACCGCCAGCCAGCCGTGCGCGGCGAGGAGGAGCCGCCGCCCGAGTGGGAGCTGTAGGTACGCGGGTGCGTCGCGGGCGCGTCCGGTCGGGCCGGCGTCGAGCACCTCGGCGCCGCCGATCGTGTCTCGTTCGCCCGGATCGCGCAGGACGAGCCGGTCGCCCGGGCCCAGCGGCACCGGCTCGTCCAGGCGCATCCGCGCGAAGCGCCGGTTGGGGTCGAGGACGCGAAGAAGCACGGCGTGCTCGCCCGATCCCGCGTAGCACTGCAACGACGCACGAGTGTGGAACTCGTTACCTGCCAGCGGCGCGAGCCCGACGTCGACCACGTCGGTCAGCTGCCACTGGCCGGCTCTGACGATCCCGTCGCCCCGGCGCAGCGCGCCGTGCTCGATGCCGGGCCCGGCGAGATTGAGCGCGACCCGCGTGCCCGGCGCGGCCACGGCCAGCTGGTGGTGCGCGGTCTCGATGGCGCGGATCCGCGCCCGGCGCGCCCGAGGGCCAACCTCGACCTCGTCGTCGACGCGCAGCGAGCCGCCGGTCAGGGTGCCGGTCACGACGGTCCCCGCTCCCTTGGCCGCGAACACGCGGTCGACCCACAACCGCGGCCGATTTCGATCGACCGGCACGGGCGCGGCCGCGAGCACGGCGTCCAGACCGGCGCGCACGTCGTCGAGCCCGCGGCCCGACAGCGCGTCGCACACGACGACCGGTGCACCGGCGAGCACCGACCCCGCCAGGTGATCGTCGAGCTCGAGCCGGGCCAGCTCGAGGGTGTCGTCGTCGACGAGGTCGGCCTTCGTGAGGCACGCGAGCCCGTGGCGCACCCCGAGCAGCTCGATGATCCGCAGATGCTCCTCGCTCTGGGGCATCCACCCCTCGTTGGCGGCGACCACGAGCATCACGACGTCGACCGCGCCCACCCCGGCGAGCATGTTCTTGATGAACCGCACGTGCCCGGGCACGTCGACGAAGCCGACCTCCTCGCCGGACGGCAGCTTCGTGAACGCAAATCCCAGGTCGATGGTGAGCCCGCGCTCCTTCTCCTCCGGGAAGCGGTCGGGATCGGTGCCCGTGAGGGCGAGCACCAGCGTCGACTTGCCGTGGTCGACGTGGCCGGCGGTGGCGACGGTGCGCACGGCGCCGACGGGTCAGCCGGACGCGGTGGCGAGGGCGCGGGCGACGCGCTCGTCGTCGGCCGGGTCGACCGTGCGCAGGTCGCAGACGACGGCGTCGTCCTCGATCCGGGCGACGACGTCGTGCTCACGCAGGCGGGCCAGCGCCCGGGCCGCTGCCGGCACTTCGACCTCCACGCCGACCGACGGGATCGTCAGGCCCGGCAACGAGCCGCCGCCGGCCACGGCCTCGGTGTCGACCACCTTGGCCGCGGGGACGGCGGCCGCGATCGCCTCGGCGCGGGCCCGCAGCCCGTCGAGCGGCGCGGTGGCCATCCGCCAGAGTGGGATCGCGGTTGCGTCCCCAGAGAGATAGGAGAATGCGACCGCCTGGAGGCCGGCGAGGGTGAGCTTGTCGGCGCGCATCGCCCGGGCCAGCGGGTGGGCCGCCAGCACGGCGACGAGGTCGGATCGGCCCACGACCACCCCGGCCTGGGGACCGCCGAGCAGCTTGTCGCCCGAGAACGTGACCAGTGCCGCGCCGGCCTCGACGGCCTGACGGATGCCGGGCTCGTCCCGCAGCCACCCCGGTCGGCGGGGGAGCCACGGCGTCGTCTCGTCGAGCAGCCCCGAGCCGGCATCGACCATGACCGGCGGGCCCAGCGAGGTGAGCTCGGCGACGGGAGCCGACTCGACGAAACCGACCATCCGGTAGTTCGACGCGTGCACCTTGAGGACGAGGGCGGTGTCGAGCCCGACCGCGGCGGCGTAGTCGGAGCGGCGGGTGCGGTTGGTGGTGCCCACCTCGATCAGCCGGCACCCGGACTCGACCACGATCTCGGGCACCCGGAAGCCGCCGCCGATCTCGACCAGCTCGCCCCGGGACACGACGACCTCACGGCCGCGGGCCAGCGCCGCCATCGAGAGCAGCACGGCCGCCGCGTTGTTGTTCACGACGAGGCCGGCTTCGGCGCCGCACGCCCGGGCGAGCAGCGAGCCGGCGTGCTCGTGACGCGATCCCCGCCCGCCGTCGTCCATGCGGTACTCGAGGTTGGAGTAGCCGCGGCCGATCTCCCGAGCGGCTGCGAGCGCGTCGTCTCCGATCGGTGCCCGACCGAGATTCGTGTGCACGATCACGCCGGTGGCGTTGACGACGGGACGCAAGAGGCGGCCCCGGAGCCGGTCGACGCGACGGCGCGCGTCGGCGATCACCTCGTCGACCGAGACAGCGTCCTCCGGCTGCTGCTCGCGCGACACCCGCTCCCGCGCCGCTGCGATCGCATCGCGGGCGCACGTGACGAGCAGCGCGTGCGGGAGGCCCGAGAGCGCGGCGAGCACCTGGTCGACGCCGGGCAACGCGCGCCGTGGGTCCACGCCGTCAGGCTAATTCGGTGCCCGTCGACGGCTCGCCGGTAACTCGCGACTCGCCACGTAGACTGGTGTCGTAGTGCGCGACGCTTGTGACCCTTCGGCCGGGCCTGATTCCGAGGCGTTGCGGTGGTGACCCCTCGCGAGGCCGCCACCGTGATGCTCGTTCGTGACGCCCCGCAGCTGGAGGTGTTCATGCTGCGGCGCAATCTCGCCGTCGAGTTCATGGGCGGCGCCTACGTCTTCCCGGGCGGCGCGGTGGACGCCGACGACCGGGCGCCGGCGCTGCTCGACCGCTGCCACGGGCGTGACGACTCCTCCGCCAGCACCCAGCTCGGCTTGCACGCCGGCGGGATGGGGTTCTGGGTCGCCGCCATCCGGGAGACGTTCGAGGAGGCCGGGGCGCTCCTCGCCCGCTCGGCCGCCACGGGCCGGCCCGTCGACCTCGACGATCCGTCCGTCGCCGACCGGCTCGACGCCGCCCGCCGCGCGGTCGGGGCCGGCGAGCGGCAGTTCCTCGACGTGGTCGAGGACGAGGACCTGTGGCTCGACGCCGGCGCTCTCCATCTCTTCTCGCACTGGATCACGCCGGCGGCGTCACCCCGCCGCTACGACACGTGGTTCTTCGTGGCCGCCGCGCCGGAGGGCCACGCGTACCTGCACGACGACAGCGAGACCGTGGCATCCGTGTGGACCCGCCCGATGGACGCGCTGGCGGCCGCCGAACGGGGGGAGCTGGAGATCATCTTCCCGACCATGCGCAACCTCGAGCAGCTGGCGCGCTTCCCGACCGCTCGCGAGCTGCTCGACGTCGTCAGTGCGTCCGAGCCGCGCGTCGTCGCAGATGCGGGCGGGGCCCGCATCCTGCTGCCCGGCGATCCCGGTTACGAGGGGGTGGCCTGATGCCCGACATGACGCCGGGCGTCCCCAGCGCACTGTCGCCGCTCGTGCGCCGTATCGTCGCCCCCAACCCGGGCCCGATGACGGGGCCCGGCACGAACACGTACCTCGTCGGCATCGACGAGGTCGCAGTCATCGACCCCGGTCCCGACACGAAGAAGCACATCGACGCCATCGTCGGCGCCTCGATGCGCGAGCGCGTCCGCTGGGTGCTGCTGACGCACACGCACCCCGATCACGCGCCCGGCACCGAGCGTCTCGTGAAAGCGACCGGCGCCGAGGTGGTCGCGTTCTCGAAGCGCGATCCGGTCGTCACGCCCGATCGCACCGTCGGCGACGGCGACAGCATCGAAGGCACCGAGTTCGGGCTCGAAGTGATCCACACCCCCGGCCACGCGCCGAACCACATCTGCTTCCTGCTCGAGGAGGAGCGCGTCCTTTTCACCGGGGACGTCATCCTCAACGGCACGTTCTCGGTCGTGAATCCGGCCCGCGGCGGCGACATGGCGCAGTACATCGCGTCGCTCGAGAAGCTCAAGAAGCGGCGGGTGGCGCGCATCGCGCCCGGCCACGGCGACGTCATCGACGAGCCCAAGCCGAAGATCGACGAGTACCTGAAGCATCGCCGGGCGCGTGAGCGGCAGATCCTCAAGGTGCTGAAGGACGGGCCCCTCCGGGTCACGGACATCGTCGCCCGCATCTACACCGACACGCCGGACGAGCTGCAGGAATGGGCCGGCCGGCAGGTGCACGCCCACCTGCTCAAGCTGAAGGCCGAGGGCAAGGTCGAGGGCGGCAGCGTGAAGTCGGCCTGGAAGCTCGCGTAGCCGTCAACCCTCGCGGAGGTTGCGGAGGGCGTCCTCGATGCCGCGGTGGAACGTCGGGTAGGCGTAGATCATCCAACGCAGCCGGTCGACGGGCACCTCGGCGTGGACCGCCAAGGTGAGTAACCCGAGCGTCTCGCCGCCGTGCGGACCGACGGACGTCGCACCCACGAGCACGCCGCGGCGGGGGTCCTCGATGACCTTGTAGAAGCCGTCGTTGCCGACCTTGTGAATCCATCCCCGTGACGACGTCCGCAAGTCCGCCATCCCGACGCGCACCTCGATGCCCTGCTCGCGGGCACGCTGTTCCGTGAGCCCGACGGCGGCGACCTCCGGATCGGTGAACGTGACGCGGGGGAGGGCGCGGTATTCGGCCGGCGGCGTGTCCTCGCCGAGGATGTCGGCGGCCGCGATCCGCGCCTGGTACACGGCGATGTGCGTGAAGGGGCCGAGCCCCGTCACGTCGCCGATCGCCCACAGCCGATCCGCGGCCCGGAGACGATCGTCGACGGGGATCGAGTGGGCGCGTTCGTCGATGCCGACGCTGGCGACGCCCAACGGAGCCAGATCCGTGCGCCGGCCCGTGGCGACGAGCAATCGCTCTGCTCGCAGCGGCGGTCCGTCGTCGAGCTCGACTTCGACGTCGTCGGCTGCCGGGGCAACCGACCGCGCTCCCACGCCGGCTCGCACGTCGATGCCTTCGCGTGCGAACACCTTGGCGACCAGCGCGCCCGCCTCGGGCTCCTCGGGTGGGAGCAGCCGCTCCGACCGCTCGACGACCGTCACCTTCGATCCGAACCGGGCGAAGACCTGGGCGAGCTCGACGCCGACTGCTCCACCCCCCAGGACCGCGAGCGATCCCGGCAGCTCCTCGGCCTCCACGGCCTCGCGGTTGGTCCAGAACTCGACGGTGTCGAGCCCGGGAAGCGGAGGGATCGCCGGTCGCGTCCCCGTCGCGAGCACGACCCCGCGGCGGGCCTCGAACGTGCGGTCACCGACCTGCACGCGGCCCGGCCCGTCGAGGCGACCGGTGCCGCGCACGAACCGCCCGCCCTTTCCCTCGAAGCGCTCGACGGCCACGCGGTCGTCCCACGTGTCGGTCGCCTCGGCGCGGATGCGAGCGGCGACGGGCGACCAGTCGGGATCGACCGTGCTGTTCCCGGCGAGGTGGGGGACGCGTCGTGCTTCGGCGAGCGCGTTCGCGGCCCGGGTCATCATCTTGGTGGGGATGCAGCCCCAGTACGGGCACTCGCCGCCGACGAGCTTCGCCTCGATGCCGACGACGTCCAGGCCGGCGTCTGCGACGTGCTCCGCGAGCAGCTCGCCCCCGACGCCCATGCCGAGCACGATGACGTCAGCCGTGTCGGTCATCGGTCGAGGCTCAGACCAGCACGCCTGCGGCCGTCAGGACCACGCCTATAGCGAAGAACAGCAGGCCGAGGAGGCCGAAGAGCCCGGGGAGGAACCACAGCCGAGTCGCCCTCGCGATCCGCGCCCGCTGCGGGTTGACCGGGTCGTACTTCATCAGCAGCTGGTCGCCCTGCTGACCCGCGGGCGGGTTGCTGGCCATGGTCTCCTGCCAGCGGATGCTCCGGCCGTCGGCGGTCTGGAACTCCACGACGGCCTGGTACACGGTCCCGCCCTCGGAGCCCGATGACTCGAGGAGCTCGACGATCGTGCCGGTGGCCTCGACGGCCGTCCGGAGGAATCGTCGCGTGCGCACGAAGAAGAAGATGCCGAGGCCGAGCTGGATCGCACCGATGCCGAGGAAGATCAGGCCGACCAGCAGCAACGTCCCGCCCTCGTCCATCGTGCTGTTCTACCGCGCGGCGGCGTCTTTCGAAGCGAGGTTCGCCTGGGCGAGATCGAAGATCCGTGCCGTGCACGAGCTGAGGTCGAGGGGCGGGAGCAGCTCGTCGACGATCCGTCCCGCGATGCGGCGGAACTCGGCGCCGGCTGCGCTGTCGGGCGAGGTGATCACGACGGGATTCCCGGCGTCACCCCCCGCCGACACCGCCGGCTCGATGGGCACGGCGCCGATGAGCGGCACGCCGATCTCGTCAGCCAGCGCGGTGCCGCCACCCTCGCCGAAGATCGCGTGCCGCGATCCGTCGGGTGCGGCGAACGCGCTCATGTTCTCGACCACTCCGACGACCTTCAGGTAGCTGCGCCGCGCCATGTCGGCGACTCGGGTCGCAACCTGCTGAGCGGCGAGCGCCGGCGTGGTCACGACGAGCAGCTCCGTGCTCGGCAGCAGACGCGCCAGGGCCATCTGGATGTCACCGGTGCCGGGGGGCATGTCGATGAGGAGGTAGTCCATCTCGCCCCAGCGGACGTCGGTGAGGAACTGCTCGAGGGCGCGGGCGAGGATGAGCCCCCGCCACATCAGCGCGGTCTCCGCGTCGTCGACGAGGAACCCCATCGACACGACCTTGATTCGTCCCGGCGCGCCGGACGGGTCGTCGAGGTTCGGGACCTCGACCTCGTTCGGATCGATCTTGCCGTCTGAGCCGCCCAGGCGACCCTCGACGCCGAGCATGCGCGGCACGCTGAAGCCCCAGATGTCGGCGTCGAGGACGCCGACGGTCCGACCCTGCGCCGCGAGGGCGGCGGCGAGGTTCACCGTCACGGACGATTTGCCCACGCCCCCCTTGCCGCTCGCGACCGCGAGGACGCGCGTCGTGGGCAGCACCTCGGTCCCCGGCGCGTTCTCGCGCGCCTGCCAGCGGGCGCGCTGCATCACCGCCGACTTCTCGTCCTGGGTCATCTCGCCGTACTCGACCCGCACGCCCGTGACCCCGCGCAGCCCGCGGACCTTCGACTCGACGTCGTTCTGGATCTGTGCCCGCAACGGACAGCCGGCCGTCGTGAGGGCCACCTTCACGGTCACCTCGCCGTCGGCCGCGACTCGGACGTCGCGGACCATGCCGAGCTCGACGATGCTGGCGCGCAGCTCGGGGTCGATGACGCCCTCGAGCGTCCGGCGAACGTCGTCAGTGCTCGGCGGGGGACCCTCGGCGGCCGGGTGAACGGGCGCTCCGGGGTCGTTGGGATCGGGCGAGTGAATAGCCATGGTCAGAGCTGCGCCTTCAATAAAACCAGCGTTCATCTTGAAAATATGCCCGGCCGAGGGTACGGTCAAGCTGCCATGCCGAACCGGCCCGACGAGCTCACCGTCCTCAAGGCGTTGGGGGACGAGACTCGGTACGCGATGTACCGGGAGCTGTCCACGTCGACCGCGCCCTTGTCGGCGCCGGAGCTCGCCGAGCGACTGGGTCTTCACGCCAACACCGTGCGCCTGCACCTCGATCGGCTGCGCGACGCCGGCTTGATCGAGGCCGAGGCAGTCCACCGCGGCACCGTCGGGCGTCCCCAACACCTCTACTTCCTCGCCGACGGCGCTCCCGGGCTCGGATTCGACCCTCCCGCGCACGCGCTCCTCGCCGGTCTGCTCGCGAGCCTCGCCGAGCGGGTGGGCGCCGATCCCGACGATGCCGCCGACACCGGCCACGCCTGGGGCACCGAGGCCGGCAAGCGCGCCCGTACTCGCAGCTGCCTGCGGGCGCTCGACGACGAGCTCGCTCAGCTCGGGTTCGAGCCCGCCCCCGACGCCGCCGACGGCGAGTACGAGGGTGCGACCCGCATCGAGTTCCTCCACTGCCCGTTCCGGGAGCTCGCCGAGGCGTACCCCGAGCTGGTCTGCAATCTCCACCGCGGGCTGTGCGAGGGTGTCGTCGACCAGGTGGGCGGGGGAAGGGTCGAGGAGTTCGCCACGTTGTACGACCCCGAGCCGTGCCATGTCACCGTTTCGGTCGGATACCCTGAAGACCGCACATGAACAAGCACCTGGAGGACCCATGCTCACCCTGACCGACACCGCGTCGACCAAGGTGAAGGAGCTCATCCAAGCCGAGGACAACCCCGAGCTGGTGCTACGCGTCGCAGTGCGGCCCGGCGGGTGCTCGGGTCTTAGCTACGAGATGTTCTTCGACACCGATGTCGCCGCCGACGATCTCGCGAGCGAGTTCGGCGACGTGAGGGTCGTGGTCGACCCGGCAAGCTCGCAGTACCTCACGGGCGCTTCGCTCGACTACAAGGACGGGCTGCAAGGCGCCGGCTTCACGATCAACAACCCGAACACGACCCGTACGTGCGGGTGCGGCCAGTCGTTCTCCTGATCGACTGTTCTACCGAGCCGCGCTCGGTGCTCGACGACCCCGCTCCGGCGGGGTCGTTCCGCGTCTGACCGTCGCCGCGTTCGCCGCGCGGACACTGGAACTTGCGACGTGATCCTCGTAGTGTTCGCGGGAACACTTTCGCGACTGCACGATCTGCGTTGGCTGAGGGAGGGCTCGACAACCATGACACCTACGTGGCCACCGAGTGGCGGTGGGGAAGGCGGCGACCAGGGCGGCGGCTCTGGTAGCACGTGGCCTCCGCCGCCCCCGCGTCCGGAGCCTCGGCCGTGGGAGCCGACCCCGACTCCTGCCGCACCGAGCGCCGAGAAGCCGGCCAAGCCGGCAAAGAAGAAGGCAGTCAAGAAGAAGAAGACGACCGCCAAGAAGAAGACCGCTCGCAAGCCGGCGAGGAAGAAGGCGCCCGCCCGCAAGAAGAAGGCAGCGCGCAAGCCGGCGAAGCGCAAGGCCGCCAAGCGGACGACCAAGAAGCGCACGACGCGCAAGGCCGCCAAGCGGACCACCAAGAAGCGCGCCACGAAGAAACGCACCACGAAGAAGGCCGCCAAGCGTCGCACGACGAAGAAGCGCGCCGCCCGGAAGCCGGCGAAGCGCAAGGCCGCCAAGAAGCGGTCGACGCGCAAGCCCGCGAAGCGGCGGACCACGAAGAAGCGCCGGTAGCGCGGGCGGCGGGATCCGCCGCAGTCGCGTCCGCTAGCTGACGAGCCGTTGGAGCAGCTGCTGCTGCTCGTCGTGACCGAACGCGCCGTCGAGGCGCGAGACGACGTTGCCGGTCGCGTCGACGCCGAAGAGCCACGGCTCGGTCTCGATCCCCCACGCCTGCACCGTGGGCGTCGTCTCGTTGCCGTTCAGGTTCGTGTAGATCTCGGCGTGCACGAACGTGATGCGGTCCTTGTACTGATCGGTGAGGGTGAGGAGATCGTCCAGCACCGGGCCGCAGTACCGCGACTGGCAGAGCGCCGGCGTCGCGAGCATCACGGCCACGGGCTTTCCGGCGCCGATCACGGTGTCGAGCGAGACCTCGTGCAGCGGGCACGGTGGGTTGCGGGTGCAGATCGGATCGACACCGAGTGGGTTCGCGGCCGTGGGCGAGGACGCCCGCGGCGCGGGCGTGCCGGGCACCGGGGCCTTCGGTTGGTCCTGCACCTGGAACGCAAGCGAAGCGTTCTGCCGCTTCCCGTTCTTCTTCACCTGGACCACGCCGAGCCAGGGCCCGGCTTCCGGCAGCGTGACGTCGGCGGTGTAGATGCCGCGGCGCTTGGGGAGGCCGCGCGAGTGCAGCACCGTGTCGACGGCTGCACCGAGTTTCCGGCTCTGACCGTAGGCGAGCTTGGCGGGCGGCCCCGACGCGTACTTGGGTCCCTCGGCGAGCGCGAACACGATGCGCTGCGGGTCGGGTGACGCGTACAGGTCGCTGGCGAGCAGGAGAGCGGAAAGCTTCTTGCTGTCGGCGCTGGACGCCCCGGCCGGAGAGCCGCCGTACGCCGCCGCGAGGAGCACACCGCCGCTGGCGGCGAGGAAGGCGCGTCGGGACAGGTCGGGCGGCGGCATGCCCCTATCCTGCCGTTCGGAGAACGTGATGTCCGATCGGGTCGGCTTTGTGTGCAACGGCGCGCCGGTGGAGGTCGACGTCGCTCCCGGCGAGTCACTGCTGTCCGTGCTGCGCGAGCGGCTCGGACTCGTCTCGGCCAAGGACGGGTGCGCGCCCCAGGGGCAATGCGGCTGCTGCACGGTGCTCGTCGACGGTGACGCGCGCGTTGCCTGCGTGACGCCGGCAGCCCGGGTGGACGGGCGCGCCGTGACCACCGTCGAGGGGCTCGACTCGGCGACGCGTGACGGCATCGCGGGCGCGTTCGTCGCCACCGGCGGTTCGCAGTGCGGATTCTGCACGCCGGGGATCGTGATGCGCGCCGCGTCGTTGCTCGCAAAGGGTCGTACCCGCCGTGCCGACGTCGACCGCGGGCTCGCCGCGCACCTGTGCCGGTGCACCGGCTGGCAGACCGTGTACGAGGCGATGGACACCGCCGCATCAGGCTCCCGGCCGGTGCCCCGCCAAGATCTCGACGCCGCCGCCCGGCGAGCCGAGCTCGAAGGGGGCGGCCGGCAGCGGGTCGGCATCGACGTTCCCCTCGGCGGCGGCGGCTTCGCCGACGACGTCGCACCCCGCGACGCTCTCGTTGCCGTTCCCTGCCCCACCGGATCGACCGTTGGCGCTGTCGATGCCGCCGCCATGCGCTGGGTCGTGGCCGACACGCTGGATGACGCGCGCGCCGAGGCGGGGAAGGTCCAGGGCCGGCGCACCACGATCGACGAGCGTCCGCCGTTGCCGCCGCCCGACCTACCACCGGGAGGGGTTCGCCTCGCTACCGGTTGGGTCGAGCCTGCGTACCTCGAGCCGGACGCGTCGTGGTGCGAGCCGGGCGGCGAGCCGTCGACCCCGCTCGCCAACGGCGGCGCGTTCGGGGGGAAGGAGTCGTCGCCCGTCCCGGCGGCTGCGCGCACCCTGGCCGATCGCCTCGGCCGCGCCGTCCGCGTCGTCCTCTCCCGCGAGGACGTCGTGCGTCTCGGCCCCAAGCGCCCGCCGATCGGCGCTGCCGCCGTGTACGAGGGTGACGCCGTCGACGTGCGCGGGCGCGTCGTCGACGGCGCCGGTGCCCCCTTCGCGGACGGCGCGACCACGCCCTACCGGCTCGAGGTCCGCCAGCAATGGCAGGCGGTGCCCGTCGCCGGTCCGCCGGTGTCGACGCAACTGCGGGCGGCGGGACTCGCCGAGGTTGCGGTGCTCGTCGAGGGTGCGCTCGACGAAGCGGGAGCCGATCGCCGCTCCCTCGTCGCCGACGATCGCGCCGCCGGTGTGCTCCTCGACTCGTGCGCCGTCGCGCCGGGCGGTGCCCGGGCGGGCGCCCGCGTCCACCTCGACGCCTCGGGTGCGCTCGAGCGAGTCGAGATCCGCGTCGCCGCCGGTGACCCGCTGGACGAGGTCGTCCTCCGCTCCTACGCCGTCGGGGCCGCCCACATGGCACTGGGATGGGTGCTCAGCGAGGGCATCGCGGTCGACCCCCACACCGGTGAGGTCCACGACCTCACGATCCGGTCGTTCGGCGTGATCCGCGCCAAGGACACACCGCCGATCGACGTCACCGTCGTCGCCGACGACGGCGCGCCGCGACCCCGCTCGTCGGACGCCGTGTTCGCGGCGGTCGCCGCCGCGGCGTGGAACGCGGTCACGCGCGCGGAAGGCGCGCGCCCCGAGGCGTTTCCCGCCCGCGGGACGCGCGCCGCCCGTCGCCTACGGCGTTGACGGAGCCGCCGGTGTTGCAGGCGCTGCTTCCTCGTGCGGTCGGAACAGGAAGAAGCTGATCACGAGCACCCAGATCAGCCAGACGAGGAACGTGATGAAGCCCACGATGAACGGGAAGCCGCTGTCGGTCACGACGACGAGGCCGCCGACGATCCAGCCCAGAGCGATGACGAAGCTCGCCCACCCGAGTGCCTCCGGGAACACCCTTGTACGCAGGGACGCGACCCCGACCGCGATCACGAGGGCGGCGATGCCGAAGTTGCCCATCCCGCCGACCACTCCCGAGAGCAGGTAGATGAACTTGGGGTTCACCGACGCGGTGGCCCCTGTGGAGTCGATGGCGATAGCGACCGTGGCGTTCAGCGCGAACGCCGTGACCGCGGTGATCAGGCCGACGATTCCGCCCCCGGTCGCGATCGTCGCCAGTCGCCGCGTGTCCTCGGAGCGGCGGAGCGTGCTCCAGAGGCTGCCGAGGAACCAGAGGAAGGCCAGCGCGCCCAACCCAGTGAGGAATGCGCCGGCCTTGATAGCGGCCGTGTGGTCCTCGTAGTACTTCGCGATCTCCCGCACGGAGTCATCCGGGCTCGGCGGTGATCCCCCGATGAGGGCTCCGACCACGATCAGAACCACGAAGATCACGCCTGCGGCCGCGCCGTACCGCTCCCACTTCACGTCGTCGTTCATGTCGCGCCTCCTTGGGAGGCACGCCACCCGCGCCGCCCGGGCCATGCTCGGCTGACTGCTCCCTGACGTCAAGCATCGGTCCGGTAACGTCTGAGCGTGCTCGGCGCCGTGCTCATGGTCGTGGTGATGGTCCTGGTCGTGCCGGTTGCGATCATGTTCGGCGGCGCCATCTGGAGCGCGGTGTTCGGCTGGCTCTCGTCCGAGGCCGCCGACCGACGCCAGCCGGGCGACGCCGCCTAGTAGGCGCCTCGTGGCGACGGATTCGGTCCGGGTCGCGTCACACGACGGCGACGAGCTCGACGCCCACCTCGTGGTTCCCGAGCGCGGCGCCGGCCCCGGCGTCGTGCTGCTCCACGAGGCCGGTGGCGTCACCGGTTACGTGCGCGGCGTGGCGGACCGCCTCGCCGAGCTCGGCTACGTGACCCTGGTGCCGGACTTGTTCTGGCGCATCGAGCGCAACGTCGACCTGCAGAACGACGACGACATGACGCGGGCGCTCGAGCTCATCGGGCAGTTCGATCCGCACGCCGGTGTGCGCGACGTCGATGCCGCGCTCTCGTCGATGCGCGCCCGCCCCGAGGTCGAAGGCCCCGTCGGCGTCGTCGGATTCTGCTTCGGCGGTGGCCTGACGTATGGCGTCGCGTGCGAGCTCGATCCCGCCTGCGCGGTGGCGTACTACGGCGTCGGCGTCGAGCTCCTGGCAAAACGCATCGACGAGGTGACGTGCCCGACGCTCCTGCAATTCGGCAGCACGGACGTCTTCATCCCTCCCGAGTCACTCGAACCGCTGCAGATCGCGGCCGGAGCGAAACCGAACGTCGAGATCGAGGTGTACGACGCCGGGCACGCGTTCGACAACCCGTACGCCGAATGGCACGAGCCGGAAGTCGCGGCCCGGGCGTGGGACCGCACCGCTGCCTTCTTGGCCGCGCACCTCGCGTCGAGCTGACGAAAGCGCGTCAGTCGCCGCGCTGCGCGTCCTCGAACTGCTTTCGCAGCTCCTCGAGCCACTTCTTGATCTGCTTCTCCGCATCGCCGCCGTTCCCCTTCCCGCGGTTGTCGGGCTCGGCCGGCGGGAGGGTCGTGGGCGGGACGGTCGTGGGCGGGAGCGTCGGCGGGGGCGCCGTCGTCACCGGGACAGCGCTCGTCGCCGGAGGCGAACCTCCCTCGGAGCCGGCGTTGTAGGCGAGAAGGCCGGCGACCGCCGCCCCCGCGACCAGGCCCCCGACGAGCAGCAAGGCGGCCCACGGCCCGCGACCCCGGCGCCGGCGCACGGGTGCGACGGCCGGGGGCTGCGCCTCGGTGCGCGCCGCGGCGTCCGGCATCGTCGCGGTGCCGTCGGCGTCGTGCAGCGCGGCGGCCGCCGCGACCGGGGCGGCCGCGATCGGTGCTGTCGCCGGCGCCGATGCTGTGTCGGCGGCCGGGCCGGCGAGGTGGTCCCGGACGGCGGCGGCACTCGGACGGGCGTGCGGATCGCGCGCGGTCATCGCGCTCAAGATCCCCGGCCAGCCGCCCGGGAGCGCGTCCGGGATGTCCGGGTCGCGCGACATGCGCGCGGCCGCCGCCTCCGCGGGCGGGCCGTCGAACACGCGCCGGCCCGTCAGGCATTCGATGAGCACGAGCCCGAGGGAGTAGACGTCGGTCGGCGGTCCGACCTCGCCTCCTTCGAGTTGTTCGGGAGCGATGTACGCCATCGTGCCGATGGCCTGATGGGTGCCGGTGATCCTCGTGGCGCCGAGGAGGCGGGCGATCCCGAAGTCCGCCAGCCGGATGGAGCCGTAGGCGTCCAGCATGAGGTTCGACGGCTTCACGTCGCGATGCACGATCCCCTGCCGGTGGATGTAGTCGAGCGCGGCGGTGGTCTCAGTGCCGATGCGCACGACCCGGTCGGAAGGGAGGGCGCCACCGTTCAACAGCTGGCGCACCGTCGCCCCACCGAGCAGCTCGAGGACGAGGAACGCGTCGCCGTTGTCGGTGCCGGCGTCGAGGAGACGGACGAGATTCGGATGCTGGAGCCGCGCGAGGGTCCGCGCCTCGGCGGCGAACCGACGCTCGTGCTCCACCTCCCGCAGCACCTTCACCGCAACGTCGCGTTCGAGGCGCACGTCCCGACCCCGGTACACGTCGGCCATGCCTCCGCGATCGATCAGCTCGTCGATGCGGTATCGGGACTGGAGGATGGTGTGGGTGGCGATCATCGAACGCCTTGGGACCTGCCGTGTGGACCTGCCGCCTGAGGACGCAGTTCTACCCGTTCGTCCGGGCCCACAAGCGTCGCCCTACTAGGCCGGTCGGGCGTCCCCACCGGGCAGCGAGCGGGACTGGCCGAACCGGTAGCCGACCGACCGCACCGTCTGGATCAGCCCGCCGCGCTCCTCGCCGAGCTTGGCCCGTAGTCGGCGGACGTGGACGTCGACCGTCCGTGCCCCGCCGTAGTACTCGTATCCCCACACTCGCGACAGAAGCTGCTCGCGGGTGAACACCTTGCCAGGGTGGGTGGCGAAGAAGCGCAGGAGCTCGTACTCCATATACGTGAGGTCGAGCGGACGGCCGCCCATCGCCGCCTGGTACGTCTCGAGGTTGAGGACGAGATCGCCGTACTCGACGACCTCGGGTCGCGTCGTCCGCCCGGTTCGCCAGTGCAGATGCCGCAGGCGCGCCTCGAGCTCCCGGGGGTGGAACGGCGCAAGGCAGAAGTCGTCGAACACGTCCTCGCGCATCTCGAGCTCGGCGAGCTGCGCGCCCGACACGAGCAGGAGGATCGGCTCCAGCGGCGCGTCCCGCTTGCGCAACGAACGGCAGATCCCGAACGCGCCCTCGGGATCCTCGTCGGCGCAGACGACCGCGCCCGCCCACCCGTCGGGAGGCTCGTGCTGCGTGGCGATCGAAGCGTTCGAAACCGCTTTCCACGGATAGCCGGCGAGGTCGAGCGTCTGCGCGAGCAGCGCCGGGGGCGGGTCCGGGAACACGAGGAACGGCTCGGTGATGGGCGACATCATCACAGCGCGCCGAGGTAGCGGTCGAGCTCCCACGGTGTGACCTGCCCCCGGTAGTCCGCCCACTCGCTGCGCTTGTTGCGGATGAAGTGCTCGAAGACGTGCTCGCCGAGCGCCGCCGCCACCAGCTCCGAGTCCTCCATCACGTCGACGGCTTCGGCGAGCGACCGCGGCAGCGAGTCGATGCCCTCCGCCGCCCTCTCCTCGGGCGTCATCTCGAAGATGTTGTTCGTGGCCTCGGCTGCGAGCTCGTAGCCCTCGTCGACGCCCTTCAGTCCCGCCGCCAGCATCAGGCTGAACGCCAGGTAGGGGTTGCACGCCGGGTCGGGGGAGCGGAACTCGATCCGGGTCGAGTCCTCCTTCCCCTTCTTCGCCAGCGGTACGCGCACGAGCGCCGAGCGGTTGTTCCGCGCCCAGCACACGTACGTCGGCGCCTCGTAGCCGACGATCGGAGCCTCGCTGTTGATGGCCAGGCGCTTGTACGAGTTCACCCACTGGTTCGTCACCGCGGTGATCTCGGGGGCGTGACGAAGGAGACCGGCGATGAAGCACCTGCCGACCTTCGAGAGACCGGCGTTGTCGCCGGGGTCGTGGAACGCGTTGACATCGCCCTCGAACAGCGACAGGTGCGTATGCATCCCGGAGCCGAACGCATGCGCCAGCGGTTTCGGCATGAACGTCGCGTAGACGCCGAGATCCTGCGCGACCTCCTTCACGACGAGACGGAACGTCATCACGTTGTCGGCCATCGTGAGCGCGTCCGTGTAACGCAGATCGATCTCGTGCTGGCTCGGGCCGAGCTCGTGGAAGCTGTACTCGACGGGAATGCCCATCGCCTCGAGCGTGAGAATCGTCTGCTTGCGCAGCTCGCTCACCATATCCATCTGGGTGAGATCGAAGTACGACGCGTCGTCGAGGGGCTCGGGGGTGCGCTGCGACTTGAAGTAGAAGAACTCCATCTCCGGTCCGGCGTAGAACGTGAACCCCTTCTCCCGCGCGCGCTCGAGGTTGCGCTTGAGCACATGGCGCGGGTCGCCTTCGAAGGGCTCGCCGTCGAGGCGATGGACGTCGCAGAACATGCGCGCGACGGGCGCGTCCTCGCCCCGCCAGGGCACGATCTCGAACGTGCCCGGGTCGGGCTTGGCGAGCATGTCGGCTTCCTGGACGCGCGTGTAGCCCTCGATCGCGGAGCCGTCGAAGGTCATGCCCTCTTCGAGCGCGCCTTCGAGCTCGGCCGGAGTGATCGCGAAGCTCTTGAGCTTGCCGAGCACGTCGGTGAACCAGAGGCGCACGAAGCGCACCCCGCGCTCTTCGACAGTGCGGAGGACGTAGTCGAGTGGCCGTTCCATGCCGACAAGTGTTGCAGGCCCGTCGACGGCGTCGGCATCCCGAAACCGCAGATCAGGGTCGGTTAACAGAGCGTTCATTGGGGGGCAATGGATGCGAAATCGCAGGCTGAGAGCGTGCGCCCGGCGGTGACCGACCCGTGCCTTCGCCGGGCGCGCGGGAGGGGGCATAGGCTCCCGCCGATTTGCAGGCGCCGGCACGCCGGACGACGGGATGCGTCCGGCAACGACGAAGGAGACGAAGTGGCGGAACAGCGCACCCCGGGTGACGTGCTGAAGCTGGCCCAGGACTCGGGCGCCGAGATCGTGGACCTCCGGTTCTGTGACCTCCCCGGTCTCATGCAGCACTTCTCGATGCCGATCCACGAGCTGACGGCGGACGGCTTCGACGAGGGCTACGGGTTCGACGGCTCGTCGATCCGCGGCTTCCAGGAGATCCAGGAGTCGGACATGCTCCTGGTGCCCGACCCGAACACGGCGGTCATCGACCCGTTCCGCGAGCACACGACGCTCTCGATCAACTGCTACGTCGAGGACCCGGTGACCGGCGAGCCGTACACCCGCGACCCGCGCTACGTCGCGAAGAAGGCAGAGGAGTACGTCAAGGGCACCGGCATCGCCGACACCATCTACATCGGCCCCGAAGCCGAGTTCTACATCTTCGACTCGGCCCGCTTCGATCAGAACCAGTACTCGGGCTACTACTACGTCGACTCGGTCGAGGGCGTGTGGAACTCGGGCCGCGAGTTCGAGCTCGACGGCGGTCCGAACCTCGGGTACAAGCCCCGCTACAAGGAGGGGTACTTCCCCGTCCCGCCGATGGACAGCTTCCAGGACCTCCGCTCGGAGATGATCCTCACGCTCGAGAAGCTGGGCATCGAGGTCGAGGTGCAGCACCACGAGGTGGGCACCGCAGGCCAGGCCGAGATCGACATGCGCTTCGACACGCTGCTGACAATGGCCGACAAGCTCATGCTCTACAAGTACGTCGTGAAGAACGTCGCGCGCTCCGCCGGCTTCACGGTGACGTTCATGCCGAAGCCGATCTTCCAGGACAACGGCTCCGGCATGCACACGCACCAGTCGTTGTGGAAGGGCGGCGAGCCGCTGATGTTCGACGAGAAGGGCTACGGCCAGATCTCGGACCTCGCGCGCTGGTACATCGGCGGTCTGCTGAAGCACGCGGCGGCGATCCTCGCGTTCGCGGCGCCGACCACGAACTCGTACAAGCGGCTCGTGCCGGGCTACGAAGCGCCGGTCAACCTCGTGTATTCGCAGCGCAACCGATCGGCGTGCGTGCGCATCCCCGTGTACTCGAAGAGCCCGAAGGCCAAGCGCCTGGAGTTCCGGCCCCCCGACCCGTCGTGCAACCCGTACCTGGCCTTCTCGGCGATGCTCATGGCCGGGCTCGACGGAGTGCAGAACCGCATCGAGCCGCCCGACCCGCTCGACAAGGACCTCTACGACCTGCCTCCCGAGGACATGGCGAAGGTCCCGCAGGTGCCGGGGTCGCTCGACGAGTCACTGGCCGCGCTCGAAGCCGACCACGACTTCTTGCTCGCCGGCGGCGTGTTCACACAGGACGTCATCGACACGTGGCTCTCCTACAAGCGGGAGAACGAGATCGACGAGCTTCGACTCCGCCCGCACCCGTGGGAGTTCTACATGTACTACGACATCTGACGGCTCCGGCTAGCCTCAGCGCCCATGAGGTGGGCAGGTCGGCCACGTGTGGCGCTTGTCCTCGGAGCGGCGATCGCGGCGTTCACCGCCACCGCGTGCTTCCCGCCACCGCCACCTCCACCGCCACCCGAGCCGTGCCAGAGCGCAGGCGCGGCGTCACCGACGGCGGGCACCAACGAGCCGTCCCGGCCGCCGTCGGATCAGCCGATCCCGCCTCAGGAGGCGAGCGCGCAGGCGCGCGAGGTGAGTTCCACGACCGCCGTGCGCACGAAGAACGGTGAGATCCCGCTCGTCACCGTCGAGGAGAAGGGCGGGAAGCCCCAGATCGCGTCGACGCCCGTTCGCACCCCTGACGAGGCCGCAACTGTCGCCGAGCAGAAGGCCGCCGATGGCGATCTGCATGCGGTCGACGTCGACAAGCCGGTGCGCGCTGCCACGAACGACCCACGCTTCAACGAGCAGTGGTCGTTCAGCAAGGTTCCGTTCGTGAATGCGTGGACGACGGACTCCACGACCGGGACGGGTGTGACCGTCGCCGTTGTCGACACCGGGACGAGCGCCAATCACCCGGATCTGTCGGGTCAGGTGCTCAATGGCCACTTCTTCCTACACGACAACGGTGGCGGGAATTCGTTCGAGGGTGATGGCGGCACGAGCGATCCGAATGGTCATGGCACGCACGTGTCCGGGACGATCGCGGCACTGAAGGACAACGGCGTCGGCGTCTCGGGCGCCGCGCCGGGCACGAAGATCCTGCCGGTGCAGGTGCTGTGCTCTGACGGCGTCGGCTTCTCCAGCGACGTGGCCAGCGGGATCACATGGGCAGTCGACAACGGCGCCAAGGTCATCAACTTGAGCCTCGGGGGCGGTCAGAGCAGCGCCGAACTGAGCGCCGTCCAGTGGGCAGACCAGAACAACGTCGTCGTCGTAGCGGCGGGTGGCAACGACGGGGCGGGTGGCCCTGCTTCGTACCCGGCCGCCTACTCGACGTCGCAGGCCAACGTCATCGCAGTCGCGGCCACCGACAACGCGAACGGCCACCCCAACTACGGGACCACCGGGAACTACCTCGACCTCTCCGCACCAGGCGGCGTGCCGAGCGACAGCTGTGCGGCCGACTCGTCGGTGGAGGTGCTGTCAACCTGGAACGACGGCGGCTACTGCTCGATCGCGGGTACGTCGATGGCGACTCCACACGTGTCTGCCTCCGCCGCGCTCCTTCGGGCTGCGAACGGCACGTGTAGCGACAGCCAGGTGAAGAGCCGCCTCAAGGCGACTGCGACCAATCTCGGAAACGCCAACCAGTTTGGCGCCGGTCTCGTCAATCCGCTCGCCGCCGGCGCAACCTGCTGAGGCCGGCTCACGCGCGCCCGTAGAAGACGCGCTCGACGACCTTGCGCGCCCGGCGGGTCACGCGGCGGTAGTCGTCTCGCAGCCGGGCCTGGGGCTGGGGCCCGTAGCCGAGCAGTCGCCCGAGGCGCGTCGCCTCCCGCCCGTCGGTCGGGAGGGCGTCGCCGGGTCGGGCCGTGAGCAGGTACCGCGCGTTGCGTGCCCGCTCGCAGAACCGGTACGCCTCCTCGAGGGCATCGGCATCACCGGCGTCGAGCAGGCCGGCCGCGCGCAGCTTGTGCAGCGCGCCGATCGTCGACGTGACACGGATCCCGGGATGGCTCGCGCCGTGCTCGAGCTGGAGCAGCTGCACCGTGAACTCCACGTCCGACAACGACCCGCGACCCAACTTGAGATGGAAGCGCGGATCCTCGCTGGGCGGGATGCGCTCCCGCTCGATGCGGGCCTTCATGCGGCGCACCTCGCGCGCGTCGTCGTCGGGGAACGGGTCTCGGTACACGAACGGTTCGATCAGCGCCGCGAAACGGTCTGACACCGCCGCGTCGCCCGCGACGGGTCGCGCCTTGAGGAGGGCCTGGAACTCCCACGTCTGGGCCCACCGCTCGTAGTACGCCTCGTAACCCGAAAGACTCCGGGCGAGCGCACCCTTCTTGCCCTCGGGACGGAGGTTCGGGTCCACCCGGAACGTCTGACCCTCCGGCGTGATGCCGCCGAGCTCGCTCATCAGATGCTCGGCAATCTTCTCGGCAGCGCGAAAGTCAGCGGCGTCCTCGCCGTCGTACACGAACAGCACGTCGAGGTCGGACGCGTAGCTGAGCTCGCCGCCGCCGAGGCGCCCCAAGCCGATCACCGCGAACGGCAACGTCGGTCCGAGGGACCCCAGCGCCGCCTCGACGCACGCGTCGGCGAGCCCCGCGAGCTCACCCTCGGTCTCCTCGATCGAGGCGAACCCGAGCAGGTCGCGGGCGGCGATGCGCAACATCTCGCGTCGCTTGAACCGGCGGAGGCCGACGCGGCGCTCGTCGGCACTCGGCCGCCACGTGAGGTTGCCGAGTGCTTCCTCCACGAGCTCGTCACGGGACTTCTCGTGGGAGAGCGCCTCGTCGTCGCCCAACGCTTCGACGAAGTCGGGTTGGCGGCGCAACGCGTCACCGAGCAGCCGGCTGGAACCGAGCAGCCGGCACGTCCGCTCGGCCGCGCGCGGGGATTCCCGGAAGCTCTGGGCGAGCGAGGCCGATCGCACTTCGCCCTCGGCGAGTCGCCGGAGCTGGAGCAGGCCGAGGTCGGGGTCGGGTGTCGCCGAGAGCCAGCTCAGAATCACCGGAAGGAGCTGTTGCATGATGCGCGAGCGGCGGGTGAAGCCTTGCGTCAGCTCCCGCAGCGCGGCGCGGGTGCGCGCGACATCGACGAAGCCGAACGCAGTCAGGCGCTCCTCGACTGCCTCGGCGGTCAGTGGTCCCGCCCCCGCCAGCGTGTCGAGAAGCGGGGCGAAGAACAGCCGCTCGTGGATCGACCGCACCCGGTTCTGGTAGCCGCGGTAGTCCGTCTCGAAGAGGTCGAGCGCGGTCTCGTCGCCGCGGTCGCGGTAGCCCAGCACCCGTGCGAGCCGGGTGCGCGCGGCGAGGTCCGCCGGCAACGTGTGGGTCTGCTGCTCGTTCTGCAGCTGCAGACGGTGCTCGACCGTCCGCAGGAAGCGGTAGGCGTCGTCGAGCTGCGTGGCCTCGTCGGGCTCGATGTACCCACCGGCGGCGAGCTGCGCGAGCGCGTCGAGCGTGGTGGGGGACCGGACCGACGGGTCGTGCCGGCCGTGCACGAGCTGGAGGAGCTGCACCGCGAACTCGATGTCGCGGATGCCGCCGCGTCCGCGCTTCACCTCGCGGTCCGTGAGGCCGCGGCGGTGCATCTCTCCTTCCGCCCGGGCCTTCATGGCCCGCACCGAGCGAACCGCGTCCGGGTCGAGGACGTCCGGCCAGACGACGGGCTGCACGAGGTCGATGAATCGACGGCCGAGGTCGCCGTCGCCGGCAACGGGCCGGGCCTTCAAGAGGGCCTGGAACTCCCACGGCTGGGCCCAGCGCTCGTAGTACGCGGCGTATGCGTCCAGCGTGCGCGACAACGGCCCTGACCGGCCTTCGGGACGGAGGTCCGCGTCGGTACGGAAGACGATGCCGTCGGCGGTGGGCTCGCTCATCGTCGTGAGCACCGCGCGCGCGGCGCGCTCGGCGACAGCGCCGTCGCCCTCGTGGACGAACAGCACGTCCACGTCGCTGGCGTAGTTGAGCTCCCGGCCGCCGAGCTTCCCCATGGCGATGATCCCGAGCCGAACTTCCGGCGCGACGAGTTCGAGCGCGCGGCCGAGGCACACCTCGGCGAGAGCCGCCAGCTCCCGGGCGACTACCGGAAGGTCGGCCGCGCCGAGCAGATCACGCGCTGCTATGCGCAGGAGCTCGCGCCGCTTCCACCGGCGTAACGCCCCCGGGCCGTCATCAGTGGTCGCGAAGAACAAAGCGGCGGAGTCGCGGTACTCGGAAAGCGCGCGCTCGTGCGTGAATCC
>DASYQJ010000057.1:0-43518 GCA_036005605.1 Acidimicrobiia bacterium
CCGCTGGTCACCGACCCGGCGCCGAGGACCGTGACGTCGACACTCTCCCCGAATGCGCCGCTGCCGCTGACGTCGGTGACGTCGGCGGATGCGGGCGCAGCCAGCGCGATCCCTGCGCAGAGAACGGCGAGCAGGATGACAGCTACGCGACCCTTCATGTTCCTCCCTTGCCTGGGGCCCTTCCCCTGCACCGGAAGGCCATGTGCGTGCTTCACACGGCGGGTCACTGTGACCACTTTGCGTGACGGCCCGGCATACTACTCATACCGGACGGACACGCAACTTTGTCCGCGGAGCGGACAAGGGTGATCGACCCAGGAGATCGTCGGCGGACGCCGACCCTAGGAGATCGTCGGCAGGGCCAGGGAGGGGGCGACGCCGGCGTCGAGCGGCGTCGGGCCGTCGGCCCGGAGCCGCCACCATGCGGTGCCGGCGATCATGGCGCCGTTGTCGGTGCACAACGCCGGGGGCGGGAGGAAGGCCCGGCGCCCGGTGGCCTCGGCCGCCTCGGCTACTCGAGACCGGAGCCGCGAGTTGGCGGCGACCCCACCCCCCAGCACCAGGGTCGGTGCACCCCCCTCGTCGGCCGCGGCCACGAGCTTGGTGGTCAGCACGTCGACAACCGCCTCCTGGAACGAGGCGGCCACGTCGGGGGTCGCGACGTCGGGATGCTTCCGAACGTGGTTGACCACTGCGGTCTTGAGCCCGGAGAAGGAGAAGTCGTAGCCCTCGTCGAGCATCGCCCGGGGGAACGTGACCGCGCCGGCGTCGCCTTCAACGGCGACACCGTCGATGGCAGGGCCGCCGGGGTAGCCCAGGCCGAGAAATCGGGCGACCTTGTCGAACGCCTCCCCGGCGGCGTCGTCGACGGTCTGGCCCATCATCCGGTAGCGGCCGTGGTCCTCCATGACGACGAGCAACGTGTGTCCGCCCGACGCGATGAGCACTGCGAGGGGCGGCTCGAGGTCGGGATCCTCGAGCCATCCCGCGTACAGATGGGCCTCGAGGTGGTTGACCTGCACGTACGGCAGGCCCGTCGACAGCGCGAGCGCCTTGGCGGCGCTGACGCCGACGAGCAGCGCGCCGGCCAGGCCCGGTCCGTAACACGCGGCGATGGCGTCGAGCTCGCCGGCGTCGAGGATGCCGGCTTCCATGAGCGCCTCGTCGACGACAGGGTTGATGAGCTCGACGTGGGCGCGGCTGGCGAGCTCGGGCACGACGCCGCCGTAGGGAGCATGGAGCTTGACCTGGCTCGACACGATCGACGAACGCACCCGCCGCCCGTCCTCCACGACCGCGGCGGCCGTCTCGTCGCACGACGTCTCGATCCCGAGGATTCTCATTACCAGCGCTTGGGCTCCTCCACCACGGTCTCGCCCTCGATCTGGCGTTCGATCCCGTCGAGCAGGTCGCTGTACTCGGCGCGCTGGGCCTCGTGCGCCCACATCACCAACGCGTCCTCGTTGGTCTCGGCGTAGTAGTTCTTGCGCACACCGACGGGAGCGAAGCCGAACCGGCGGTACAGCTCCTGCGCGGGGCGGTTCGACAGCCGCACTTCCAGCGTGAGGCTCCGCGCCTCGCGCGCGACGGCTTCACGCGCGAGGACGAGCAGCAGACGGGTGCCGATCTGGTGGCGTTGCCACCGCGGGTCGACCGCCAGGGTCGTGACATGTCCGTCGTCGGCGGACATCATCAGCCCGCCGTAGCCGACGACGTCGCGTCCGATGCGGGCAACGAAGTACGCGCGGCTCGAGCGCAACGCGAGCTCGCTGAGGAAAAGCGACATCGTCCAGGGCCGCGGGTAGACCTGCTGCTCGATGCGCAACACCCCGCGCACGTGGCGGCGTCGCATCGGCACGATGTGCACGACGAAGGGCTCAGGCGTCGGATCTGGGCTCCGCTCGACCGCCACTACGAAGCCTCTCGTTTCTCCCACACGATCTCCGCGTCACTGCGGCGCAGGTACAGCGGCTGCACGTCCCACGGGGACGAGAAGTCCTCTCTTTCCATGCGCGCGGTCGCCAGCTCGACCAGGGCCGCTGCGCTCGGGAAGGCGAACGAGTGGCCGGCCTGCTCGGAGCGATCCACCTCACTGAGCTCCTGGCGGTAGCGGAGCGCGCCATCGCCGGCGAGCAGCACCTCCTCACCGGAGGCGACGAGGTCGGCGACGAGGTCGCCGGGCGCCCCGACCTCGTAGTCGGTCACGCGCTGCACCCCGCCGGGAACCGGCCGGTACCGGGCGTGGAACACCTCGCCCCGGCGGGCGTCGAGCATCGCGGCGATGAGCCGGTTCGTGTGCCGCAACGGGTAGGCGACGAGGTCGAGGCTCGCGACCCCGACCACCGGCAGGCGCAGGACCTGGGCCATCGTCTTGGCCGTCGTCACGCCCACACGCAGTCCCGTGAACAGGCCGGGCCCGAGCCCGACCGCGATCCCGGACAGCTGCGCCAGCTGCACGTCGAGCTCCCGGCACAGGTACTCGATCGCAGGTGCCAGGTGCTCGGCGTGGCGGCGGTCGCGCCCGAGCCGGATCTCGCCGAGCACGGCGCCGGCGGAGCCGATCGCCGCGCTCACCTGCGGCGTAGCCGTGTCGAGGGAGAGGAGCAGCACGTCAGGTCGTCCCGACGGCCAGCGCGGCGGCGCGAGCGCGCCACGAATGCCCGTGACCTTCGATCTCGACGACGCGTTCGTCGTCGGCGGCGCCCGGCGCCAAACGGACGTCGAGCCGGTCGCCGGGCAACAGCCCGTCGATCCTGTCGCCCCACTCGACGAGCGTGACGGCGTCGTCGCGCACGACCTCCTCGAAGCCGAGATCGTGCAACTCCTGGACGGCGTCGATGCGGTACACGTCGACGTGCACGAGCGGCACACGACCCTCGTATTCGCGCACGATCGTGAACGTCGGGCTCACGACGAGCTCGGTGACGCCGAGCGCGCGGGCGACGCCGCGTGCGAACACGGTCTTACCGGCGCCGAGTTCGCCGACGAGCGAGACCACGTCGCCGGGGCGAAGCAGCTCAGCCACGGCGCGTGCCAGCTCGAGGGTCTCGTCGGTCGAGCGGGTCACCACGCGTTCTCCTCCGTTCACCCGCTCACGTCTCCCTCCGACTCGCGTTCCGCCGAGACGCGGCGGAGCGCTCGTTTCACGCGCACGAAGTCGGCGCGGGACTGTGCGAGCGCGGTGCCGCCGCTCCGCAGCACGGCAGAAGGATGGAGCGTCGGGATCAGCACGCCACGCCCGCGGAACGGGAACTCGCGTCCTCGCAGCTTCGTGATCCCGTCCTTGGTCTCGAGCAGGAGCTTGGTCGCGAAGTTGCCGAGCGTGACGACGACCGCGGGGTCGATGAACCCCAGCTGCCCCTCGAGGTAGGGGCGGCACGCCTCGATCTCGTCCGGCAGCGGGTCCCGGTTCCCGGGCGGACGGCACTTGACGACATTCGCGATGTACACCTCGTCGCGACGCAGGCCGATGTCGGTGATGAGCCCGGTCAGGAGCCGGCCTGCTCGGCCGACGAACGGGATGCCCTGCTTGTCCTCCTCCGCCCCGGGGCCCTCGCCCACGAACACGAGGTCGGCGGCCGGATCGCCGTCGCCGAACACCACCTGGCTGCGGCCCTGGGTCGCCAGCGGGCACTTGGTGCAGGCGAGCGCCTCGCGCTCGAGCTCCTCGAACGACGCGAACGGCGATTCGACCACCAGCGACACGCCCAATGCTATTCGCCTCGCTCGCTGCGGCCCGGGGCCGGGCCGCGGACGCTCTGCTCGGCTCTCCCAGTCGTCGCTTCGCTCGCTCGCGGGTATGCCGACCTCAGGCCACCGCGTCCCGGATGGCGTCGATCACAGCGTCGGCGGCGGCGACCCGGAGGCGGTCGAAATGGGCGTCGACGGTCCCGGTGGCCAGGGCGAACGTGATGTCCCCGTCGAAGCGGGTGTGCGACGGGAAGAGGGTCCGGCTCATCGCGTGATGCGCGCTCTGGGCCACGAGGTGGCATTCGAGCTTGGTGAGGCGAGCGTCCGTCGCCACCACGACCAGCGTGGTGTGCTCGCCCTCGACGAACGGCAGCGGCTCCGGGAACGGCGGGGCGTCCGGCGCCGCGGTCGAGCCTGCCAGCAGGCGGCCGTCGTCGCCCACCACGTCGCCGATCGCGTTCACGACCGCCAGCGCCCCGACCACCGCGTCGTCGACGCGCGCCGACGCCGACCCGAGGCCGCCGGGCACGCGGTGGTCGGCGCCCTTCCACTTCCCGACGGTCGCTCCCGTCCCCGCGCCGACTTGCCCGGTCGCGAACGAACCCCCCTGCTCGGCGGCGGTGAACGCAGCGACTCCCTCGTCGGGGCCGGGCCGGACGCCGCCCGAGCTGACGAGGTCGTACACCGCGGCGGCCGGCACGATCGGGACCTTCCCGCCTGCGGTCGAGAAGCCTCGGCCCTGCGCCTCGAGTGACCGCATCACGCCGTCGGCGGCGGCAAGCCCGAACGCCGACCCGCCGCTCAGCACGACGGCGTCGACGTGCTGGACCAGCCGGTGCGGATCGAGGAGCGCCGTCTCCCGGCTGGCGGGGGCGCCCCCGCGCACCTCGCCCGACGCGACCGTCCCCTCTGGGACGGTGACGACGGTGACGCCGGTCCCGTCGCCGGTCCAGTGGCCGACCCCGATCCCGGGGACGTCGGTGATCAGGAGGCGGCCTCCCGCGGGGCGAGCGCGGCACGGACGCGCCGGGCGGAGCGCCGCCGCGGCCAGAACCGCCGCAGGGGCGCGCCCGCGCCGAGGTCACGTGCGAACTCCGTGATGAGCGCGTTGACCTCGTCGGTGCGCTCGAGCATGAGCATGTGACCGGCGCCCTTGAACACCTCGAGGCGCGCGTCCGGGATGAGCTCGGCGATGCGCCGCCCCTGCGCCGGCGGGGCGATGACGTCCGCGCTCCCGCTGAGCACGAGCGTGGGCACCCGGATCTCGGGCAGCTCGTCGGTCATGTCGAGACCGACGAGCGCGGTGACGGCCTCCTGGCTCGCCGCCTTCGGGCACGCCGCGATCATCTCTCGGACGAGCTCGACGTGGCTCGCCTGCGGGTCACGTCCGAACCCGACGCGAGCGAGGAAGAAGCCGAGGTTCTGCTGGGTCATCAGGTCGCCGGCCGACGGCCCTCCGCCGGTGAGACGTTCGAACATCTTGCGTAGCCAGCTCGAGCCGGACAGGTACGTCTTCGCCAACGTCGACATCAGCACCATGCCGCGCACGCGCTCGGCAGCCACCTCCGGGTAGCGGGACGCAAAGGCCTGGAGGGCGATGCCGCCCATCGAGTGGCCGACGAGCACGGCGTCGTGCAGGTCCATGCGCTCGAGCACGGTCCGTACGTCTTCGGCGAGGTTGGCGATCGAATGCCCCGAGTCGCCGCATTCGGAATCGCCGTGACCCCGATGGTCGAAGCCGATGCAACGAAACCGCTGCTCGGGCAATTTCTCGAACTGCTTCACCCACACGCGGGTCGAGAGCGTCACGCCGTGGGAGAAGAGGATCGGCGGGCCCTTGCCGCG
This sequence comes from Acidimicrobiia bacterium, assembly GCA_036005605.1. GTDB lineage: Bacteria > Actinomycetota > Acidimicrobiia > IMCC26256 > JACDBD01 > JALZAA01. The sequence goes on from DASYQJ010000057.1 coordinate 5,536, forward strand.
ACTGATCGTGTAGATGCTCCCGCCGTCGTGACTCGGGTAGCGCACCGCTTCGTCGAACGGCGGGATCAGCGGCTTGCCGGCGTCGGAATCGGGCCGGCGCCGTACGCCGGCCACGATGGCCCGCTCGATCGCGTACGCGGCGCCGGCGAGGCCCGCCGCCGCGCCGGCGACGACGCCCGCGCCCACCAGCGCGCGTCCCGTCCGACCGCTCGGCTGCCCGTGGCGGGCCATCACACGTACGTCCGCGGCACGCGCCGCCCGATGCCGCACACGATCTCGTACCCGATCGTTCCGAGGCGGTCCGCCCACTCGTCGGCAGTGATCTCGGCGTCGCCGTCGCGGCCCAGCAGCACGACCTCGTCGCCGACCTCGACGGTGGCGTCGCCGACGTCGACCATGAGCTGGTCCATGGTCACGGTGCCGGCGATGGGATGACGACGGCCGCGCACGAGCACCTCCCCGCCGGTCGCGGACAGTGCGCGTGGCACCCCGTCGGCGTAGCCGACGGGCACCGTGGCCACCGTGCCTTCACGCGGCATCGTGTACCGCAAGCCGTACGAGAGCCGGGCGCCCGCGGGAAGCCGTTTCACGTGGGAGACGCGGGCTTTCACCGCCATCGCCGGGCGCAACGGCATCCCACCGGCGAGACCGGGCGCCGGCGGCAACCCGTACACAGCGATCCCGCAGCGCACGAGGTCGTATCGGGCGCGCTCCGTGAACTCGAGCAGGGCCGCCGAGTTGGCCGCGTGGACCAGGTCGAACGCAAGGCCGGCGCGTCGGAGGTCGTCGAGCACGGTGTCGAACCGGTCGAGCTGCTGCGGCGTGTACGGGTCGTCGGGCTCGTCGGCGACGGCGAAGTGGGTGAGCACGCCTTCGAGGCGCAGCTCGTCGCGCGTCGCGATCGATTTCGCCAGCGCGCACGCCTCGGTGTCGGCGCAGCCGACCCGGTGCATCCCGGTGTCGACCTTCAGGTGCACTGGCAATGGGTCGGCACCCGAGTCGGCGACCGCCTTGGCCAGGGCATCGATGCCGGGCCGCGTATAGGCCACGGGCGTGAGGCCGAGGGCGACGACGGCGGGCGCGGCGGGAGGCGGCGGCTCGGACAGGACGAGGACGGGGGCGTCGATGCCGGCGGCGCGCAGCTCGGCGCCCTCCTCGACGAGAGCGACCCCGAGCCATTGCGCGCCGGCGTCGAGCGCGGCGCGCGCCACCGGCACCGCCCCGTGCCCGTAGCCGTCGGCCTTCACGACCGCCATGAGCGCCGCCGGCGACGCGACGCCGGCGAGCGTGCGGACGTTGACCCGGATCGCATCGAGATCGATCTCCGCCCGGACGGGGCGGTAGGTCGTCGCGGCCATCAGCTCGTGCGGGAGAGGAACCGGACGAGGTCGCCGCGGGCGACGATGCCGACGAGCTTGCCGCCGTCGACGACCGGGACGTGGGTGATGTCGCGGTCGTGCATCTCCGCGGCCAGCCCGTCGAGGGTGTCGTCCGGCGTCGCGACGGGGAACTCGGTGATCATCACGTCGCCGACCGAGGAGCCGGCCGCCTTCTTCAGCTCGTGCTCGAAGCGGTGGAGCGACGACGGCAACACGAGGTCGGCGCCGAGGAACGAGATGACGGTGGGGACGTGGAGGCGAGCCTCCGACACGATGAGGTCCTCGTCGCGCAGCAGACCCACGAGCTTGCCGTCGGCGTCGACCACGGGGGCAGCGCCGATCTGCTTGCCGGCCAGCACGTCGGCGGCCTCTTGCACCGGCTGGTCGGGGCGCAGCGTCACGACGTCGCGGGTCATCACCTCGCGCACGGGCGTCGTGTCGGGCATCTATTCCTCCAGGCTCTCGAGGGTCTCCAGGGAGCGGATCGCCGCCGGGAGCGCTGCGATGAGGTCGCCGGCGACCAGGCCAGTATGCCCGGCGACATCGGCGGCCCGCCCATGGGTGAATGCGCCGGCGGTGGCGGCCCAGAACGGCTCGGCGCCGCGGGCCAGGAAGCCGCCGATGATCCCCGAGAGGACGTCGCCGGTCCCGGCCGTCGCCAGCCACGGCCCACCCGTGGTGTTGATCGCGGCGCGGGTGGCGCCGTCGGCGATCACCTCTCCGGGGCCCTTGAGCAGCACGACGGCGTGGGCGCGCTCGGCCAGGCGCCGCGCCGCCGCCAGCCGGTCGGCGCCGACCTTCTCGCCCGCCAGGTGCACGTACTCGCCCGCGTGGGGGGTGAGCACGGCGGACGCGCGGCGTGCCCGCAGCGGCCCCACATCGCCGGCGAGGGCGTTGAGCCCGTCGGCGTCGAGGACGAGGGGGACGGGCGCCTCGGCGACGATGCGGCGCACGGCGGCGGCGGTGCGGTCGTCCCGCCCGAGTCCGGGCCCGACGACGAGGACGCGGAACCGGTCGGCGGCCTTCAGCACCTCGGCGGCGGCGGGCTCGTCGAGGGCGCCGTCGGGCGTGGACGGCAACGCCTTCGTGATCACCTCCGTGCCGGACGCGCGCGCCGCGGCCTCCTCACCCGGGACGCCACACCAGACGATGCCGGCGCCGGCACGCATGGCGGCGTGACTCACGAACGACGGCGCGCCGGTCATGCCGCCCGACCCGCCGACCACGAGCGCGCCGCTCAGCCACTTGTGGGCGTCGGGCGCTCGTTCGGGGAGCTCGAGGGCGAGGTCGAGAAGCTCGGGGACGAACACGGACGGGTCGCCGAGGTCGATGCCGATGTCGGCGACCTCCACCTCGCCGGCGTGGCCGGCGCCGGGCTGGAACACGAGCCCCGGCTTGAGCGCCGAGAACGTCACCGTGTGCGAGGCGTGCACGGCTCCGCCCTCGACCGCGCCCGTCTGGCCGTTCACGCCGGACGGGATGTCGACGGCGACGCACGGTCCGAGCACGGCGTCGACGGCACCGGCCACCCACGCCGCGTCGCCGTCGAGCGCGCCCCGGAACCCCGTTCCGAACATGGCGTCGACGAACGCGTCCGCCCGCAGCAGGGCCCGCTCGCAGAGCTGGCGGTCGACGCCGCCCTCGAGCGTGAACACGTCCACCCGGACGCCCCACTCCCGCAGCGCGCGGGCCGTGACGACCCCGTCGCCGCCGTTGTTGCCCTTGCCGCACACCACGACCGCGCGCCGTCCGTACGTTCCGCCCATCTCCCGCCGGACGGTCCACGCGACGGCGCGCCCGGCGCGTTCCATGAGCACGTCGACCGGTGTGCCCGCCGCGATCGTGCGTTGGTCGGCCTCGCCCATCTCGGCCGGCGTGAGCACGGGACGCATGACTCGCCGCGCCTCGAGCTAGCCCACGGCGATGGCCACCGCCATCGCCATCGAGTCGGTGTGGGTGAGCGAGAGGTGCCAGGCGGTGACGCCGCGCTCGTCGGCGAGCACGGCCGCCTTGCCGTGCAGGGCGACGACGGGCGCGCCGCCCCGGCGACGCACCACTTCGACGTCGCGCAGCTTGAACGCGCCCAGGCCGACGCCGAGCGCCTTCATCACCGCCTCCTTGGCGCCGAACCGGGCCGCGAGCCGCGGCGCGGGATCGTGATGACGGAAGGCGTAGGCGCGCTCGTCGTCGCTGAACAGCCGCTCGGGGAGATGCGCGCGCCGCTGCATCGCGAGCCGGAAGCGCTCGATCTCCACCAGGTCGGTGCCGATCCCGACGATGTTCACGCTCGGGTGCGCCACCGCTCGGCGAGCACGTAGACCGGTTCGGTGAGCAGGTCGACGAGGTCGACGTCGCCCAGGCGCGAGTCGTCGAAGGCGGGCTCGGTCTCGGTGACGGCGTCCTTGAGCGCGGCGTAGCGCCCCCGGTAGCCCTGGAGGACGCCCCGGGCGACGTCGGGCGCAAGTCGGGGCCGGAACGCGACGTGCAGCAGCGACAGGCCTGTGGCCTGGTTGCCCTTGAGCTCGGGCACGATGACCAGCGTCCGGCCGTCGCGGCGACCCTTCGCCACCGTGACCTCACGCTCGTACGCGACGCGGTGCTTGGTCCCGATGAGGCGCGGGTCCGTGTCGGTACGCGACGGCAGGCCGGCGGCGACGCCGCCCCGGTCGACCACATGGATGGTGGCGGCGTCGCCCTCGATGTCGCCTTCGATGCGGTACCGCGTGAACCCGGTGACGTGCTCGACCGCGGGGTCGAGGTCGACGAGGGTCCGCAGCGCGCGGTAGCTGAGGCTGTCGCGGGCGACGCCGGCCGACAGCACCTCCCGCACCAACGGCACCTCGAGCAGCGTCTCGTCGGAGCGCGAGATCCCGACCGTGACGGTCTTGGCCTGGTGCTTGATGGCGTCGACGGGCCGGGTCAGCTCGTCGATCCCCTGCGTGAGCGCAGTGGTGAGGTCCTCGACCACCGTGCTCGGAGTGCCGACCTTGCCCAGCTCGAGCTGGTACGAGTCGAGCGGCGCGGCGCCGGTCGCGTAGCGGAGGACGGACGCGATGCGCACGGCGCTGCTGGCGTCGAGGTGGCCGTCGTAGGTCCCCGTGCGGAGCCCGTCGAAGAACCCCGCCGCCGGTGCTTCCACCCCGGCCGACAGGCGTTCGAGCACGGCATCGGCGTCACCGCCGGAGACGGCGGCCTCGATCGCGGCGCGCGCCTCGCGCAGCGGCACCGCCGACGCGTCGATGGCCAGGGCCGCCTCGTACCCGAACAGGTGTCCGGCGACCGTCGACAGCACGAAGCCGAGCGCGGGATGGACGGCGGGGACCGTGATCGTCTCGACCGCGCCGGAGAAGCGGGCGTCGCCCTCGGTCGCGATGACGATCGGCGTCGCCCGGTGGGCCCGGTAGATCCCGACCTCCTTCGCCACGTCGTCGGCGTTGGAGCCGATCAGCCCCGACGCGCAGACGAGGATGAGCGGCTCCGACGACAGGTCGATGTGCTTCTTGTCCTCGGTGAAATCGCACGCGATCGCCTTGTAACAGAGCTCCGACAGCTTGATGCGCAGCTCGGAGGCCGCGATGCGGTTGGGGCCGTTGCCGACCACCGCCCAGTAGCGCTTCGACGGCGCGTGGCGCTGGGCGACGCCGGCGATCGCATCCCGGGTGCCGATCACCTCGAGCATGCGGTCGGGGAGATCCCGGAGTGCCGCCAGCAGCTCGTGGCCGCGAGCTTCGTCGGTCGGACCGGCGTCGCGTGCGATGGCCAGCGCGAGCAGGAAGCCGGCCGCGAGCTGCGAGTAGAACGCCTTCGTCGACGCGACACTCATCTCGACGTCGCGGCCGTCGGATGTGTACAGGACGCCGTCCGACTTCTCGACGAGGTCGCTGTTGCGTCGGTTCACGATCGCAACGACCGATGCGCCGCGGGCGCGCACCAGGTCGACGGTGCGGTTCGTGTCGGTCGTCGTGCCGCTCTGGCTGATGGCGACGACGAGCGTGTCGTGCATGTCGGGACGCAATGCGAAGCCGGACAGCTCGGTAGCCGGCATGGCGTCGACGAGCAGGTTCGCGGTGGCTTCCCGGAGGGCGGCGGCGAGGCTCTGGCCGGCGACGGCGGCCGTCCCCTGGCCGATCACGACGACGCGTCGCAACGTTCCGTCGCTCAAGCGCGCCCGCACCGAGGCCGGGAGGGACTCGGGACCGAGGTCCACGGTGAGCCGGCCGTGGGCGTCGCCGGCGATCCGGCCCCGCAGCGTCTTGCGGAACGACCCCGGTGCTTCCGAGATCTCCTTGAGGAGGTAGTGCGGGGAGGCGCCGCGGTCGATGTCGCGCGTGGTGATCTCCGCGTGTTGCAGCTCGTCGCCCGAGACCGGCAGCTCGGTGCCGTCGTAGGCGAAGCGGCGGAGGCCGGCGAGATCGCCGGCGGCCCCGGCATCCAGCGTCACGATCTGGCCCCGGGTGGCACCCGGCCGCTGTGGGTCGGAGGGCGTCTCGCCGTCCATGCGCAGGTAGGTGGCCGTCTCCTCGACGAGCCCATACGGCTCGCTCGCCACGACGAACGTGTCCTCGGCCAGGCCGACGTTCAGCGCCTGCCCGCTCCCGCGCAGGGCGAGCAGGATGCTCTCCGGACGGTCGGCAGCGCCGGCGGCGATCGCCACCGAGCCCTCGAGCGAGGCGACCGTCGCCCGGAACGCCTCGTCGACCGCTTCGCCGGCGGCGAGGCGCCGCGAGACGAGCGTCGGGATGACCTTGGCGTCTGTTGTCATCTCGGTGGGGACATCGAGTCGCTCGATGGCCTCGACGTCGGCGTAGTTGTCGACGTCGCCGTTCAGCGCGCCGATGACGTACGGCCCGTCGGCGCGCCCGACCTCCTCGCTGTTGACGGGGTGAGCGTTGGCTTCGGAGATGATGCCGACGCTCGCCCACCGGGTGTGCGCCAGGACGACGGCGCGGGCCGTCTCGGCTGCGACCGCAAGGTGCAGGAGATCGTCGTCGCGAATCGCTTTCCGCAGCGTCGCGGTGTTGTCGCCGAGCTCGCCGATCTCGGCGGCCGCCTTGTACACGAAGCTGAGACAGTCACCGGCCCGGCGCACGGCGCGGGAGCCGAACAACGGGTCGCGCCGCTCGGCGAGCAGACGTGCGATCGCGGGATCGTCCAGATCGAGCCCGTGGTGATGTACGAGCAGGTGGAGCCCGGCCGAGTCGCGGCCCCGGACTTCGAGCCGGTCGAGCGCCGACAGCGCGACCTGCACCGACGTGAACGCCTCGATCGCGTTGGACGCGAGATCCGAGCCACAAAGATCGGCGACGGCACGGGCCGTGCGCAACCGGTCGTGGCCGACCGCCCAGACCGCATCCTTGAGCCGCGCGAGGGCGGCGTTCACGTCTTCGAGCTCGACGGTCGACAGATCGGCGGTTAGAGCTCCGCCATTCGCGTCCAGCGCCGCCTCGACGCGGTCAGTAGCGAGCTGCAGCTGCTCGACGTGGTGCTCGACGCCGACCGCGAGCGCACGATCTGCAAGCAGCGCGCGAACGCCCGGCGCGCCGTGGAGCAGGGCGTCGACGGCCTCGACCCGCTCTCCGACGGACGTCAGCACGTCCGGGCCGGCTCCCCCGGGCTCCGGCAGGGCGGCGATGGCCGCCTCGAGCTCGCCGAGGAGGTGGTCGCCGTCGGGCGGCATCCGGCCGCTCGACCGCCGCAGGACGGCCACGATGCCGCACATAAGAAACCCCAGGTTAGGGCCTGCGGTGGTCCACAACGCTCAGGGCTGCGAACTACACGGAGTGCAACATCGAGGGAAGGAAGTCCAGATGAGCGCGAACGAGGACACCGTCCGCCGGGGCTACGAGGCATTCGGGCAGGGCGACATGGACACTCTGCGGTCGATCATGACGCCGGACGTTGTGCAGAGCGTCCCGGGGAAGAGCCAGGTCTCGGGCGATCACAAGGGCGTCGACAACGTGCTCGGCTACTACGGCACGTTGTTCGAGCTCACCGGCGGAACCCTGAAGGCCGACCTCCAGAGCGTGAAGGACGAGGGTGCCGACAAGGTCGTCGCGGTGCACCACTTGACCGCGCAGCGGACCGGGAAGAGCTACGACCAGAACGAGACGCTCACCTTCACGCTCACGGGCGGGAAGATCTCGCGCCTCGACGAATCGCACCCCGATCAAGCCGCGTTCGACAGCTTCTTCAGCTAGCCGGTCGCCGTCGCAAGCTCCGGCTCCTGCGGTGCGGCGGAAAGCCGCCGTCACCGCGAGCTAACGAGAGCCGCAGGCGCGTTCGACGGCAGCGGCCAGACGGGTCGCCGCCGTCTCCGCCTGCTCGGTGGTCGGCGCCTCGACCATCACACGGACGACAGGCTCGGTGCCCGACGGTCGCACGAGGACGCGGCCGTCCGCGCCGAGCTGCTGCTCGACCGCCTCGAGCTCGGCGCGGAAGGCGCCGTTGTCCTCCAAGCCGGCCCCGTCGCCGACCTGCACGCTCCTGAGCACCTGCGGGAGCGGCTCGACCACGGCGGCCAGCTCCGACAGCGGCCGTCCGCGGCGCGCCATCACGTCGAGCAACAACATGCCGGTGAGCGTGCCGTCGCCGGTCGTGGCGAGATCGGTGACGATCACGTGCCCGGACTGCTCGCCTCCCAGCGACAGGCCGCGCTCCTCGAGGGCGGTGAGCACGTTGCGGTCGCCGACCGGCGTCTCGACGACCTCGATGCCACGCTCGACGAGCGCGCGCCGGAGACCGAGGTTCGACATCACGGTCGCGACCACGGCGTCGCCCTTGAGCTCGCCCCGTTCGTGCAGGTCGAGCGCGATGATCGCCAGCATCTGGTCGCCGTCGACGAGCTTGCCGCGCTCGTCCACCGCGATCACGCGGTCGGCGTCGCCGTCGAACGCGAGGCCGGCGTTCGCGCTTGCGGCGAGGACCGCCTGCTGAAGCTCGCCCGGGTCGGTCGACCCGCAGCCGGCGTTGATGTTGGCGCCGTCGGGTTGGTCGTGGAGCACGCGCACCCATGCTCCTTGCACCCGCAAGGCCCACGGCGCAACCTCGAAGGCGGCGCCGTTGCCGCAGTCGACGACGACCAACTGCCCGTCGAGACGGCGACCACCGAACGCGGCGACGAGGTGGGCGATGTAGTCGGCGGCGGCGCCGAGACGGTCGCGCGCCACGCCCACGCCGGGCCCGTCGGGCCCGTCGCCGGCGCCCGCGTCGACGAGGCGCCGCAGCTCCAACTCGATGCGCTGCTCCGGCGCGTCGGCGATCTTCCGCCCGCCGCGAGAGAACAACTTCACGCCGTTGTCGGGGTACGGATTGTGGCTGGCGGAGATCACCGCCGCAGGCGAGTCGAGCAGCTGCGCCACGTACGCGACCCCCGGCGTCGGGAGCACGCCGACGCGCTCCACGTCCGCGCCCTCGCTGCACAGGCCGGCGACGAGCGCGGCTTCGAGCAGCGGCCCGGAGCGACGCGTGTCGCGCCCGACGACGAACGGCCGGTCGGCACCCAGCACGCGGGCGGCGGCGCGCCCGAGGGCGGTGACGAGCTCGGGTGTGAGATCGCGATTCGCGACCCCGCGAACTCCGTCGGTGCCGAACCGCAGCGTCATACCGCCGCGCCGGTCAGGAACTGAGCTGCGCTCGCTGCGCTCGCTCCGCCGTCTGCTTGTCCCTCATCGCTTCGAGTACTGCGGCGCCTTGCGGGCCTTCTTGAGGCCGTACTTGCGGCGCTCCTTCTCGCGGGCGTCGCGCTTGAGCAGCCCGGCCTTCTTCAACGTCGGGCGAAGCTCGTCGTCGAGGGAGACGAGCGCCCGGGCGATTCCGAGGCGCAACGCACCGGCTTGGCCGCTCACGCCGCCACCGTCGAGAGAAGCCTCGACGTCGTACACGTCGGCAGTCTGGGTGAGGCGCAACGGCTCCGTGGCGACGACCTGGTGCGTGAGGATCGGGAAGTACCGCTCGAACTCGCGGCCGTTGACCTTGATGACGCCGGTGCCGGGCCGCAACCGCACGCGCGCAATGGACTCCTTGCGCCGGCCGGTGGTCTGGATGAGGGGCTTGCTCACGAGCTACCTCCGGGAGCCGCTCGCCCGCGGACGGGCAACCGGCTTCTGGGCCGCGTGCGGATGGGTAGGCCCGGCGTACACGCGCAGCTTCCGCAGCATCTGCCGGCCCAGGCGGCCCTTCGGGACCATGCCCTTGACCGCCCTGCGCACGACCTTCTCCGGGTCGCGCTCGAGGAGGTGGCCGAGGCTCTCGGAACGGATGCCGCCCGGGTACCCGGAGTGCCGCCAGTACATCGTGCCCTCCGCCTTGCGCGGCCCGACGTCGAGCTTGGCGGCGTTGACGACGATCACGTGGTCGCCGACGTCGACATGCGGCGCCCAGGTCGGCTTGTGCTTGCCGCGCAGCAGCGTGGCGACCTCGGTCGCCAGGCGACCGAGCACGGCGCCGTCGGCGTCGATGACGTGCCAGGCGCGTTCGATGTCGCTGGGCTTGGGGCTGAATGTACGCACAGGAAAGAAGACATTACTCCTTGACGAGGCAACCGAGACAATCGGCTGAGAGCCGGTAGCCTCGAACGAGTGACCGCTCCTCCTCTCTCGGCGGTTCCCGTCCACGAGATCACCGCCGAACGATTGGACGACGCCGAGCGTGCGCTCGAGGTGCTGCTCGACTCGGCTCTCGACCCGATCGTCGAGATGGTCCTGCTCGCGCGCGACGCGGCGTACGAGGCCCGCTCGCACGACGGGTGGGTCCGTTTCCGGCGTACCGAGGGCGGCGGCTACGAGAAGATCGCGGGCGAGGGAGCCGATCCTCTCGCCGACCAGTCGACGGACCGTTTCGCGGGGTTGGACGCCGAGCGCGCTCATCCCTACCCCAAGCGCGGCGAGAACTCGTACCCGTTCGGGTTCGCGCAGGTCGCCCAGCTTTTCGACCACCCGGCCGCGCCCGACCTGTGCGTGATCCACTCCGCCGCCCACAACTGGGAGGACCAGGGCGGGCATCGCGGTGAGCACGGATCGCTCGACGTCGTGCAGGCGCGGGCGCCTTTCATCGTCGCCGGGAAAGGGGCGCGCGCCGACGGGCTGGTGCCGCGGGCAGGGCGACTCGTCGACGTCGCCCCGACGGTCGCGGAGCTGCTCGGCCTCGCTCCCGCCGACGACGGGTCGTACGTCGATGGCCAGGACGGCGAGGTCCGCGCCGACGTCCTCGATCTCACCGGCGGGCGGCCGCGGCATGTCGTCGGGTTCCTGTGGGACGGCACCAACCCCAACGTGCTGCACGCGATGGCCGCCGCGGGCGAAGCGCCGAACGTGGCGCGCCTGCTCGACATGGGCACCGCCTACGCGCACGGCGCCATGGCAGGGCTGCCCACGGTGACGCTCGCGAACCACACGTCGATCCTGACCGGCCGCCTCCCGGGTCACCACGGCATCCTCAACAACGCGTGGTACGACCGGCGGAGCGGCCGTCAGATCATCACGAACTCGTCGGCCACGTGGCCCACCGCCATGGAGACGCTCACCCCCGGCGTCGAGACGATCCACGACGCCGTGCACCGGACATGGGCGGACGCGTTCACGGCGTCGGTCAACGAGCCCGCCGACCCGGGCGCCGACTACTCGACGTTCGACTTCTTCCGGCGGGGCGCGGTGCCGCCGATCCCGACGACGCCCGACGGCCTCCCACACACGACGGAGCGGTTCGTCCGCCCGTCGAAGGACTACCAGTGGTCGACCATCGTCGACCACATGTGCGTCGAGCAGGCCACTGGCATCTGGAGCGGTCACTACCGGGACGTCGACTACCCCAAGCCCCGGTTCATGTGGGTGAACTTCACGCTCACCGACTCGGCGTTCCACGAGGGCGGGCCGCACTCGGAGATCGCGGCGGCGGCCATCCGCGACTGCGACGCCCGCCTCGGCGAGGTGCTGGCGGCGGTCGAGCGCGCCGGGGCGTTCGACGACACCGCCTTCCTGCTCGTGGCAGACCACGGCATGGAGGAGAACGACCCCGCGGTCCGGGGCGACTGGGACGTCGCGCTGCGCGAAGCCGGGCTCCAGCTCCGCGACGAGGGCTACAGCTTCCTCTACCTCGGCGAGCAGTAGGACCCGGCTCAGCTCACGCCGACACCGACGAGCTTGCCGATCAGGAACGTCGCGGTCGCCACGACCGCGCCGATGGCGGCCATGCGCAACCCCGAACGACCGGCGTGACGTCCGGTGAACACCGAGATCGCGGCACCCACGCCGAACAGCGCCAGCACCGAGAGCAGCGCCGAAGCCACGACGGCGGCGAACCCACCGCCGAAGAAGAACGGCACCACTGGCAAGAACGCGCCGACCGCGAACGCAGCGAACGACGATCCCGCCGCGACCCACGGTGACGCCAGCGTGCGAGGGTCGAGGCCGAGCTCCTCGCGCGCCAAGGTGTCGAGCGCGACGTCGGGCCTCGCCATGATGTTGGCGACGAGCGCCTTCGCCTCCGCCGGGTCCACACCCTTCGCCTGATAGATCAGCTCGAGCTCCTCCCGCTCCTCCTCCGGGAACGCCGCGAGCTCCTGCTCCTCGATGCGCAGCTCGTTCTCGTAGAGCTCCCGCTGCGATCGCACCGACACCCACTCGCCCGACGCCATCGAGAACGCGCCGGCGACGAGTCCGGCCACGCCGGCGAGCAGCACGATCGACCTGTTGCTGGTGCCGCCGGCGACGCCCATGACGAGCGAGAAGTTCGACACCAGCCCGTCATTCACGCCGAAGACGCCGGCCCGCAGCGCGCCGCCGATCCCTGCCCGGTGCCGGCCCTCTGACGCCGCGATGCGACCGCCGGTCGTGTTGCCACCGCGCATGGCGGCGACGACCTTGCCGTGCATCGCCTCCTGCGCTGCCATCGCCGCCGGCGCCGCCGCCACGGTGCGGTACTTGTCGGCGTCGGCCGCCTCGGCGCGTAGCACGATCGGGAGGACCGCCTCGGTGCCGAGCAGTCCGGCCAGCCTGCGCAGCACCCGGATGCGGAACGGGAGTCGGGGCGTCTTGAGGTCGGTGACGCCGCCCTGACGCATCCGCTCCGCCCAGTGCGCGGCGTGGCGCTCCTCCGCCTCGGCCAGCGAGAGGAAGATCGGGCGGCGGTGCTCGTCGGCGTGCTCGGCGAGCGCCCGGTAGAGCGCGGCGCCGCCGAGCTCGTCGACCCACATCTCGCGGTACTTGGCAACCTCGGGATCGAGCGGCGCTCCGCGCCTCGCCATAGGGGAACGGTACCGGCGGGCCAACGGCTACGTGTACCCGACCTCCCACAGGCACAGTCCCTCGGGCGGCGCGGGCTGACCGGCGTGGGCGCGGTTTTTGGAGCGGAGGATGCCCATGAGCTCTCCGGGACGCTTCTTGCCCGTTCCGACGTCGACGAGCGTCCCGACAATCGATCGCACCATCTGCCAGCAGAACGCGGTGGCGCGAATGTCGTAGCGCAGCACGCCGTCCCCGAGATCGTGCCAGCGCGACTCGAGGACGCGCCGCGTGGTCGTCGAGCCTTCCGGCCCCTGACGGCAGAAGGCGGCGAAGTCGTGCTCGCCCACGAACGGGTCGGCGCCGAGCCGCAGCGCGCGCACGTCGAGCGGGGTGGGCACCCACCACGCGTACCGGGAGAGAAACGGGTCGGTCACTGGACGGTTCACGACCGTGTAGCGATAGGCGCGCCAGCACGCCGAGCGCCGGGCGTCGAAGTCCGACTCGCCGACGTCGGCGGCCCGCACCACCACCTCGGGCGCGAGGGCCCCGTTCACGGCGGACTGCAGCCGCCACGGGTCGACGCCGGGATCGGCATCGAAGCTCACGACCTGACCCCACGCGTGCACGCCGGCGTCGGTACGGCCGGCACACGTCAGGCGCTCCGGGGGGTGGCGCAGGAATCGCTCGAGCGCCCTGGTGAGCACCCCCTCGACAGTGCGCACCTCGGGCTGGTCTGCCCACCCGTGGAACCCGGTCCCGTCGTACGCGACGACGAGCTTCACCCGGGCGGGTCCTTCGTCCCTCTCGAAGAGGGTCATGCCGTCAGGCGGCTATACGAGTTCGACGCGCGCCATGGGGGCGGCGTCGCCGGCGCGGGGGCCGAGCTTGAGGATCCGCAGGTAACCGCCGTTGCGGTCGGCGTAACGCGGTGCGATCTCGGCGAACAGCTTGTGCGCCGCCTGCTTGTCGTGCATGCGGGCGACGACGAGCCGCTGCTCGTGCACACCTCCGCCCTTGGCCTTCGTGATCAGCTTCTCCGCGTACGGGCGCAGTGCCTTGGCCTTGGCGACAGTCGTGGTGATCGCGCCCGCCTCGAACAGGTGCGCGGCGAGGTTCGCCAGCAGCTGCTTCTCGTGCGCGGGACCCGAACCGAGGCGCGGGCCCTTCCGCGGTGCCGGCATGGTCGGGCTCCCTACTCCTTCACCCGCAGAGAGAGGCCGCGCTCGTCGAGCTTCTGCAGCACTTCTTCGAGCGACTTCGAGCCGAAGTTCGTGATGGCGAGCAGATCGTCCTCGGACTTCTGGACCAGCTGACCGATCGTGTCGACCCGGGCCCGCTTCAGGCAGTTGCGGGGCCGCTCGGACAGGTCCAGCTCCTCGATCGGCAGCTCGAGGTCGGGCGACGCCGCCGTGATCGGCGACACCTCACCGAGCTCGAGGCCCTTGGGCTCCGACGAGAGGTCGGCGACCAGGCTGACCAGGTTGCGCAGCGTCTCACCGGCCGACGCCAGGCCGTCACGGGGCGAGATCGACCCGTCGGTCTCAATCTCGAGGCTGAGCTTGTCGTAGTTGGTCGCCTGCTCGACGCGTGTCGGCTCGACCGAGAACGCGACCCGCCGCACGGGCGAGAAGATCGCGTCGACGGGGATCACACCGATCGTCGACGTGCGCTTGTTGCGCTCGGCCGACAGGTAGCCGCGGCCCTGCTCGACGGTGAGGTCGAGCGCGAGCCGGCCCCGCTGGTTCACGGTCGCGAGGTGCAGCTCGGGGTTGAGCACCTCGACATCCGCCGTGGTCTGGATGTCGGCGGCGGTGACGTCGCCGGGGCCGCGCTTGTCGATCCGCAGCGTGACGGGCTCCTCCGACTCGCACCGGAGCACGAGGTCCTTGAGGTTCAGGATGAGGTCGGTGACGTCTTCCTTGACCCCGGGGATCACGTCGAACTCGTGCAGCGCCTCGTCGAAGCGGACCTGGCTCACGGCGGCGCCGGGGATCGACGAGAGCAGCGTGCGACGAAGGCAGTTGCCCAGGGTGTGGCCGAAGCCGGGCTCGAGCGGCGAGAGCGTGAACGTCTGGACGTTCCCCTCCGGGTCGCCGGCTTCGACTTCGGGACGCTGGATGATCAGCATGGCGGTCTCACTTCTTCGTGTCTTGGGGGTGGGTGGCGGAAGACTGGGTGGGCTACTTGGAGTAGAGCTCGACGATCAGCTGCTCGCGCACGGGCACGTCGATCTGCTCGCGGAGCGGAAGGTCCCGCACAGTGGCCTTGAAGTCGGCGCTGCTGACCTCGAGCCACGCCGGGACGGCCCGGTCGAGCGTGTCGAGGTTGTGGCGCAGCACGATCATCTGGCGCGACTTCGACTTGATCTCGACGACATCGCCCTTGTGGAGCTCCTGGGACGGGATCGTCACCCGCTTCCCGTTCACGGTGACGTGACCGTGGCGGACCAGCTGGCGGGCCTGGTTGCGACTGGCGGCGAAGTTGGCACGGAACACGATGTTGTCGATCCGCAGCTCGAGCTTCTGCAGCAACACCTCACCGGTGATGCCCGAAGCCTGCGTTGCTTCCTCGTAGACGTTCTTGAACTGGCGCTCGAGGAGCCCGTAGATGCGGCGCGCCTTCTGCTTCTCGCGCAGCTGGAGCAGGTACTCGCTCTCACGGATGCGGCCCCGACCGTGCTGGCCGGGCGGGTACGGCTTGCGCTCGACGGGGCACTTCATCGTGTCGCACTTGGGGCCCTTGAGGAACAGCTTCATGCGCTCGCGCCGGCAGAGCTTGCAGACGGCGCCGGTGTAACGCGCCATCAGACTCGCCTCCGCTTCGGTGGGCGGCAGCCGTTGTGCGGGATGGGCGTGACGTCCTTGATGCCGGCGACCTCGATGCCCGCGTTCTGGATCGATCGGATGGCGGTCTCGCGGCCCGAGCCCGGCCCCTTCACGACCACGTCGACCTTGCGCACGCCGTGCTCCATCGCCCGGCGCGCCGCGGTCTCAGCAGCGAGCTGCGCCGCGAACGGTGTGGACTTCCGGGAGCCCTTGAAGCCGACGTTGCCCGCCGACGCCCAGGCGATCACGTTTCCTTCCTGGTCGGCGATCGAGATGATCGTGTTGTTGAACGACGACTTGATGTGGGCGGTGCCGTAGGCGACGTTCTTGCGCTCGCGCCGCCTCGGCCGTCGTCCGCCCGGGGGTGGTTTCGCCATCTCTACTTCCTCGCCCGCTTCTTGCCCGCCACCGTCTTCTTGGGGCCTTTGCGGGTGCGCGCATTGGTGCGGGTGCGCTGACCGTGCACCGGGAGCCCGCGCCGGTGGCGGACGCCCTGGTACGTGCCGATCTCCATCTTGCGCTTGATGTCCTGCGACACCTCGCGGCGGAGGTCTCCCTCGACCTTCACGTTCTGGTCGATGAACGTGCGCAGCTTGGCGACTTCCTCGTCGGTCAGGTCGCGGACGCGCGTGTCGGGCGAGATGTCGGTCGCCATGGCGACCGTGCGCGCGGTCGTGCGACCGACCCCGAAGATGTAGGTGAGCGACACCTCGAGGCGCTTCTCGCGGGGGATGTCGACACCGGCGATGCGGGCCATCTGTGCTCCTAGCCTTGCCGCTGCTTGTGGCGCGGGTTGGTGCAGATGATCCGCACGGTGCCGTGGCGGCGGATCACTTTGCACTTCTCGCACATCTTCTTCACAGAGGGGCGGACTTTCATGTTCCTGCTCGTCTCGTCGTTACTTGTAGCGGTAGGTGATGCGTCCCCGGCCGAGGTCGTACGGCGTGAGCTCGACCTGCACCCGGTCACCGGGGAGGATCCGGATGTAGTGCATCCGCATCTTCCCGGAGATGTGCGCGAGCACCTTGTGCCCGTTCTCGAGTTCGACCCGGAACATGGCGTTGGGCAACGGCTCGACCACCGTTCCCTCCACCAGGATCGTGTCGTCTTTGGGCTTGGCCAGAACTTCCACCGCCTACGGGGCTCGGGGGGTCGGGCGCGCCAAATGAACGAAGCGCACCACTGGGGGCGACTGAGAAGTCTACCCGACCCCCGGAACCCTTGAGAATTCGGGGGGTCCGGCCCGGCGCGGTCAGCCCGCGAGGGCGCTGCCCGGCTATGCACCCGGGTCACCAGGGGAGCGTCAGGACCTCGGGGCCGTTGGCGGTCACCGCGATCGTGTGCTCGAAGTGGGCCGACCGGCGCCGGTCCCGGGTGACGACCGTCCAGCCGTCGGCCAGAAGCTCGGTCTCGGGCCCTCCGGCGTTCACCATGGGCTCGATGGCAAGCACCATGCCCTCCTTGAGCCTCAGCCCGCGGCCGGGCGGTCCGTAGTTCGGGATCTGGGGCTCCTCGTGCATTGCGGTCCCGATCCCGTGGCCCACGTACTCACGCACGACCGAGAACCCGGCCCGCTCGGCGACGCCCTCCACGGCGGCGCCGATGTCGCCCAGGCGGCTGTCCGCCGTGACGCGCTCGATCGCGGCCTCGAGCGACGCTCGGGTGACCTCGAGCAGCCGCTTCGATTCGTCGTCGACGTCACCGACGGGCACGGTGATCGCGGCGTCGCCGTGCCAGCCTTCGATGATCGCCCCGCAGTCGATCGAGAGGATGTCGCCCTCATGGAGGACGACGTCCTCGGAGGGGATCCCGTGCACGATCACCTCGTTGGGGGAGGTGCAGACAACGCCCGGGAACGGCGGGTTGCCGTAGCCCAGGAAGTTGGAGCGCGCCCCGCGACGGTCGAGCACCTCGCGCGCGGCCTCGTCGACGTCGGCGGTCGTCGCCCCCGGCTTTGCCGCGCGGATGCCGACCTCGTGCATCTCGGCGACGACCTTGCCCGCCCGCCGCATGAGCGCGATCTGGTCACGTGTCTTCCGGGTGATCATGTCTGGAGTGGCTTGAGACGCTGGTCCACCTGCGCCACCAACCGCGCAAACACGCCGTCGCCGTCGCCTGTTCCGTCCACCACCACGAGCTTTCCGACCTTGCGGTAGAAGTCGATGATCGGGACGGTCTCCTCCTCGTAGAGCTCGAGCCGGCGCATCACGGCGTCCTCGGTGTCGTCCTCGCGCTGGACGACCGCGCCGCCGCACACGTCGCACGTCCAATTCTCCTTCGGCGGTGCGTTGACGTGGTAGGTGGTGCCGCACTGCTCGCACACCCGGCGCCCTGCGATCCGATCGAGGACGATCTCGGTGGGAACGTCGAGGTTGATCACGAGATCGAGCGGATGCCCGTCGAGCACCTCTTCGAGCTTCTCGGCCTGCTGGAGCGTGCGCGGGAAGCCGTCGAGCACGAAGCCGTGGTCGATGAGCCCGTCCTCGGCGAAGCGGTCCTCGACGATCCTGAGCGTGAGATCGTCGGGCACGAGGTCGCCCCGGTTCATGTACTCCTCTGCCTCGCGACCGGCGGGCGTCCCGGCGGCCGCGGCGGCCCGGAACAGGTCGCCGGTCGAGACGTGCTCGATGCCGTACCGCTCGGAGAGACGGGCGGCTTGTGTGCCTTTCCCGGCGCCCTGCTTGCCGAGCAGGACGAGTCGGGGACCTCTGCTCATCGGCGCACTCCGATTAGGCGAGGAAGCCCTCGTAGTTGCGCATCATCAGCTGGCTGTCGATCTGCTTCATCGTCTCGAGCGCGACGCCCACGGTGATCAGCAGTGCCGTGCCCCCGAAGGGGAACTGTCTGATGTCCCACAACGCGAACACCAGCAGTGGGGCTATCGCGATCGTGGCAAGGAACAGCGATCCCGGCAGCGTGATGCGGTTCAGGGTCTTCGCGAGGTACCGCTCCGTCGGCGGCCCCGGTCTGATGCCGGGGATGAATCCGCCCTGCTTGCGGATGATGTCCGCCTGTTGCGCGGGGTTGAACGCGATCGCGGTGTAGAAGTACGCGAAGAAGATGATGAGCAAGGTGTACATGCCGATGTAGAACCAGCTCTGGTTCTGCACGAGGTTGTCGTTGATGAACTGCTGCAGCCCTTCCCACGGCGTCGCGGTCGCGATCAGGGCAGGGAACGACAGGATCGAGCTGGCGAAGATCACGGGGATCACGCCGGACTGGTTGACCTTCAGCGGTATGTACGTGCTCTGACCGCCGTACATTCGTCGTCCGACCACGCGTTTGGCGAACTGCACGGGGATGCGGCGCTGCCCCGACTCGACGAACACGATCCCGACGATCATCGCGATGCCGATGCCGATGATCGTGAAGAACTGGAACTTGCTGCCCTCGGTGTAGATCGACGAGCCCTGGGCGGGAAGGCGCGACACCACGGATGCGAAGATCAGGATCGACATGCCGTTGCCGATGCCACGCTGCGTGATGAGCTCGGCCAGCCACATCAGCAGGGCGGTGCCGGCGGTCCACGTCAGCACGATGAGGGCGGCACGGGGCGTGTTGAAGCCGGGGATGAGGTCGCGGCCCTGGAAGCCGGCGAACCCGAGCAGCCCGCTGCTGCCCTGGTGCAGGGCGAACACGAAGCCGGTCGACTGCACGAGTGCGAGCCCGACGGTGAGGTAGCGGGTCCACTGGGTGATCTTCTTCTGGCCGACCTGCCCTTCGTTCTGCCACTCCTCGAGCTTCGGGATCACGACCCCGAGCAGCTGCATGATGATCGACGCCGTGATATACGGCATGATCCCGAGGAAGAAGATCGCGACGTTCGTGATCGCGCCCCCGGAGAACAGGTCGAGGAAGCCGACGACCCCCGTGCTCTCGGACTGCTTCTGGAGGTCCTTGATCGCGTTGAAGTCGATGAACGGGACCGGCAGGTGGGCGCCGACCCGGTAGACCCCGATGATGATCAGCGTGAAGAGGATCTTGTTGCGCAGGTCGGGCACCCGGAACATGTTCCGCAGGCGGGAGAGCATGGGGGAGCGCGACCTCCTCTCGCGGCGGGGTCGCCGAGCTTATCGGTTGGTGAGGGCGTTCCCCTTGGCGGGGGGACGCCGGCGGAACGGCAACGGCAGGCGCTCGGTGCGGCCGCCGGCGCCTTCGATCGCCCGGATGGCGGCAGCGGAGAACGCGTGGGCGCGTACGGTGAGCGCCTTCGTCAGCTGGCCGCGCCCGAGCACCTTCACGAGTCCTTGCTTGGCGACGAGACCGCGCGACCGGAGTGTCCCGGGATCGACCTCGGTGTCGGCGTCGAACGCGTCGAGCACGTCGAGGTTGACGACCGCGTACTCGACCCGGAACGGGTTCGTGAATCCCTTGGCCTTCGGCGTGCGCCGGGTCAGCGGCGTCTGACCGCCCTCGAACCCCGGCTTCACGGTGGTGCGGGCGCGCTGGCCCTTCATGCCGCGGCCCGCGGTCTTGCCGCCGCGCCCGCCGATGCCGCGGCCGTCGCGGCGCGCCCGGGTGCGGGAGCCGGGCGTGGGGTGGAGGTCGTGGGGCTTGATCGTCATGTCTCTTCCACCTTCACGAGGTGCGGCACGGTGCCGATCATGCCCCGGATCTCGGGCCGGTCCGCGTGCTCGACGGTGTGGTTGATGCGACGGAGCCCGAGCGCGCGCAGCGTGCCGCGCTGGCGGGGCTTGATCCCGATGGCCGATCGCACCTGGGTGATCCGCAACGTCTGTGCCATCACGCGACCTCGGTCACCTCGGGCTTCGGCGCCGACCGCTCGCGGTACGCGCGCAGCATGCCGGCCGAGGACACCTCTTCGGGCGACTTCCCGCGCAGCTTGGCGACCTCGTCCGGCCGGTAGAGCCCCTGCAGACCTGCGATCGTCGCTCGCGACACGTTGATCGCGTTCGCCGACCCGAGCGACTTCGCCAGCACGTCTCCCACGCCGGCCGCCTCGAGGATCGCTCGGGCCGCGCCGCCGGCGATCACGCCGGTGCCGGGCGCGGCCGGCTTCAGCAGGACGCGGGCGGCGTCGTGCACGCCGACGGTCTGGTGCGTGATCGTGGTGCCTGCGAGCGCGACCGGGAAGAGGCTCTTGCGCGCCTCTTCCATCCCCTTCTGGATGGCGGCGGGCACCTCCTTGGCCTTCCCGTAGCC
Organism: Acidimicrobiia bacterium; assembly: GCA_036005605.1. Lineage (GTDB taxonomy): Bacteria > Actinomycetota > Acidimicrobiia > IMCC26256 > JACDBD01 > JALZAA01. Next base: position 26,122 of record DASYQJ010000057.1, read on the forward strand.
GAGGCCGACGTTGCCGTTGCCGTCGCCCACGACGACGAGCGCAGTGAACGAGAACCGCCGGCCGCCCTTCACGACCTTGGCGACGCGGTTGATCGCGATCACCCGCTCCTCGAGTTGCCCTTCCGCCATCAGAGCTCCAGTCCTGCTTCACGTGCACCTGCGGCCAGACTTGCGACCCGGCCGTGGAACTTGAACCCGCCCCGGTCGAACACGACGCTCGAGATCCCGGCCGCCTTGGCCCGCTCACCCACGAGCTTGCCGACGGACTTGGCGGTGTCGACCGTCCCGCCGCCACCCGAGCGCAACCCGGACTCCGTCGTCGACGCCGTCGCCAGGGTCCGGCCGTGCACGTCGTCGATCACCTGGGCGTAGATGTGGCGCGCCGAACGGAACACCGACAGGCGCGGCCGTTCCGGCGTTCCCCGGATCTTCTTGCGAACCCGGCGATGCCGCCGGATTCGAGCCTCGCGTTTGCTGTTCGTCATCTCGCCTACTGGTCCTACTTCGCGGACTTGCCGGCCTTGCGCTGCACGTGCTCGTCGACGTACCGGATGCCCTTGCCCTTGTACGGCTCGGGCGGCCGGCTCTTGCGGACGTCGGCCGCCACCTGGCCGACGAGCTGCTTGTCGGCCCCCCGCACCACGATACGGGTGGGCTGGGGCACCTCGAACGTCACGCCCTCGGGGGCCTCGAACCGCACCGGATGCGAGAACCCGACCTGGAGCTCGAGCTTCGACGGCCCCTGGGCCTGCGCCCGGTACCCCACGCCGACGATCTCGAGCTCGCGGCTGAAGCCCTGCGACACGCCCACGACCATGTTCTGCACCAGCGACCGGGTCAGGCCGTGCAGCGCACGGTTCTCGCGCTCGTCGTCGGGCCGCGTGACGACGAGCGTGTCGCCGTCGCGGCTGACGGTGATCGACTCGGGCGACTCGTGCGCGAGCGTGCCGTTCGGGCCCTTCACGACGACCCGACGACCCTCGACGTCGACCTCGACCCCGGAGGGAATGGTGATCGGCTCTTTCCCGACTCGTGACATGACGGCTCCGCTACCAGACCTGGCACAGGACCTCGCCGCCGACGTGGCGCTGGCGCGCCTCGCGGTCGGTCATGAGGCCCTGGTTGGTGGACAGGATGGCGATGCCCATGCCGCCGAGCACCCGCGGGAGCTTGTCGGCCGGCGTGTACACCCGCAGGCCGGGCTTGGAGACGCGCCGCAACCCCGAGATTGTGCGCTTGCGATCGGGCGTGTACTTCATCGCGATCCGAAGGCGCGGCCGTGGATACGAGGAGTCGTCCTCGATGCTCGAACCGGAGATGTACCCCTCTTGCTCGAGGATCTTCGCCAGCGCCACCTTCAGCTTCGACGACGGCATCACGACGTCGTCGTGGAACGCGACGTTGGCGTTGCGGATCCGGGTGAGCATGTCGGCGACGGGGTCGGTCATCGTCATGCGATCACCACGACGCCTTCGTGAGGCCGGGGACCTCACCGTTGTGGGCCATGTCGCGCAGACAGATGCGGCAGAGCCCGAAGCTCCGGTACACCGCCCGCGCGCGGCCGCACCGGCGGCACCGGGTGTAAGCCCGCACCTTGAACTTGGGCTTGCGTTGCTGCTTCTGGATCAACGCCTTCTTCGCCAATGGACTACCCCTCGCTCTGGCGTTCGCTCTCGCGACGGAACGGGAAGCCGAGAGCGGTGAGCAGCGCGCGGCCTTCGCCGTCGGAGTTGGCGGTCGTGACAATCGTGATGTCCATACCTCGGACGGTGTCGATGCTGTCGTAATCGATCTCGGGAAAGATGAGCTGCTCGGTGACGCCGAACGTGTAGTTGCCGCGCCCGTCGAACGAGTTCGGCTCCATCCCCCGGAAGTCCCGGATGCGCGGGATGGCCAGGCTCACGAGTCGGTCGTAGAACTCCCACATGCGCGCCCCACGCAGCGTCACCTTGGCGCCGATGGGGTTGCCGGCCCGGAGCTTGAAGCCGGCAATCGACTTCTTCGCCCGGGTGACGAGCGGCTTCTGGCCGGTGATCACGGTCAGGTCCGTCACGGCTCCGTCGAGCAGCGACTGCTGCTGGGTCGCGAGGCCGACGCCGCAGTTGAGGACGATCTTCTCGAGCCGCGGCACCTCCATGATGTTGCGGAGCCCGAGCTCGCGCTGGAGCTGCGGGCGCACGTCGGACTCGTAGCGCTGCTTGAGGCGCGGAGCCTCGGTTGCTGCCTGTGCCATCAGAGGTCGCCTTCGCATTTCTTGCACACGCGGATCTTCTTGCCGTCGTCGTCGAACCGGTACCCGATGCGCGTCGGACCGCACTTGTCGCAGAGGATGGCGACGTTGGCGGCGCTGATCGGCATGTCCTTGTCGATGATGCCGGCCTGCATCGTGGCCCGGCTCTGGCGTTGATGCTTCTTCGCCACGTTGACGCCGTCGACGATGACGCGGTTCGAGTCGGTCAGCACGCGGGTGATCGCGCCTTCCTTCCCGACGTCCTTGCCGGTCAGCACGCGGACCCGATCGCCTTTGCGCAGCTTCAGGTGCACCTTCGTGTCCTTCATCTTCATCAGAGGACCTCCGGGGCGAGCGAGACGATGCGCATGAACCGCCGGTCGCGCAGCTCTCGACCGACCGGGCCGAAGATGCGCGTGCCGCGCGGCTGGAGCTGGTCGTTGATGAGCACCGCGGCGTTCTCGTCGAAGCGGATGTAGCTGCCGTCGGCGCGCCGGCGCTCCTTGCGGGTCCGGACGACGACGCACTTGACGACTTCGCCCTTCTTCACCGCCGCCCCCGGCACGGCCTCCTTGACCGTCGCCACGAAGATGTCGCCGATGCCCGCGTAGCGCCGCCGGGTGCCGCCGAGGACCTTGATGCACAGGACCTCGCGGGCGCCCGAGTTGTCGGCGACCCTGAGCCGGCTCTCCTGCTGGATCACTTCGCCCTCTCGAGGACCTCGACGACCCGCCAGCGCTTGTGGCGAGACAAGGGACGCGTCTCCTGCACCCGTACACGGTCGCCCTCGCGCGCGTCGTTGACCTCGTCGTGCGCGTAGAGGCGCCGCGTGCGTTGGAGCGTCTTGCCGTACCGGCGGTGACGGACCCGATCGACGACGGCGACGACGACGGTCTTGTCCATCTTCGTCGACACCACCATGCCTTCACGCAGCTTGCGCGGGTTGTGCCGCTCGTTGGTCGCCTCAGGCATCTTCCGTCTCCTGCTCGGTGCCGAGCGCCTCGGCGGCTGCGATCTCGCGCTCGCGCAGCAGCGTCTCGACCCGGGCGATGTCCTTGCGCACCTGGCCGAGGCGCGCACTGTTGTCGAGCTGCCCGGTGGCGTTCTGGAACCGCAGGTTGAACAGCTCCTCTTTCGCCTCGGACAACCGGTGCTCGAGCTCGACCTCGTTGAACTCGCGCAGCTCCCTCGCCCTGGTCATGCCTCCTCCTGGCGCAGCACGAAGCGCGTCTTGATCGGCAGCTTGTGCATGGCGAGTCGCATGGCGTCACGGGCGACGTCCTCGGGCACGCCCGACAGCTCGAACATCACCCGGCCCGGCTTCACCACCGCGACCCAGTGCTCGGGGTTGCCCTTCCCCGAGCCCATGCGGGTCTCGGCCGGCTTCTGCGTGACGGGCTTGTCCGGGAAGATGTTGATCCACACCTTGCCACCCCGCTTGATGTAACGGGTCATGGCGATTCGAGCCGCTTCGATCTGGCGGTTCGTGATCCAGCCCGGCTCGAGCGCCTGGATGCCGTAGTCGCCGAAATGCACCCGCGTGCCACCCTTGGCCGTCCCGGACATACGTCCCCGTTGGGCTTTGCGATGGCGGACTTTCTTCGGCATCAACATCGGCACTTTTCCTTTCCGTCGCCGTCGCAAGCTCCGGCGACTGCGGTGACGGTCGGCAAAGCCGCCGTCCCCGCGCCTACTCCTCGTCGCCGTGGAACTTCGGCGCCTCGTGGTGCTCGCGACGGGTGCGGCGCTCGATCTCCTCCTCTTCTGCGAGGAGCGCCTCGAGGGCCGGGTCGGCTTCCTTGACCAGCGGCTTGGCCTCCTCGGCCGGCACTTCCTCGTCGGGCGCGGCATCGACCGGCACCGCCTCCTCGGCGGGACGGCGTCGTCCGCCGCCGGCGCTGATGACGCGGCGACCGCTCGGGGCCTGCCCGGCGGTCTCACCGACGGCCATGGCCGCCTCCTTGGCGATCTTGTCCTCGGCCGCCGACTTGTAGGGCAGGATGTCGCCCTTGTAGATCCAGACCTTCACGCCGATGCGCCCGAACGTCGTGCGCGCCTCGGCCTGGCCGTAGTCGATGTCGGCCCGCAGCGTGTGCAGCGGCACCCGGCCTTCGCGGTACCACTCCTTGCGGCTCATCTCCGCCCCGCCGAGGCGTCCGCCGCACTGCACCCGGATGCCCTGGGCCCCGGCCTTCATCGCCGTCTGCACGGCGCGCTTCATCGCCCGGCGGAACGACACCCGCCCCGCGAGCTGGTCGGCGACGCCCTGCGCGATGAGCGTGGCGTCGAGCTCCGGCTGCTTGATCTCCTGGATGTTGAAGTGGATCTTCGGGTTGCCGGTGATCTGGAGCAGGCCGGCCCGGAGCCGGTCCGCCTCGGCGCCGCGGCGGCCGATCACGATGCCGGGCCGGGCCGTGTACACGTCGACACGCAGCCGGTCGCGCGTCCGCTCGATCTCGACGCGGCTCACGGCCGCGTGCGGCAGCTGGCGGCGCAGGTAGTCGCGGATCTTCCAGTCCTCGATCAGCGACTCCTTGTACTCCGCCTTGTCGGCGAACCAGCGCGACTTCCAGTCGGTGGTGATCCCGAGACGGAACCCATAGGGATTGACCTTCTGGCCCATCAGTCGTCCTTCTTCTTCTTTGTCGTCTTCTTCGTCGGCTTCTGCGGTTTCTTGGCGGTCGTCTTCTTGGCGGTGGTCGCCTTCTTCGTCGGCTTCTTCTTGGTGGCGGGCGCCTTCTTCTTCGCAGGCGCCTTCTTCGCCGGCGCCTCGTCGACGGCCCCGAGCGGCTGGGCGTCGACGTCATCGACGTCGGGGACGTCGGCGAGCGCGACGTCCTCGCCGTCCTCCTCGAAGTCCTCGCCGAGCTCCTCTTCGTGCTCGTGCTCGTGGTCGTGTTCCATTTCCTCGAGGTCTTCCTCGACCTCGCGCACCCTGCGGCGCCGAGTCGGGCGGCGCAGGCGGCGGGTCGGCCCCGTGGCCACTTCGCGGTCGCGCCGGCGCTCCAGCTCGTCGTCGGAGAACCGCGACAGCACGATCGTCACGTGGGACGTCCGCTTCCGGATGCGGGTCCCCCGGCCGCGCGCGCGCGGGCGCCACCGCTTCAGGGTGGGACCCTCGTCGGCGTAGGCCCGGGCGACGAACAGCTCGTCCTCGGGCAGGCTCTGGTTGCTCTCCGCGTTGGCCACCGCCGAATCGAGCAGCTTGAGCACCTCGCCGGCCGGCCCGCGCGTCGAGAACCGCAGCCGCTCGCGGGCGTCGTCGATCTCGCGTCCGCGGATCAGGCCGAGGACCTCGCGAACCTTGGTAGGCGAGGTGCGGAGGTGGCGCAGCGATGCGCGGGTCTCAGGCACCCGGCGGCCTCCGTGCCGAACGCTCGGCGCCGGCGTGGACGCGGAAGGTGCGCGTCGGCGCGAACTCGCCGAGCTTGTGCCCGACCATCGCCTCGGTGACGTAGATGGGTACGTGCTTGCGGCCGTCGTGGACCGCGATCGTGTGGCCCACCATCTCCGGCGTGACGGTCGAGCGACGCGACCAGGTCTTGATGACCTTCCGGTCGCCGGACGCGTTCATCGCCGCGACCTTGTTGCTCAGGTGGTCGTCGACGACCGGGCCCTTCTTCAAGCTGCGGGGCATGTCCTACCTCCCCCGGGAGCCACGGCGACGGCGGCGTCGTCGGATGATGAGCTTGTCGGACGGCTTGTCCTTGCGGCGCGTGCGGCCCTCGGGCTTGCCCCACGGCGTCACGGGGTGACGTCCGCCGGAGCTCTTGCCCTCTCCGCCGCCGAGCGGATGGTCAACCGGGTTCATGGCGACGCCGCGGGTGTGCGGGCGCTTGCCCTTCCATCGATTGCGACCGGCCTTGCCGATCTGAACCAGCGCCGCCTCGACGTTGCCGACTTGACCCACCGTGGCGCGGCAGTCGATCGCCACCCGGCGCATCTCGGTCGACGGGAGGCGCAGCGTGGCGAAGTTGCCTTCCTTGGCCACCAGCTGCACGGCCGCGCCCGCGCCGCGGGCGAGCTTGCCGCCCGCGCCCGGCTTGAGCTCGATGTTGTGGACGGTCGTACCGACCGGGATGTAGCGCAACGGCAGGGCGTTGCCCGGTCGGATCTCCGAGCCCTGGCCGCTGCTGAGGAGGTCGCCGACGGCGACGCCGGTCGGAGCGAGGATGTAGCGCTTCTCACCGTCGCGGTAGTGCAACAGCGCGATCCGCGCGTTGCGGTTCGGGTCGTATTCGATTGCGGCGACCTTCGCCGGCACGCCGTCCTTCGCTCGCTTGAAGTCGATCTCGCGGTACTTCTGCTTGTGACCGCCGCCGCGGTGGCGCGACGTCATGCGGCCGTACACGTTGCGACCCGACGACCGCTTCTTCGACTTCGTGAGCGACTTCTCGGGCTTTCCCTTGCTGACCTCGGCGAAGTCGGAGACGGTCTGGAACCGGCGGCCCGGGCTGGTCGGCTTGCGCTTGCGGATGGGCATCGTCAGCTCCCGAAGATCTCGATGGAGTCGCCCTCGGCGAGGGAGACGATCGCCCGGCGCTGGTCGGACCGCTTGCCCCAGTCGCCCGTCCGGCGGTTCCGCTTGCGCTTGCCCTTGCGGTTGACCGTGTTGACGTTGGTGACCTTCACGCTGAAGATCGATTCGATCGCCTGCTTGATCTCGATCTTGTTGGCGTCGGGCGCGACGAGGAACGTGTACACGTTCGCGTCGTAGGCGGCGTACGACTTCTCCGAGACGACGGGCCGGATGATGATGTCGCGGGGGTTGCGCGAGCTCACTTGGCACCCCCTCGGTTGAGGAACGCGTCGAGCGTCGCCTGGCTGAATACCAGCCAGTCGCTCACGAGCACGTCGTACGCGTTCAGCTCCTCGGGCAGCACGATGCGGACCCGCGCGCCGAGGTTGCGGAACGACTTCCACGTCGCTACCTCGGCTCGGTCGAGGACGAGGAGCGTGCGGGGGTCGCGCTCGCCGGGCTTCCGCAGGCCGAGCTCGTCGAGGATCGCAACCGCCCGCTTCGTGCTGGGCTCGTCGATGCCCCATTCGTCGACGACCATCACGCGCCGGTCGGCGGCGCGGTCCGAGAGGGCCGAGTGCAACGCGAGCTTGACCATCTTCTTCGGGGTGCGTTGTGCGTGACTGCGGGGTACCGGGCCGTGGGCGACACCCCCGCCTCGCCACTGCGGCGAGCGGATCGAGCCGTGACGGGCCCGGCCGGTGCCCTTCTGGCGCCAGGGCTTCGCACCGCCGCCCTTGACCGCGGCGCGCGTCTTGGTGCTGTGGGTTCCCGCCCGGGCGGCGGCGAGCTGGGCCGTGACGACCTGGTGCAGGACCGAGCGGTTCGGCGTGATGCCGAACTTCTCGTCGGGCAGGTCGACGCTGCCGGCCTTCGCGCCGTGCACGGTCGTGACGTCGACTTTCATTGGTGCGCTCGCTCTCGGCCGGCGTCCACCTTCACCGCGTTGCGTACGAACACGACGCTGCCGCTGGGGCCGGGGACGGACCCTTTGAGGAGGAGGAGCCCGCGTTCGGCGTCGCCTTCGACGACCTCGAGATTGAGCGTGGTGACGCGCGAGTTGCCGTGCTGGCCGGGCATGCCCATGCCCTTGAAGACGCGGGCCGGAGTGGCGCAGGCGCCGATGGCGCCGGGCGAGCGGTGCTTCTTGTGGTTGCCGTGGCTGGCGCCCTGACCGTGGAAGTTGTGCCGCTTCATCACGCCGGTGAATCCCTTGCCCTTGCTGATGCCGGTGACGTCGACCCGCTCGCCGGCCTCGAACACGTCGGCCGCGAGCACCTGCCCGATCTCGAAGCCCGCCAGGTCGTCGACCCGGAGCTCGGCGAGGTGCTTGGCCGGGGCCGCGTCGGCGGCCGTCAGGTGCCCGAGCTCGGGCTTGGTGAGCCGGGCAGGCTTGGCGTCGCCGAACGACAGCTGCACCGCGGCATAGCCGTCACGCTCGGGCGTCTTCAGTTGCACGACGCGACAGGGCCCGGCCTGGATCACCGTCACCGGAACGACCCGGTTCTCGGCGTCCCAGACCTGTGTCATGCCGAGCTTTCGCCCGAGAATGCCCTTGCTGGCCATGACGTGGGTCCTTCGGCAATGTGCGCTCTGTACTCCGCTTCACGCGAATGGCTCCCCCGGCCCGGCGGCCGGCGGAGCGACTCGGTTGTGCTGCACGGTTCTGCGCCCGGGAGCGCAGCCTGCACAGACGTCGGTTGGCGAAGATTTCCGGTCGAGCATCGCCGCCGGGTCCACCCCGCCCACACGGCGAAAGCCCAGAAATAATAGCGTTTACAGGGCATTCCGTCGAAGTCGGCCCGTCTCCGCCGCGGCCGTTGGCTCAGAAACTGAACGCAGAGCGCCGGTTTGCGACCCAACGCGTCGATGCGCGTGTGGTCAGACCTGTTGGATCTTGATCTCGATGTCGACGCCGGCGGGGAGATCGAGGCGCTGGAGCGACTCGACGGTCTTCGACGTGGGCTCCACGATGTCGATGAGGCGCTTGTGGATGCGCATCTCGAAGTGCTCGCGGGAGTCCTTGTCGACGTGCGGTGACCGGATCAGGCAGTAGCGGCGGATCTCGGTCGGGAGCGGCACGGGACCGTGAACCTTGGCCTGAGTGCGAACGACCGTCTCGACGATCTTCTTCGTGGACTGGTCGATGATCTCGTGGTCGTAGGCCTTGAGCCGGATCCGGATCTTCTGACCTCGTGCGTCCGCCACGCTGCGTCCCGTCCGTCCCGGCTCGTCGACTACTGGTTGATCTTGGTGACGCGACCGGCGCCGACGGTGCGGCCACCCTCGCGGATCGCGAAGCGGAGGCCTTCCTCCATCGCGATCGGGGCGATGAGCTCGACGGTCATCTCGGTGTTATCGCCCGGCATGACCATCTCGACCCCCTCGGGGAGGGTAATGGAGCCCGTGATGTCGGTTGTGCGGAAGTAGAACTGCGGCCGGTAGTTCGCGAAGAACGGCGTGTGGCGGCCGCCTTCGTCCTTGTTCAGGACGTACACCTGGGCCTGGAAGTTCGTGTGCGGCGTGATGCTGCCGGGCTTGGCCAGCACCTGTCCGCGCTCGACGTCCTCCTTCTTCGTGCCGCGCAGCAGCGCACCGATGTTGTCGCCCGCCCGCCCCTCGTCGAGGAGTTTGCGGAACATCTCCACGCCCGTACAGACCGTCTTTGTCGTCTCCTTGATCCCGACAATCGCAACCTCGTCGTTCACGTGGACCACACCGCGCTCGACCCGGCCCGTGACCACGGTGCCCCGCCCGGTGATGGAGAACACGTCCTCGATCGGCATCAGGAACGGCTTGTCGATGTCCCTCGTGGGCTCGGGGATGTAGGTGTCGACCGCTTCCATGAGCTCGACGATCTTGGGTGTCCACGCCTCGTCGCCCTCGAGTGCCTTCAGCGCGCTCACCCGCACGATCGGGGTGTCGTCGCCGGGGAACTCGTACTCGTTCAGCAGCTCCCGGACCTCGAGCTCGACCAGCTCGAGGATCTCCTCGTCGTCGACCATGTCGGCCTTGTTGAGGGCGACCACGATCGAGGGCACGCCCACCTGGCGGGCCAAGAGCACGTGCTCCCGCGTCTGGGGCATCGGGCCGTCGGTGGCGGCCACGACGAGAATGGCGCCGTCCATCTGGGCGGCGCCGGTGATCATGTTCTTGATGTAGTCGGCGTGACCGGGGCAGTCGACGTGCGCGTAGTGCCGGTTCGGCGTCTCGTACTCCACGTGCGCGATCGAGATCGTGATCCCCCGCTCGCGCTCCTCGGGCGCCTTGTCGATCTCGTCGAAGCTGGTGTAGGTCGTCGAAGGATCCTGGTCGTGCAGCACCTTCGTGATCGCCGCGGTCAGGGTCGTCTTCCCGTGGTCGATGTGACCGATCGTCCCAATGTTCAGATGCGGCTTCGTCCGCTCGAACTTCTGCTTCGACATGGGACTACCCCTGCTCCTCTGCTCAGGTGGTTACTCGCCGCGGATGCGGGCGATGATCTCTTGGGCGATGGACTCGGGCACCCGTTGATACGAGTCGAACTGCATCGTGTAGGTCGCGCGACCCTGGGTGCGCGAGCGGAGGTCGGTAGCGTAGCCGAACATCTCCGCCAAAGGCACTTGGGAACGGACGACTTGCGCGTTCCCGCGCTGCTCCATCCCTTCGACCCTGCCCCGGCGCGATGACAGGTCGCCGATCACGTCACCCATGTAGTCCTCGGGCGTGACGACCTCGACCGCCATGATCGGCTCGAGCAGGACCGGCTTGGCCTGGCGCGCCGCCTTCTTGAACGCCATCGATCCCGCGATCTTGAACGCCATCTCGCTCGAGTCGACGTCGTGGTACGAGCCGCCGGTGAGGGTGGCGCGCATGTCGACGAGCGGATACCCGGCGATCACGCCGCCTTCCATCGCCTGCTGGATGCCGGCGTCGACGGCGGGGATGTACTCGCGCGGGATGTCGCCGCCCGTGACCTTGTCCACGAACTCGTAGCCGCTGCCGGGCCCGGTGGGCTCGAGGTTGATGATCACGTGGCCGTACTGGCCCCGGCCGCCGGTCTGGCGGACGTAGCGCTCCTCGACCTTCTCGACCGGCACGGTGATGGTCTCGCGGTAGGCGACCTGCGGCTTGCCGACGTTCGCCGACACCGTGAACTCGCGCATCATCCGGTCGACGAGCACCTCGAGGTGCAGCTCGCCCATGCCGGAAATGATCGTCTGGCCGGTGTCGTCGTCGGTGCGGACCTGGAACGTCGGGTCCTCCTCCGACAGCGCGCCGAGGGCCTTCCCGAGCTTGTCCTGGTCGGCCTTCGTCTTGGGCTCGATCGCCACCGAGATCACCGGCTCGGGGAACTCCATCCGCTCGAGCAGGACGGAGTGGCTCGGATCGCTGAGCGTGTCGCCCGTGGTGGTGTGCTTCAGGCCGACGGCGGCGACGATGTCGCCCGCGAACACGGCCTGCTTGTCCTCCCGGTGATTGGCGTGCATCTGGAGGAGGCGCCCCACCCGCTCCCGGCGGTTCTTGGTGACGTTCATGACCTGGCCGCCGGCGGCGAGCTTGCCGGAGTACACCCGGAAGTACGTGAGCTTCCCGACGTACGGGTCGCTCATGATCTTGAACGCGAGCGCGGAGAAGGGCTCGGCGTCGTCCGGGTGCCGCTCCATCACGTCCTCGGTCTTCGGGTCGTGCCCGGTGACGGGCGGCACCTCGAGCGGGCTCGGGAGGTAGTCGACGACGGCGTCGAGCAGCGGCTGGACCGCCTTGTTCTTGAACGCGCTCCCGCACAGGACCGGGACAACTTCGCTCGAGATGGTGGCGGCGCGCAGGCCGCGCTTGAGGTCCTCGGCTGTGATCTCCTCGTCCCCGACGTACTTCTCGAGGACGGTGTCGTCGTGGTGCGAGACGACGTCGACGAGCTCGTGCCGCCAGTGCTCGGCGTCGGCCTTCAGCTCCTCCGGGATGTCGACGGTCTCGTAGCTGTCGCCCATCCCGTCCTGCCACACGTGCGCCCGCATCGTCAGCAGGTCGACGACACCACGGAAGTCGTTCTCGCTCCCGACCGGCAGCTGCGTCAGCGCGACGGTGGCCTCGAGCCGGTCGCGGATCATGTCGACCGTACGGAAGTAGTCCGCGCCGACCCGGTCCATCTTGTTGACGAAGCAGATGCGCGGCACGTTGTACTTGTTGGCCTGCCGCCAGACTGTCTCGGTCTGCGGCTCCACCCCCGCGACGGCATCGAACACCGCGACCGCGCCGTCGAGGACGCGCAGCGACCGCTCCACCTCGACGGTGAAGTCGACGTGCCCGGGCGTGTCGAGAATGTTGATCCACGTGTCGCGCCACTTACACGTCGTGGCCGCGCTCGTGATCGTGATTCCGCGCTCCTGCTCCTGGGCCATCCAGTCCATGACCGCCGAGCCCTCGTGCACCTCGCCGATCTTGTACGTGCGCCCCGTGTAGTAGAGGATCCGCTCGGTCGTCGTCGTCTTCCCGGCGTCGATGTGCGCCATGATCCCGATGTTGCGAATGCGCGCGAGGGGAACCTCCCGGATCACCGGGCCACCCTTGCCCCTGATCTCCTTCGGTTCCGCTGCCATTTCTCTCTTCCTTCTCTTCTTCTTTCCTCAGCAGTGGGCGAGAGCTCGTTGTTCCTTCGAGCGAGGCGGCCGCCGGTGGTCACCTTCCCCTTTGGGTGGGCGCCGGTGGTCGCCGGCGCCGGGGTTCGGACGCCGAGCGAAGCAAGGCGTCCGGAGGTGGGTCGGGTGGGCCCCGGCGACGGCGTGCCGCCGGTGCCCGCCCTAGCGGCGCGTCACCACCGGTAGTGCGCGAACGCTCGGTTGCTCTCGGCCATCTTCTGCAGGTCGTCCTTGCGCTTGATCGCGGCGCCGAGCCCGTTGCCGGCGTCCATCAGCTCGGCGGCGAGCCGCTCGGACATCGTCTTCTCACGGCGCTGGCGGGCGTACCCGACGATCCACCGGATGGCGAGGGTCGTGGCCCGCCGGGGCCGCACCTCCACCGGCACCTGGTACGTCGCGCCGCCGACCCGGCGGCTCTTCACCTCGAGCACGGGACGGACGTTCTCGACGGCGCGCTTGACCGTCGCGACCGGCTCCGTGCCCGTCTTGCGCTCGATCTCGGTGAGCGCGTCGTACACGATCTTCTCCGACAACGAACGCTTGCCCCGTTGCAGGAGCTTGTTCACGAGCTGGGTGACGACGACCGACCGGTGGACCGGGTCGGGCATCAGGTCACGCCGAGCGGCGGAGCCCTTCCGAGGCATCGGTCAGCCTTCTCGCTTGGCGCCGTAGCGGCTGCGGGCCTGCCGGCGACCGCCGACGCCGCCGGCGTCGAGCGCGCCGCGCACGATCTTGTAGCGCACGCCCGGCAGGTCCCTCACCCGACCGCCGCGCACGAGCACGATCGAGTGCTCCTGGAGGTTGTGGCCGACACCGGGGATGTAGGCCGTGACCTCCATCCCGGTGGTGAGCCGGACCCGGGCAACCTTGCGCAGGGCCGAGTTCGGCTTCTTCGGTGTGTGCGTGAAGACGCGCGTGCACACGCCCCGGCGTTGGGGTGATCCCTTGAGCGCGGGCGACTTGCCCGGCTCGGACTTGGTCTGGCGTCCTTTGCGGACGAGCTGTTGGATCGTGGGCACGCTGATGCTCCGCCTTCGAGTGTCTTGGCGCGAAACAGGACGATGTTACTCGCCCGTTGCGCCGCCCCCGAGTTGCTCGCCCTCGTTCTCGCCGCCGAAGGACGCGCCGAGCACCTCGGCCCCGGCTTCACCTTGACCCTCGCCTTCGCTCTCGCCCTCGCCGTCGCCGGCGGGGGAGCTCGTGTCGCGCAGCCAGTCGGCCAGGTCGGCGTCCGACGAGTAGAAGGGCAGCGGCTCGTAGTCGGGTGCATCCGTCTCGATGTCCCGGTACCGCGCCATGCCCGTCCCGGCGGGGATGAGCTTGCCGATGATCACGTTCTCCTTGAGCCCGACCAGCCCGTCTTCGCGGCCCTCGATTGCAGCCTCGGTGAGGACGCGGGTCGTCTCCTGGAACGACGCCGCCGACAGCCACGAGTCGGTGGCGAGCGACGCCTTCGTGATCCCCATGAGCTCCGGCCGGCCCTCGGCGGGCTGCTTGCCCTCCTCGACCAGACGCCGGTTCGTGTCGGCGTAGAGGCGGGCGTCGACCTTCTCGCCCGGCAGGAACGGCGAGTCACCCGGCTCGGACACCGCGACCCGGCGCAGCATCTGGCGGACGATCACCTCGACGTGCTTGTCGTGGATCGAAACGCCCTGCTCCCGGTACACCTTCTGCACCTCGTCGGAGAGGTACTGCTGGGTCTCGCGGATCCCCTTGATCTCGAGGATTTCCTTGGGGTCGAGCGGTGTCTTCTCGTCGCCGACGAGCCGCTCGCCGGCTGCGACCTCCTGGCCGTCGCGGACCGCCAGGTTCGCCCGGCGCGAGACGACGTGCTCCTCCTCGGCGTCGTCGGAGCCGAGGACGGTGATCACCCGCTCGCCCTTCTCGCTGTCGCCGATGCGGACCAGGCCCGAGCTCTCGGCCATCACGGCCGCGCCCTTGGGCTTGCGGGCCTCGAACAGCTCGACGACGCGCGGCAGACCGTGGGTGATGTCCTCGCCGGCGACGCCGCCGGTGTGGAACGTCCGCATGGTCAGCTGCGTGCCCGGCTCACCGATCGACTGGGCGGCGATGATGCCGATCGCCTCGCCCAGGTCGACCATCGTGCCGGTGGCGAGCATCGTGCCGTAGCACGACGAGCACACGCCCTGGAGCGACTCGCAGGTGAGGACCGACCGCACCCGCACCCGGTCGACGTCCGGGTCGGTGGCGAGCTGGCGGAGCTCCGGCTCGTCGATCTCCGTGTTGCGCGCGAGCTTGCTCCCGTCGGCGAGCTTGACGTCCTCGGCCAGGCACCGCCCCAGGAGCTTCGTCTCGAGGAGGCGCAGGTTCTCGGGATCGCTCTTGACGTCCTCGACCCAGATGCCCCGGTTCGACTCACAGTCCTCGTCGCGCACGATGAGCTCCTGGGCGACGTCGACGAGCCGGCGCGTCAGGTACCCCGAGTCGGCCGTCCGCAGCGCGGTGTCGGCCAGGCCCTTGCGGGCGCCGTGCGTGGAGATGAAGTACTCGAGGACCGAGAGGCCCTCACGGAAGTTCGACTTGATCGGCCGCGGGATGATCTCGCCCCGCGGGTTGGCCACCAGACCGCGCATACCGGCGATCTGACGGACCTGCATCACGTTCCCACGTGCGCCCGATCCGACCATCATGTCGATCGGATTGAACTTCTCGGCCTGCAGCTCCAGCTGCATCGCCTCCCGCACGCGGTCGGTGGCCTCGGTCCAGATCTCGATCTCCTTCTGGCGCCGCTCGTCGTCGGTGATGACGCCCCGGTCGAACTGCTGCTCGACCTTGTCGGCTTCAGCCTCGAACCGCTCGAGCAGCGGGACCTTCTCGGCCGGCGTCCTGACGTCGGCGATGGAGATCGTGAGCCCGGCCTGCGTCGAGTAGGCGAACCCGAGGTCCTTGAGCTTGTCGAGGCTCTCGGCCACGAGTGCCCTCGGGTAGTTCTCGACGAGCTCGCTGATGAGCTCGGTCACGTCCCGCTTGCGCAGCACGCGGTCCACGTACGGGAAGTCGGGCGGGAACGAGTCGTTGAGCAGCAAGCGCCCGAGCGTGGTCTCGACCAGCACCTTGCCGTCGCCGTTGGAGCCGGTGCGACTCAGCACGATGGCGTTGGGGTGCTCGTCGGAGCGCACGGGGAATTTCTCCTCGGGAAATCGCCCCGCCGGCATGCGCACCTTGATCGGCGCGTGGACCGACAGGCCCTGCTCCTCGCCGTTGCCGTTGGGCGCGAACCGCTGCTCGTGGGCGAGGATCGCCTCGTCGAGCGACGCGAACGCCCGCCCCGCACCGGGGGCGTCGTCGACGATCTCGGTCACGTAGTACTCGCCGATGACGATGTCCTGGTTCGGCACCGCGATGGGACGGCCGTGCGCGGGCGACAGGATGTTGTGCGACGACAGCATCAGGAGCCGCGCCTCGGCCTGCGCCTCGGAGCTCAGCGGCAGGTGCACCGCCATCTGGTCACCGTCGAAGTCGGCGTTGAACGCCGCGCAGACGAGCGGGTGGATCTGGATCGCCTTGCCCTCGACGAGCACCGGCTCGAACGCCTGGATGCCGAGACGGTGGAGTGTCGGCGCGCGGTTGAGGAGCACGGGGTGCTCCTTGATGACCTCTTCCAGCACGTCCCACACCTGCGGGCGGGCGCGCTCGACCATCCGCTTCGCAGACTTGATGTTCTGCGCGTACTCGAGGTCGACGAGCCGCTTCATGACGAACGGCTTGAACAGCTCGAGCGCCATCTGCTTCGGCAGACCACACTGCTGGAGCTTCAGCTGCGGGCCGACGACGATGACCGAGCGACCGGAGTAGTCGACGCGCTTGCCGAGCAGGTTCTGGCGGAACCGACCCTGCTTGCCCTTCAGCATGTCGGACAGCGACTTGAGGGCGCGGTTGCCGGGCCCGGTGACGGGCCGGCCGCGGCGGCCGTTGTCGAACAGGGCGTCGACGGCCTCCTGCAGCATGCGCTTCTCGTTGTTGATGATGATCTCGGGCGCACCCAGGTCGAGGAGCCGCTTCAACCGGTTGTTGCGGTTGATGACGCGCCGGTAGAGGTCGTTGAGGTCGGAGGTCGCGAACCGTCCGCCGTCGAGCTGCACCATCGGGCGCAGGTCGGGCGGGATGACGGGCACCGCGCGCAGCACCATCCCCATCGGCGAGTTGACCCGGCGGCCGTCATCGTTGGTGCGGTTGAACGCCGAGATCACCTTCAGCCGCTTGATCGCCTTGGCCTTGCGCTGGCCCTTGGCGACGGCGATGACCTCCTTGAGGCTGACCTCCTCGAGGTCGAGGTCGAGACGGTCGATGAGGTCCTCGACGGCCTCGGCGCCCATGCCGCCGGCGAAGTACTCCTGGTAGCGATCGACGATCTCGCGCCACACGTGCTCGTCGTCGACGAGCTGCTTGGGCGCGAGGCCGCGGATCGTGTCCCACACGGTCTGGAGGAACTCCCGCTCGGACTCGGCGCGGGTCCGCAGCTCCTCGAAGTCCTTGTCCCTGGCCTTCTGGGACCGCTCGCTGTCGGCTTTCCGGGCGTTGCCGCTGGCCGACGCCTTCTCGTACTCGCGGATCTCGTTCTCGTACTGCTCGTCGCGCTCGCGCAACCGGAGCTCGAGCTCCTTCTCGACCTCGGCGATCTCGGCCCGGATGTCGGCCTCGAGCTTCGGCAGGTCCTTCTGGCGCTTGTCCTCGTCGACCCAGGTGATCAGGCGGGCCGCGAAGTAGATGACCTTCTCGAGGCTCTTCGGCGCGATGTCGAGGAGGTAACCGAGACGGCTGGGGACGCCCTTGAAGTACCAGATGTGCGTGACGGGAGCGGCCAGCTCGATGTGACCCATCCGCTCGCGCCTGACCTTCGAGCGCGTGACCTCGACGCCGCAGCGCTCACAGATGATGCCCTTGAACCGGACGCGCTTGTACTTGCCGCAGTAGCACTCCCAGTCCTTGGTCGGCCCGAAGATCTTCTCGCAGAACAGGCCGTCCTTCTCGGGCTTGAGCGTGCGGTAGTTGATCGTCTCCGGCTTCTT
>DASYQJ010000058.1:0-19754 GCA_036005605.1 Acidimicrobiia bacterium
CCGGCCGAACTCCATGAGTTGGCGTACAAGCCGGCCGAGCTCGTCGGCGTTCGACGATGCGCGGGTCAACAGCTCGCGACGCCGGTCATCGGGGAGCCGGTCCCAGTGCAGCAAGACCGTGTCGACGAAACCCTTGACGGCGGTGAGCGGTGTGCGCAGCTCGTGGGACACGAGCGCGAGGAACTCGCTCTTCTGCTGATCGGCTTGCGTCAGCTTGTCGGCTACGGCGTGCTCGCGCTCCGACGCTTCGGCCCACTGCTCCATCAGATCGCGCTGCCGCCGCCGGTACCGCGGGAGGTACGGCGCGGCGCCCACGACGACCCCGAAGCCCAACGCGAGGGTCAACGCCCCGACCAGGGTGCTCGGCTCGGTGACGGCGCCGGCGATGGCCGAGCCGAGGCTGGGGTCAGCGGCGCGGCGGCGGCTGCTGGCGTCGAGCGCGCCGCCCGCCACCTCGGATGAGTCGGTGTCGCCGGGGGCGGCGGACGGCGGGACCGTCGGGTCCGTAGGGACCGCAGGGTCCCCGGACTGCCCGGGCGTGGCCTCGGGCGGCGTCGATCCCTGCGGCCCGGACGAGCCGACCGAGCCTCCACTGGAGCCGCCCGGCACGGAGGAGCCGGGCACCGGCGGCAGGCCCGGCACCTCCGGCAGACTGGGCCCGCTCGACCCACCGAGCTCCTGGCCGGGGATGTGCACCTCGATGCCGAGGCCGGGGACCCCGAAGTCGATCGGGGGAGTGGTGACGTCACTAGGCGGCAGGATCTGGGCGTGCGCCGGCGCCGCCACTGCGATGGTGGCGCCGAGCGCGGCGGCCCCGATCGCGAGCGCACGAACGACGGTGGGACGCCGCATCAGGTCGCCATCCATTCGCGTTCGGCGTGGACCACGTTCGGCGTCGCCGCCGGCATCGACACGAAGAACGTCGAGCCCAACCCGGGCTCGCTCTCGAGGCTGATCCGCCCGCCCTGCATCTCGGTGAACCGCTTCGCGATCGTGAGTCCGATGCCGGTGCCGCGCTGCGTCGGCAGGTTCGACGGCGACTGGTAGAAGCGGTCGAAGACCCGGTCCTGCTCGTCGAGCGGGATGCCCCCGCCGTGGTCGACGACCGAGACGAGGACGACGTCACCGTCGGCCTCGGCGTGCACCCGGATCGGCGCGCCGGCGGTCGAGAACTTCGCCGCGTTCGTCAGGAGGTTCGTCAGCACGTCGGCGAAGGCGTTGGGATCGGCGATGATCGCGACACCGGCGGGAACGTCCATCTCCACCGGGTGCTCGACCAACGCCGCCGCGAGGTTCTCGAGTACATCCGCAACTTCCTCGGCCAGCTCGATCCGCTGGCGCGTCATTCGTACGTTGTCGGCGTCGAGACGGGCGAAGTCGAGGAGCTGGCCGACGAGACGGTTGAGCTCGTCGGCGTTGGAGGACGCGCGATCGAGGAGCTCACGCCGGCGATGATCGGGAAGCGTCGGCCAGTGCTCCAGCACCGTGTCGACAAAACCCTTCACGGCCGTGAGCGGCGTGCGCAGTTCGTGTGAGACGAGCGCGAGGAACTCACCCTTCTGGCGATCGAGTCGGGCGAGCTTCTCCGCCGATTCACGCTCCTGGTCGTACGCCCGGGCCCGAACGACGACCGGCGCCGCCCGATCGGCGAACGCCTCGAGGAAGGCGAGGTCGTCGCCGGACATCGCCCCGGGCCGGATGTGCGCGGCCGCGACGACGCCGATCACCTCATGACCCAACCGCAGCGGCACGAGCGCCAGCGACCGGCAGCCGAGGGCGCGGAGGACCTTCCCCCACGGGCCGGACCAGCCGCCGAAGCGGGCGTCGGTGTCGAAGTCGTCCACGACGAGCGGCCGGCGCGCCGACAGGCCCGCGACAAACGGGCTCGCCGAGCCGAGCTCCAGCTCGGCGCGTGTGAGCTGCTCGGCCTCGGCCGGCGTCGGTGCCGCGCGCCCGGTGGTCCAAGCCGCCACGGTGACATGGTCACGGTCACGCACCACCACGCCGGCGATCCTGGCGCGGACGGCGTGCCCCACCGAGCCCGCGACCGAGTGGAGGGTTGTCAGCAGGTCGGGCTGCTCCTCCGCCGCTCCGAGCGCGTCATGGAGTCGGGCCAGCGCGACTGCGGTACGGCGACGCTCGGCCGTGAGGCGCCCGGTGAGGACGGCCAGGAGGGGGACCAGCGCCGCGAACGCCAACAGCGTCCCGCCGTCGACACGATCCGCCTCCGGGGCGATCGCACTGGCGACGACCGCGCCGGGCACCGCGGCCGCCGACAGGAACAAGCCGAGGCGGAGACCACCCACGTAGGTCGAGAACGTCACGACGAGCAGGAAGAGCACGAGCCCGGCCCCGAGCGCGCGCGGGATCGCCACGATGACGAGCTCGATCGCGGCCAGTCCGAGCAGCGGGGTGAGAATGCGAGCCGGGAAGCCTGGCCGGCGCGCCGCGATCGCGTCGAAGAGGGTCGCGCCGAGGACGTAGGCCAGGGCGGCGGCGGCGAGGGTGAGGCCCTCGCCCCGGCTGAGGCCGGGTGCGAACACGACGCCGACCGCGATGGCGAGGCCCACCCAAAGCCGCAGGTGCCAGGCCGTTCGTCTCGCCCTCGTGGTGGTCATGCGGCTCCCGTCCGACCCGCGCCGCAGGCGATTCCCCGACGCGCGCACGCACGCCGAAGGGGTCAGTGACAACCCATTGTGTGGCCAGCCGGAGCCGCGGAACATGGCCCGTTCTGGCCGTTTCCGCCCTCGGGGCAGGCTAGTCCGATCGGACTATTCCCGTCCCCGGAGCGGGATGGCTTGCGGCGTGCCCCGGGGGCCACTGAAGTGCGGGGCCATGACGCGCCCGGCCGCATCGCCACCCGGACCCCGCAGCAAGCGGATCCGCGGCGGATGGGCGCTGGAGGCGGCCGGGATGGTCCTTGCGCTGTACCCGGTCTACGGCTGGATCCGGGATCTCGTCGGGGTCTCACGCGCCGACGCGTTCCGGAACGCGAAGCAGATCATCGACTGGCAGGAACGGCTCGGCATCTACCACGAGCGGACGATCCAGGGGTGGTTCCTCTCGTCCCGGTGGTTCATCGGGTTCTGGAACCTCTTCTACGGCAGTGTCCACTTCGCCGCGCCCGTGGTCACGCTGGTGGCGCTGTACCACTTCGATCCAGGGCGCTACGTGCGCTGGCGCAACACCTTCCTGTTGATTCTCGCGGTGGCGCTGGTCGGCTTCTGGTTCTATCCGCTGATGCCGCCACGGTTGCTGCCGTCGACCTTCGGCTTCGTCGACACCCGGCTCACGTACTTCACGATCGGCAAGCCCGTCCCGCACTCGCAGGAGACCGGCAACCTCTATTCGGCCATGCCGAGCTTGCACATCGCGTGGGCTACCTGGGCGGTCTTCGCCCTGTGGCCGTTGGTGCGCCGGCCCTGGGCACGCGTCTTGCTGGTGTCGTATCCCGTGCTGATGATCTTCGCCACGGTCGTGACCGGCAACCACTACCTCCTCGACGCCGTCGGCGCGTGGGTGGTGCTGGCCGTTGCATACACCCTCGCCCGGTGGCGCGACTGGTGGCCGTGGCGGCG
Source organism: Acidimicrobiia bacterium (assembly GCA_036005605.1). Taxonomy (GTDB): domain Bacteria; phylum Actinomycetota; class Acidimicrobiia; order IMCC26256; family JACDBD01; genus JALZAA01. Next base: position 3,579 of record DASYQJ010000058.1, read on the forward strand.
GGAGGAGGCGGCATCCGAGCGCTCTGCGATGATCACGCCGTGAGACACGTGACCGCGGCGGGGCTCGACGAGCTCGACGATGTGGTGAGCGAGCTGCGCGGCGTCGATGGCCTGAAGGAGAAGTCGCGCGGTGTCTTCTATCGAGGTTCGCGTGCCTTCCTGCACTTTCACGAGGACCCGAGCGGCTTGTATGCCGACGTCCGCCTCGACGCCGACTTCGATCGGATGCGGGTAACCACGAATGCTGAACGCAAGCGCCTGCTGTCTGTCGTGCGAGCCGCGGCGCTGCGCTAGGTCAGCTGTCGGGGATTGCCTCCCACCACTGGCACCACCAGTCGTGGCCGACGAGGATGCGCAGCTTGGGGTGCCAGCAATACGAGATCTCAGCCGTGTTCTCGAAGTAGTACCGGCAGTTCTCGCATTTCTCCTCGCCCTGCGGTTGTGCCTTCAGGACCGCGTTGTCCGCCAGGTGCCGCAGTTCGATCGCGAGCTTCTCGTCGATCTCCTTGGGTTCCGGTTCGGGGATCTCGTAGTCGGCCACTGCGGGGGTCTATCCCTGCTCGGCGGGCTCGATGCGACCGGGGCATCTTCGCGCGCGCCGACGCAGCTCCCGAGAACCGTGGGGTGGACGGAGGCGCCACCGGGCCGTGGAGACGATGGGACTCGAACCCACGACCCCCTGCTTGCAAAGCAGGTGCTCTAGCCAACTGAGCTACGTCCCCGGGTGCTCCAGCATGCCACGAGGCTCACAACGCATCTGACGCCGAAACGCATTCAGCGGCGCAGCCGGCGGCGACGGCGGCCCGCTCCTCGCATGAGGAGTGCCCCGATCGCGCCGGCGGCCGGCAACGCGAGCCCGGTCACGTCGACGACGGGGCGGATCTTCACGCCGTCCGGTCCGACGACCGCCACTGCGATCGTGCGGCTCCGGCCGATGCCGCCTCCGCCTCCGCCTCCCCCACCTTCACCCTCGACGCCGCCACCCGCGCCGCCGCCGAACCCGCCCGACGCGAACGTCTCGAGCAGCGGGATCACAGCCTGGTCGCCCAAGGTGGTCGTCGGGCCCACCGCGCCCTCACCGCTTGCAGCGCGCTCGAGCGCGCGCGACACCTGCTCGGCGCCGGAGATGAACCCGATCATCCGTCCGACCTCGCCGGTCACTCGCTCCGTCCCACGCGGCTCTTCCACTTCGCTCCCCTCTTCACTCGTTCGTCGTGCCCACAACGGAGCCGACAACCCGAAGCCCCACCCGAACTTCCTTCCTGCGCGGTCGATGTACAGCATCGCGAGCACGGACATGACGAAGACGACGACCGTGCCGCCAGGCGCCATGACCCGGCGGCGCCGCACGCGCACAGTCCCGACAAATGGCCACTTCACGCGACCGCCACGCCTTCGAAGACCGCCGCCTTCACGCCCCGTCGTGCGAGCTCGGCGAGGAAGGGCACCGGCTCGACCAGCGCCGCGACGCCGTGCGCACCCGCGGATGGCCCGGTGCGGGCGGCAAGACCCGGTGCGATGCCGGCGAGGCGTGCGGCCGTTACGGCCAGGACAGTGCCCGCGGCGATGGCGGTGCGATCGATCACGCCGTACACCATGGACTCGCGCGCCTGGCCCCGCCATCCCCAGACCTCGACACGGGTCGACCCCCATCCCTCGTCGAGCCCGCGCCGACCCGGCCATGCAAGCCGGCGGCTGAGCGGTTCGGCGAGACGCACCGTCACCCGACGGACGCCCGGGAACGCACGCACCAGGAGCGCTACGCCGACCTTCACCGGCACGCACTCGCGGGCGCCGATCGGATCGGGAAACCACACGAGCTCCGGGGTCGGATGCCGTTCCTCTCGCCATTCGCCGTCGCACCACTCGACGGCCGGCTCACGGCGGGCCCGGCGGACGGCCGCCGTCGAAGCGGGACCGGCGGAGCCCGCCCGCGCCACGTGGATCTCGTCGACTGTGTCGAGCGCGTCGGCGGCGTGTCGGCCGAGTACGTCGGCGAGTCCCGGTGCGAGCCCGCAGCCGGGCGCCAGGAGGACACCGGCGTGCCGCGCCGCGTCGTCGAGCCCGAGCAGCGCGTCGATGGCATCGGCGTCGTCGACGGTGGAGGCGAAGGGAACGCCCGCGGCGAGGGCGCGCTCGGCTCGGTCGGCCACGACAGCGGCCGGCAACGCGGTGGCGACCGCGTCCACTCCCTCGGGCAGAGGATCGTCGGGGCGCAGCTCGGTCGCAGCTGCGCGGTCACCGAGAGAGGCCGCGACGTCGTCGGCGTACGAGAACTCGCGTGCTGCGATCAGCAGCGAGTCGAGACCGGGCGTCTCGACGAGTTGGCGCGCGGCACGAATGCCGACTGCTCCGACCCCGTCGAGGAGGACGGTGGCCAAGGCGTCAGCGAAAATCGGGGCCGTCGAGCTCGCGCCAGCCGCCGCTTGTGGGAGGAACGCCCCCCTTGCCGCGCAGCTTCACGAACCCGCCGACGAGCACAGCGATGACTGCGACGATCAGACCGCGGCGGAGCGCCTTCATGGCCGGCAGTGTAGGGCTGCCCGCGGCGAGCGCGTCAGGCCGGTCCGTTGTATGTGAGGTACAGCACGATCAGGAACAGCCGGAGAAGATGCGTGGGGCTAGGTGGAATCGAACCACCGACCTCATCCTTATCAGGGATGCGCTCTAACCGGCTGAGCTATAGCCCCGAGGAGCACGGAGGGTATCAGCGGCGCTGCACGCGGCAGGACGCCGAATCGTGCGGTCAACGCTTGCCGGCGGGCGCGTCCTCTTGGATGACCGTGACCTCGATGCCGCCGAAAAGCTCGGCGAACAGGTTGTAGAACGCGCACGCCAGGACGGTCGCGACGACCTGAATGGCGACCAGCACCAGCCCGACCAGGATCGTGCCGCGCAGCATGCCGGCGGACGCGAACTTGAAGTCCTTCGACGACAGCAGGTCGCCGATGAACTTCTCGACGCTGCCGATGATGCCGAAGCCGTCCGCGATCAGCCACAGGAACGCGATCGCGGTGACGAGGACGGCCATCTCGCAGACGTAGAAGCACAATGAGATCTTCAGTGCCGACCAGAGGTCGACCTTTTTGATCGTGTGACGGACACGGCGCGGCGCGCGCGGCCCCGGGGAGGGCGTGGCACGAGACCGGGCGGGACGCGTGGTGCGAGCGGGCGAAGCTTCTGGCGGCGCGCCCCTGGCAGGGCCGTCTGTGGACGGCGGCGGGGGGGCCGGGGCTCGACGACCGGCGCGGGTCTGCGGTTCGCTGCGCGTCGGATTGACCTGGGCGCTCCTCGAGCGCCGCGGCTCCATATCTTCGGGGCTGGCACTCATGCGGGTGCGAGGTCCTCTCCGTCGTCGGCTTCGAGCACAGGAGCTACAGCGACGACGCTCTCTCCCTCGCCGAGTCGGGCAACGCGCACACCGGTGGCGTCACGGCCCTGCGCCGAGATCTCCCTGGCTCCCAGGCGAATGATATTGCCCGCCGACGAGAACACCAAGATCTCGTCAGTGTCGTTGACGCAGAAGGCCCCTACGACCCCACCCCGGGCGGCAGTGATCTTCATCCCCCGGACCCCTTGTCCTCCTCGATTCTGACGCTTGAACAGGTCGAGCTTCGTGCGCTTGCCGTGGCCGCTCGAGCTGACGAACAGCATGACGGCACCACGACGTGCCACGTCGCAGCCGATGACCGCGTCATCCTTGTTTCTGAGCTTCATGCCGTGCACACCGGCCGTGTCGCGTCCCATCGCTCGCACGCCGCTCTCGGCAAAACGGATCGTCATACCTTCGCGCGACGCCATGACGATGTCATTGCGCCCCGTCGTCTGAATCACCTTCACCAACTCGTCGTTGCCGTGCAGGTTGATGGCCTTCAGGCCGCTGCGAATCGAGGAATCGAACTCCGAGATCCGGGTTTTCTTGACGATCCCGTTCTTGGTCGCGAAGAAGAGATACGCGCCCTCCTCGTACGTGCGGGTGTCAATGATCGCCTGGATCTGCTCTCCCTGGTTCAGCGAGACGAGGTTGACGAGGGCGGTGCCGCGGGCGGTGCGCTCCTTCATCGGGATCTCGTGAGCGCGCAGCCGGTATACCCGACCTCGGTTCGAGAAAAACAGCAGGTACGAGTGGGCCGTCGTGGTCAGCAGGTGGGCGACGTAATCGTCGTCGCGCAGGTTCCCGCCCTTCACGCCCCTGCCTCCCCGACCTTGCCGGCGGAACGAGTCGGCAGCGACGGTCTTGATGTAACCCTTCTTCGAGAGAACGACGATGACTTCCTCGTCTTCGATGAGATCGAGCGCATCGAGCTCGCCCGTGTCGACGGTGATTCGCGTCCTGCGCTCGTTGCCGTAGCGCTCGCGCAGCTCCCCCAGCTCGTCCTTGATGACCGTGCGGAGCTTCTTCTTGCTCCGCAGGATCGACTCGAGCTCCTTGATTCGCTCCTGGAGCTCGCCGAGCTCGTCGCGCAGTTTCTGGCCCTCGAGCTGCGTGAGCCGTCGCAGTTGCATGTCGAGAATGAAATTCGCCTGGATCTCGCTGAACTCGAACGGCTTCGCCATGAGACCGGTGCGAGCTACGTCGACGTCCGCGGCGGCCCGGATGAGCTCGATGATCGCGTCGATCATGTCGAGGGCGCGGACGAGGCCTTCGACGATGTGCTCCCGTTCACGGGCCTTGTCGATGCGGTACTGCGTGCGCCGCGTCACGACTTCCATCTCGTGGGCGACGTAGACGAGCACGGCCTGCGACAGGTTCAGGAGCTTGGGCACACCGTCGACGAGCGCCAGCATGTTCACCGGGAAGCTCGACTGCATAGGGGTGTGCTTGTAGAGCTGGTTGAGGACCACCTGCGCGTTTGCGTCGCGCCGAAGCTCGATCACAAGACGCGTCGTGTCACCGGCCGACTCGTTGCGGACGTCCTTGATGCCTTCGACCTTGCGCTCGTTCACGAGCTCGGCGATCTTCTGGCCGATCACTTCGACCGACGTCTGGTACGGCACCTCGGTGACGACGATCCGCCCCTCCCCTCGTCGCCCCTCCTCGATGTCGGTGACGGCTCGCATCTTGATCGAGCCGCGACCGGTGCGGTACGCGTCCTTGATGCCGTCGCGCCCGAGGATCAGCGCGCCGGTCGGGAAGTCGGGCCCCTTGACGAATCGCATCAGGTCGTTGGGCTTGGCGTCGGGGTTGTCGAGCACGTGAATGCAGGCGTCGATGACCTCGTTGAGGTTGTGCGGGGGGATGTTCGTCGCCATCCCGACCGCAATCCCGCCGCCGCCGTTGACGAGCAGGTTCGGGAACCGCGCCGGGAGCACGACCGGCTCCTGGTTCTGGCCGTCGTAGGTGTCGGCCAGATCGACGGTGTTCTCGTCGATCTCGCCGATGAGCTCCATCGCCAACGGGGCGAGACGCGCCTCGGTATAGCGCTGGGCCGCCGGGCTGTCGTTCGGGTCAGGGGATCCGAAGTTGCCGTGCCCGTCGATGAGCGGATACCGCAGCGAGAACTCCTGGGCCATGCGGGCGAGCGCGTCGTAGATGGCCTCACCGGCATGCGGGTGGTACTTCCCCATGACCTGCCCCACGGCCTGGGCCGACTTCTGGTGCTTGCGGTCCGGACGCAGACCCTGCTCGTACATCCCGTAGATGATTCGGCGCTGCACGGGCTTGAGACCGTCGCGCGCGTCGGGGAGCGCTCGTGCCGTGATGACCGACATCGCGTAATCCAGGAAGGAGCGTTCCATCTCCTCCTGGATCTCGATGGGCTCGATGTTGCCTTCGAGTGTCTGCTGGGTGTCGTCAGGCATCGGCGTCAGATGTCAAGGAATCGCACGTCCTTGGCGTTCTCCTGGATGAAGTGACGACGCGTCTCGGCATCGTCGCCCATCAACTTGGAGAAGATGTCGTCGGCGATGGCGGCGTCCTCGACGGACACCTGGAGCAGGTTCCGCGTCGCGCGGTCCATCGTCGTGACCTTGAGCTCCTCCCAGTCCATCTCGCCGAGCCCCTTGAAGCGCAGCACCTCGTACTTACGGCCTTCGTGCGCGGCGTCGAAGTCACGCAGCACCGAGTCGTCCTTCAGGTAGTAGTGCTCCTTGCCGATGTCGACGCGATACAGCGGTGGCTGGGCGATGTAGACGTAGCCGTTCTTCAACATGTCGGGCAGCTGCCGGAAGAAGAACGTGAGCAGCAATGTCCGGATGTGCGCGCCGTCGACGTCGGCGTCGGCGAGAAGGATCACCTTGTGGTAGCGCACCTTCTCGCTGTTGAAGTCTTCGCCGGTGCCGCTGCCGATCGCGGTGACGAGCGACTGGACCTCTTCGTTCTTGAGCATGCGGTCGATACGGGCGCGCTCGACGTTGAGGATCTTCCCCCGGATGGGCAGGATCGCCTGGAACGTGGCGTCGCGGGCCCGCTTGGCGCTCCCGCCGGCGCTGTCACCCTCCACGATGAAGAGCTCGGACTGTTCCGGGTCCTTCGATGAGCAGTCGGCGAGCTTGCCCGGCATCGCGGCCGACTCGAGCAGCGACTTCCGGCGCGTGAGATCACGCGCCTGACGGGCTGCGAGCCGGGCCCGAGCGGCCTGGGTCGCCTTGTTCAGGACCTGGCGGGCCTCCGAGGGGTGCTCCTCGAGCCAGTCGCCGAGCTTCTCGTTCGTGGACTTCTCGACCGCGGAGCGCATCTCGGTGTTGCCGAGCTTCGCCTTGGTCTGACCTTCGAACTGCGGATTCCGGAGACGCACCGACACGATCGCCGTCAGGCCTTCGCGAATGTCCTCGCCGAGGAGCGAGACGTCCTTGTCCTTCACGAAGCCCTTCGCGCGCGCGTACCGGTTGACCGCGTTGGTGAGGGCTTTCTTGAAGCCCTCTTCGTGCATTCCGCCCTCGGTGGTGGCGATGTTGTTCGCGAACGAGTGAATGCCTTCGTAGAAGCCGGTGTTCCACTGCATCGCGATCTCGACCTCGCCCGCCTGCGACTTCTCTTCGAGGGAGATCACGCGCTTGAACAGCGGATCCTTGGACGTGTTGAGGTGCTTCACGAAGTCGACGAGGCCGCCCGAGTACTTGTACGTCTGCTCGAGCTTCGGGTCGGTGCGCTCGTCGGTGAAGCGGATCTCGAGACCCCTGTTGAGGAAGGCCATCTCGCGGAGCCGCTCGAGGATCGTCTGGGCGCGGAACTCGGTTTCCTCGAAGATGGTCGCATCGGGCCAGAAGGTGATGGTCGTGCCCGTCTGCTTCGACGCTTTGACGCGTCGGATCTTGCCCTGGGGCTTGCCGCCCTTCGCGAACTCCTGCACCCAGCGTCCGCCGTCGCGATGGATCTCCATCTCGAGGCGGCTGGACAACGCGTTGACGACCGACACCCCGACTCCGTGCAACCCGCCCGAGATCTTGTAACCGTCGCCGCCGAACTTCGCGCCCGCGTGCAACGTGGTCATGATGACCTCAGCCGCTGACTTGTTCCTGTACTCGCGGTGGTTGTCGACTGGGATGCCGCGGCCGTTGTCGGAGACGCGGCAGCCGCCGTCGGCGAGCAATGTCACGTCGATCCTCGTGGCCTCGCCTGCCATCGCTTCGTCGACCGAGTTGTCGACGACCTCGTACACGAGGTGGTGCAGGCCCGACGGTCCCGTCGAACCGATGTACATGCCAGGGCGTTCGCGCACGGGCTCGAGGCCCTTGAGCACGGTGATGTCCTTGGCCGTATACGCCACGCGCGGCGCCTTTCTGGTCGGGGTTCGGGGGAGGTGTGCGGTTCACCCCGACGAGGGGGCGGAATCCTGCAAAAGTGCTGGTCAGGACCCCTAAACCGTTGCTCTCATTGTACCAGACGACCCCCGCCGGACTGGCGTTCCCGGCGCGTTTTTCGTGTTGTTCAGCGGCCGCGTCGCGCGCTCGGCGCATCGACTCTCACGCGCAGCTCGCGCACGACGTCGGGGCCCAGGAGCGACGCCGCCCGCTCGACGAGCTCGCCCTCCAGGTAGCGCAGCTGGGTGCCGCGCGGCGCGGTGTCGACCGTCACGCGGAGCACGCCGTTGCGCAGGGAAGTCAGCCGGCAATGGGGCGCCACCTCCGGCCCGACCAGTCTCTCCCATTCCTCGATGAGGAACGCGAGCGCGTCCGGCTCGGGGAGCCCGAGGTCTGCACTTACCTCAGCCAGCGAGTCGCGCAGCCGCCGAGGCTCGTCGGGTCCACGCCCGGGCCGGCGCGTGGTCACGCCGCCTCCTCGACGCGGCCTTCTCGCACTCGGAGTCGGCGATCGGGATGGACGGACTCCGGGACCGCCGACGCGGTGGTGATCAGCGTCTGACCGGCGGGCAGCTCCGAGACGAGTGCCTCGGCTCGCGCCGGGTCGAGCTCGCTGAACACGTCGTCGAGAAGGAGCACCGGCTCGGTGCCGATGACCTCCGCGCAGACCTTGTGCCCCGCGAGTCGCAGGCCGAGCGCCAGCGTCCGCTGCTCACCCTGCGAGGCGTGCGTGCGTGCGTCGAGCCCGGCGAGACGCACCCGCCATTCGTCCCGGTGGGGTCCGACGAGGGTGACCCCCCGGTCTACTTCAGCCGCGCGCCGCGCTGCGAGCGCTGCGCGCAAGAGCGGCTCGACGTCGTCCACGGCCGGCGTGACGCTGCCTTCGGCCCATTCGGCTTCGTAGTCGGCATCGACTTCGTCTCCCGCGCCGGCGAGTCCCCGATAGGCGTCCCGCACCGCGGGTAACAACCGCGCAGTGAGACGAAGACGGCCACGCACCAGCTCGCTTCCCGCGCGGACCAGCTGCTCGTCGAATACGACGAGCGTTGAATCGGCGTCGGGACCGCGGAGACCCTGTCGCAGCAGCGCGTTGCGTTGTTTCAGGACGCGGTCGAACTCGGTTCGGACGGCGTCGTAGCGCGGCGCGACGGCGACGAGCAGATCGTCCAGGTACGCGCGTCGCTCGGCAGGGCCTCCCTTCACGAGTTGCAGATCATCGGGCGCGAACACGGTGACGCGAACCAGTCCGAGGAGATCACGCGCGCGCGCGAGCGGGTGACGGTTCAAGCGCACGCGGTTGCGACCGACAGCGCGGATCTCGGCTTCCATCAGCTGCTCACGATCCGGCTCCTGCACGGTCATGCGCACGAAAGCCGCTTCGGCCCCGGAGCGCACGAGCGCGGCATCCGGAACGCCACGAAAGGAATGCGTCGTCGCGGCCCAACCGAGCGCTTCCAGGAGACTCGTCTTGCCTTCGCCGTTGGCACCCGACACCAAAGTCACGCCCGTCGGGAGTGCAAGGTCGACGGCCGAGTAGCAACGAAAATCCGTGAGCGCGAGGCGCGCCACAACGCTCACGTGCGCGCAACTCCCGGCTAGGAGATGCGAACCGGCATGAGGAGGTAGAGGAAGTCCGCGCTGTCGGTTCCCTTCAGGACCGCGGGCTTCAACGGATCGATCGACTCGACCGTGATCTCCGAACCCGACGCGGCGTCGATCCCCTCGAGCAGGAACTGCGAATTGAACGCCACAGTGAGATCGCCGCCTTCGTACTTCGCCTCGACCATCTCGTGAGCCTCGCCTACGTCCTGGGCCACTGCCGACAGCTCGAGGCCCTCGGCCGTCATCGCCAGCCGAATGGGCGCGGTGTCGCGTCCTTGGCCAACGAGTCGCACACGATTGATCGCCGCGCTGAGCTGGTCACGCGCGACCGTCAGCTTGTTCGGATACCCGCCCGGGATGAGCTGCTCGTAGTTCGGGAAGTCGCCCTCGATCAGGCGGGTCGTCACGGACGTGCGCCCCACACGGAACACGACCTCGCGCTCGGCGAGCACGACCTCGATCTCTTCGTCGCCGAGCAACCGCTGGACCTCACCGAGTCCCTTCCCCGCGACCAGCACCTTCTGGCCCTCCGGGAGCATGCTCACACCCTGGAGGTCGCGGACCGCGAGGCGATACGAGTCGGTGGCAACCAGACGCAGACCACCGGCGGACGCCGCCAGCAACACCCCGGTCAAGATCGGCCGGGCGTCGTCCCGGGACGCGGCCGGAACAACCTGACGAAGTGCCTCCGTGAGCGCCCCCGCAGCGACCTTCACGCCTGCTCCTGACGGTTCCGTCAAACGCGGAAAGTCCGCCGCCGACAACGTGCGCAACGCCGTCCGGAACCGACCCGCTTCGACCCGCGCTTCGTCGTCGGTGAACTCGACCGTCACGGTGCCCGGATCGAGCTTGTGCACGATCTCCGAGAGCAACCTCGCCGGCACGACCGAGCTGCCCTCACCCTCCGTGTCCGCAGGTGCCTCCACCCGGATGGTCAACTCGAGGTCGGACCCGACGAGCTCGACACCCGACTCCGTGGGTGACACCCGCAAACCAGACAAGACGGGCAACGCACCCGTCCGGGAGGCCACGGCGCGCTGCGCAACGGCAATGGCATCGGCCAGGGTGTCCCGTTCGCAGCGGAACTTCACCGGCAACCTCCTTCAGTTCGTGCCGTCGATTTCCTCAACAGTTGGGGATCTTTGAATAGCTGTTGTAGTAGGGCGTGTGGATTGGGGACAACGGGTTGTTCTCGCAGGTCGGAGCGGATGGTGGAGTTGGCGCGCTTTCCACCACCATCCCTCAAGGAGTGCTTGACGGAGAGGGTTTTGCCCAGGGTCGTCCCCATCCGCTCCGTTGATATCCCCACGCGTCCACAGGCTTATCCACTGGTGCCGAGCTTGATCCGGGCGATGAGCTCGGTCACCTGGTCGAACGTGGTGTGCCGCTCGTTCATCTGCTGCTTGATCTTCTCGACGGCGTACATGACGGTCGTGTGGTCGCGACCACCGAACTCCTTGGCGATTTGCGGGTAGCTGAAGCCGGTCAGCTCGCGCATGACGTACATGCCGATCTGCCGGGCGGTCACCAGCGGCCGTCGGCGGCTCTTGCCACACAGGTCCTCGACGGTCCAGCCGAACATCTTGGCGGTCTCATCGAGGATGAGTTGCGCCGTGATCTCGCGCGGTTGTGCCGGGGAGAGGAGGTCGGCGAGGACCTGGTGCGCGATCTCGTCGGTCAGCGGCGCGTCGTTCAGTGCCCGGTAGGCGTTCACCCGGAGGAGGGCGCCTTCGAGCTCGCGGACGTTGTCGTGGATATTGCTGGCGATGAATGCGAACACCTCGTCGGGAATGCCGTCGAGGTGCTCGGCCTCCGATTTCTTCCGGAGGATCGCAAGGCGGGTCTCGAACTCCGGGACCTGCACATCGGTGATCAAGCCCCATTCGAAGCGGCTGCGGAGCCGGTCCTCGAGGGTGGCGATGGACTTCGGTGGGCGGTCCGAGGAGATGACGATCTGCCCGTCCTCGTTGTGGAGCTGGTTGAACGTATGGAAGAACTCCTCCTGGAGCTCCTGGGTGCGCTCGAGGAACTGGATGTCGTCGATGAGGAGGACGTCGAGGTCGCGGTAACGCCGCTTGAAGGCCGGCATCGTCTTGGCCCGGATCGCGTCGACGAACTCGTTCATGAAGGTCTCGGTGGACACGTACCGCACCCGCTTGTTGCGGAAGACGGCCTTGACGTGGTGCCCGATGGCGTGGAGCAGATGGGTCTTCCCGAGGCCGGCGGCGCCGTAGATGAAGAGCGGGTTGTACGAGCGAGCCGGCGCCTCGGCCACCGAAAGGGCGGCGGCGTGCGCGAAGCGGTTGGAGGCGCCGATCACGAACTGATCGAAGGTGTACCGGGGATTCAGGCCCCCGGTAGCCCAGAGTCGGGAGGGCTCTTCATCGGGCGTGACCGGAGCTGGGAGATCGCTCAGGGGCGTGGCCACAGGCTGTGGGACGCTCGGGAGCGTCTCTTCGGATCGGGTATCGGTCTCGACGGTCAGCTCCACCCTGAGCTGCTGCCCGGTGACGTCCCGGAGCGTGTCGGCCAGCATCCCCGTGTAGCTGGAGCGGATGCGATCGGCGGCGAGGGAGCTCGGGACCGCGAGGGTGAGGACGTCTTCTGTCAGGCTGATCGCCCGGACGCCTTGGAACCAGAGTCCCCACGTGTTCGGTGCGAGCTGGGAGCGGAGGGCGGTCGCGCCGTGCTCCCAGATCTCGGCGGCGGTGACGCCCCGGTCGAATTCCACAGGTGCATCCACAGGTGTGGAGAAGGTTCCTCTTCGGGCCACCGGAAGCAGCCAGCCGGCAGAAAAGTTCGGCCTCTCAAAGTTCGGGGAAGTTCGCCTCCGAGGCCGTGGCGTTGGCGAGAAGTTCGAACGTAGCACCGGGGTTTCGCGGCAAACAAGGGTCGCGTGGCGCAACGTGAGTCGCGCGCCCGGCGCCCGCGTTGCGACTGTTTCACGCGGCGCCGTACACTGGGTGGCTCGCCCGATTATTTGCGGCCCCTGACCTCGGGTCTCGCGGGCGACCCTTCGCGAGGAGGCCATGCGTGAAGCGCACGTTCCAGCCGAACAACCGAAAGCGCAAGAAGCGACACGGCTTCAGATCCCGTATGCGATCCCGAGGCGGTCGGGCGGTGCTCAAGGCCCGACGCCAGCGCGGCCGCACGCGCCTGTCGGCCTGATCTGGCGCGTCCGCGACCGTGCGACTTTCGCCGCCCTCGCCCGGGCGGAGCGACACGTACAAGGCCCGGTCACCGTCCGCGTCGTTCGCGGCGAGGGCGAGGGCCCGGCGAGAGTGGCCTACGCCGTCAGCGGCGCCCGCAATGCGGTGGCGCGGAACCGCTTGCGTCGCCGCCTGCGGGCAGCCGTCGGATGTGCCGAGGCGGACCTCGGCGCCGGGGGCGCCTACCTGGTCTCGGCCCGCGGGGAAGCGCTGACGATGCCGTTCGACGCCCTCGTCGACACGCTGGCTGCCCTGTTTGCCGCAACCGGGACGCAGCAATGAGCGCCGTCGTCGACGTGTCCGCCGCCGCGCCGTCCGTCCTGGCGCGCCTGCTCATGGCGCCGATCCGGGCGTGGCGGCTCGTGAGCGGGCACCTGACGCCGCGGTGCCGCTTCCACCCGTCGTGCTCCGCATACGCGCTCGAAGCGCTCGAGCAGCACGGTGCCCTTCGCGGCCTCTGGCTGGCGATCCGCCGGCTGGGGCGCTGCCATCCTTGGGGCGGCGGCGGCCTCGACCCCGTCCCCCCGAACACACGTTCGCCCATGAGAGCAGGCTGACCGATGCTTGATCCCCTCTACAACGCCCTCGGAGCCGTTCTGGCGTTCTTCTACGCCATCGTCCCGAACGAGGGCGTCGCGATCATCCTGCTGACGATCACGGTGATGCTTCTCCTGTTCCCGCTCACCGCCAAGTCGTCGCGGTCGATGCTGGCGATGCAGCGTCTGCAGCCCGAGATCAAGAAGCTGCAGGCGAAGCACAAGGGGGATCGCCAGAAGCTCAACGAAGAGATGATGAAGCTGTACCAGGAGAACAAGGTCAACCCGCTGGGCGGGTGCCTGCCGCTCGTGGTGCAGTTCCCGGTCTTCATCGCGCTCTTCCACGTGTTGCGCTCGACAGCCGCGACAGTGCCGACAGGGTCGTCGCTGTACAAGGCGATCATCGCCGCCGAACCGAACGGGCTCACGTTCCTCGGCATGGATCTGTCGCTGAAGGCGACCGACAACCACGGCGACCTGTTGACGGCGCTGCCCTACTACATCCTCGTCGGGGCGGTGTTCCTGACCGGCTTCTTGCAGTCGCGGCAGAGTCAGCGCAACACGCCGCCCGGCGCCAACGCCCAGATGCAGATGATCACGAAGGTGCTCCCCATCGCCTTCGGGGCGTTCTCGTTGTTCTTCCCTGCCGGGCTGGTCCTGTACTTCCTGGTGTCGAACCTCTGGCGGCTCGGTCAGCAGGAGCTGATCATGCGCAAGATCGCACCGCGTGATCATCTCAAGAAGGGCGGCGCGATCGACGCCAAGAGCTCCCCGTCGAAGCGCGAGGTGACCGAAGGGTCGTCCGAGCCGGCGGAGACGGTCGAGCCTGCGCCGGCGGAGCGACCCAAGGCCGCCCCGCGCGCGAAGCCGGCGGCCCCATCCGGCCGGCAGTCGAGCCCGTTGGGGGCGCTGCGCGACCTGTTCCGCCCGCCGGCGGACGGCAACTCGGGAGGGGCGCCGGCTGCGCCACCGTCGCAGCCCAAGCAAGCCGCGTCCAAGCAGCCTGCGGCCCGCCAAGGCGGGTCCGGGCGCGCCGGGCAGTCTCGCCGGCGGCGCAGCAGCAAGAAGAAGCGGAAGCGGTAGATGGAATGGGTCGAGACGACCGGCCGCACGATCGAAGATGCGCTTGACGCAGCCCTCGACGAGCTGGGGGTCGACGAGAACGACGTCGAATATGAGGTGATGGCCCGACCCCGCGGCGGGATTCTCGGGCGGTTCGGCGGGGAGGCGCGCATCCGGGCCCGGGTCAAGCCGATCTCTCGGGAGAAGCCGGGTGAGCCGCGGCGGCGCTCTCGGCGGCGTGGCGCATCCGGCGGACGAGACGAAGACCGCGGCGGCGAGCGCAGGACGCGTACGGGTCCTCGTTCGGGGTCGAGGGGCGACGGGTCGCAGGAGAACAGAGGGTCGCGGCCGGCGAGGAACCGCCGCCGGCGTGGTCGCGGTGGCACGAGCGGGCGGGGCGAAGGCCCGCGCGAAGAGCAGCAGCAGGGAGCGAACGTGGACGAGCAAGTCGACATCTCGGTGGACGAGCAAGCCGACCAGGCCGTGGAGTTCACCCGGGGCCTGGTGGAGGCGTTCGGGGCCAAGGCAGAGGTGGCCAGCCGCCTCGAGGACGAGGACACGGTCCTTGTCGACGTGACGGGTGACAACCTCGGCTTGCTGGTGGGGCCGCGGGGAGCGACGCTCGCCGCGGTCGAAGAGCTCGTGCGCACCGTCGTCCAGCGGCAAACCGGGGGTCATGGCGTCCGTGTCCACGTCGACGTCGCCGGCTACCGGGCCAAGCGGCGGGAAGCATTGTCGGAGTTCGCGCGCCAGCTCGCGGAGCGAGTCCGCGACGAGGACGCGGAACAGGCGCTCGAGCCGATGTCGGCGTCCGACCGGAAGGTCGTGCACGACGTCGTCGCCGAGATGGAGGGCGTCACGACGACTTCGGAGGGCGAAGAGCCGCGCCGCCGGGTCGTGATCCGGCCGGCGTGATGGGCGGCGAGCGATGCTCGCCCCACAGCTTCGCCGTCGACTGACGGTCCAACTCGAAGACGCCCGCAGGCGGGGGATGCTCGGCCCGGGCCCCGTCGAAGCGCATCTCGATCACGCGGAGGCGATGGCGGCGGCCGTCGGCGGCGAGTTTCGAGGGCGATTTCTTGATCTTGGCTCGGGCGCGGGCGTGCCCGGCGTGATTCTGCTTGCGCTGTGGCCGGCGGCGACCGGGGTCTTGCTCGATGCGCGCCGGCGGCGCTGCTCGTTCCTCGAGGCAGCCGTGAGTGGGCTCGGTCTGAGCGATCGAGCGTCGGTCGCCTGCGGCCGGGCCGAGGAGCTGGCCCGACGGGAGGAATTCCGGGAGGCGTTCGACCTGGTGGTGGCGAGGGGGTTTGGGGCGCCGGCGACCACGGCCGAATGCGCGGTCGGCTTCCTCAGTGCGGGGGGCCGTCTGGTGGTGAGCGAGCCGCCGGGCGAGCCCGATCAGAAGCGCTGGCCGGCGGCCGGGCTCGGTGAATTGGGGCTGCTCGGGCCGGAGCTGCGGCGTGGAAAGGGCGCAGGGGTTGCTCTGCTCACAGCCGAGGGGCGTCCGGAGGACCGGTGGCCCCGGCGCGTGGGTGTCCCGGGACAACGGCCGTTGTGGTGACGGGCCCGGCCGGGCCCCGGAACGTCGGATGTTTCCCGTGAAACGAGGTCGCCAGGGCAAGCGGGGGACGCAGATGGTTTCCCGTGAAACATCGAGGAGGCCAGGCCGGCGACTGGGCCCGGGATGTCCGATTCAGGGCTTGTTCCCCGTGAAACGAGGGGATTCTGAGCCGAACCTTGACCAGGCGGGAGCCCTCGGCCAACATGGCGCTACGCGCGCACGGGTAGACGAGTAGAGGGCCAGGAATGGGCCGGGTAGACGACGAAGTGAAACGTCGCGGCCGTCAAGCGCTCGCGTCGCTGCGCCGTGACACCGCCACGAACGACGGCAGCCGGCACGCCGAGGCGGAGGTCGAGACCGCGGTCACCGACGAGGGCGAACGTAGCCTCGATCTTCCTGCCTTCGAGCCTCCGCCACTCGAGGGTGCCGACGTTCCCACCCGCCAGCTGCTCGCCCGGGCGGC
>DASYQJ010000059.1:0-5454 GCA_036005605.1 Acidimicrobiia bacterium
GCGTCTTCCGCGACCTTGCTCAGCCGTTGGGCCGACAGCACCTGCGCCTGCAGCGCTTCGAGCTTCTCGAGCGCCTGCGCATCCATCCCGCACTTCTTGAGCTCGTCGGCGAGCGCGGGATGGTCGTGGATGCTCTCGCCCTGTTGCACGCGCTCACGCAGCTCCGCCGGGACGCGGTAGTTGTCGAGCCCGTGCATGAGGTCCGACCACGCCACTCCCGTCTGGAGCCCGGCCAATCCCGTGTCGAGGGCGGCGCCGCGCCGGCCGATCCGGTAGCACTCGCGCACCCCGGCATCGAGGCGGGCGCCGATCTCACCCAAGCGGTCGTGCAGCGGCCCCGGCTCGGCGGTCGCGACCGCGCGCCCGTACCGCCGTTGCGCTTCCATGGCGTCCTTCACGTACGCACGCCACGGCTGGCTGAGGCCGGCGAGGTCGATGCGCTCCGGCCGCGGCTTGCGCGGCAGGCCGAACGCCACCCGCACGCCGTACGCCACCGCGCCGACGAGGATCGCAAGCGGCAGACCGGCGCCGATGAGGACACCGGCGGCGGTGCCGGCCCCCGCGAGCAACAGCGCCGACGGAGCGGTGACGGCCTCCGCCGTCTTGCGGTTCTTGAGGTGCTCCGGCAGGCGGTCGATGACGCTCATGCGCGCTAGAAGTTGCTCACGACGGCGAGGAACACCTTGTTGATGCTCTTCGGGTCGGCGGCGTTGTAGACGGTGGCGTTCGTCGCCTCGGCGATGCGCTTGAGAGTAGGCAGGTCCGCATCCTGCCCGTAGGCGATCGGGAACACCCGGACCGGGTTCGCGACCTGCCCCTCGTTGCGCGCCCGCAGCGAGCGCAGCAACCCGTCGAGGTCGGTGTTGCGCTCGTCCTCGTTCTTGCCGTCGGTGAGGAGCAGGACGGCGTTGATCCGCTGCGCGTCGAACGTCTGCACCAGTTGGTCGTCGGCGGCCTTCGTGACCGTGTACAGCGGCGTCCCCTGGGTCGGCACGAGGTCGTTGATCTTCGCAGCCATCGCCTCTCGTTGCGGGCCGATCGGACCGATCGGCACCAGCTCCAGGTAGTCGGTGGGCTCCTGACGGCTCACCCCGGTCGAGAAGATCCACAGCCCGACGTCGTCGTCGGTCTTGAACTGGCCGAGGGCGGCGACCGCCGCCTTCTTGACCAGATCGAGCTTCGAATCGCCGCCGTCACCACTGGCGGGCTCTCCCATCGAGCCCGACACGTCGATCACGATCAGCACGCGTGCCGCCTTGCGGTTCTGGCCCCACCGGTCGATGAGGCCGACGAGCACCGGCGGCGACGGCAGCTCGAGCGTCGTCTGCGGCTGCTTGGGATCGACGCCGTACTTCGCCTCGATCGGCGCGCCGATGGCGACCTTCGGGTTGCCGGGCCGGAACCCGAACTTGAGCACCCGCTTCTGGTTGTTCGGCTGCTCGACGAACTGCTGGAACTTGGCCGCGGCCTTCTTCTCCTTCGCGCTCACCCACGGTGCGTCGACCGTGATGAACGGGCTGTCCGAGAAGAGCGTCCCTTCCTTCGGGTAGATCGCGACCAATGGCACGCGCGGCGGCTTGGGATGCTCGCCGGGATCGAGGATGCCGTCCGGGTTGCCCTTGTTGAAGTCGATGACCGACTTCTCCTCGACCGCCACCGCCGACACATACGTCAGCCCGGTGCCGCGCTGGTCGGCGCGGTAGAGGTTGTTGAGGAACGTGAGCGTCGTGTCGCCGTAGTGCACTACCGACGACTCGACGCCGCGCGCGAAGTCGTCGACCTCGGGGCGATTGAGGTCCTCGAGCGTGAGCCCGCTCGTCTTGCCCGACGCGGCGTAGTACTGCGCGATGGTGGCGCTCAGCGCGCTGGTCGAGAAGTTGGGGTTGGTCTTCCCGAGCCGGAACGGCCCCCACTCGGGATGTCCGAGCGCGCCCCACCCGTCGGGGTTGCGGGCCAGAGCGAGGATGTCGGAGTACCCGAGCGGCGTGTTCGGGTACCCGAGCGCCTCGGCCATCGGCTTGGGCATGGCGATGACGAGCGGGGTGAGCTGCAGCGGAGTGCCGGCGGGGGCGATCGCCTTCTTGCCCGCATCGGCCCGGCGTTGGTTCACGACCTGACCCCACGCGCTCGACGCCGGCGACCAGACCACCGGCCGGGGCCCGTTCGCCTTCGGGTTCGGCCAGTCGTCGGCTAGCAACGACGCCGCTTCGCCCGACGACTTCGACACCACGTGCACGTTGATGCACTGGCCGTCGAGGCTGGCGCGGTCCGAGTCGTTGAAGCGCTTGGCGAGGTCGGTGAGCAGGTCGACCTTCTCCGGCGAAACCTGCATGTCGACCGTGATGCAGTCGGCGGCCCGGGCGACCCCGGAGGTGAGCACCTGCACAGTCGCCGTGACCGCGAGCACCGCGAGCGCGGCGCCGATGGCGCGTTTCACTTCGGCACGCCCAGCCAGGTCTCTTGCAGCGCCACCAGCGAGCCCGGGTCGGTCGGCAAGCCTGAGCCGCGCGGCAACGCCGGCGTGTCGCGCACACCCCGAGCACTGGGTTGCCCCGACACGCGCCAGCCGCTGCGCGCAAGGGCGGCGGCGAGCTCGCTGTTGCCGGCCAGGCCGTCGGCGCCGTCCCGGTTCGGGCTTGCGGCCACGGCGGCGACCACGACGTCGGCGGTGACCACCGGCTCAGGGTAGAGGAGGGTCAACTGCTGCCGACGGTCGGGCGCGGCCGCAGCCAGCGCCGGTCCGGCATCGGCTTCGGTGGTGCCGACCATGTCGTAGGTGGCGGTCGGCAGCTGCTGCAGCATCGCCGCGAACGGGCCCGCCGCCGACGGGGCGAGCTTCGGCACGGCGCGCTCGAGGCCGGTGAGCCAGTCGAGGTACTCGTTGTTGTCCTGGAGGTCGGAACGCGAGTAGTCGCTGTTGTCGAGGAACTCGCTCGACGCCTGGGAGAGGACGAGCAGTGACGTGGCGTTGACGGTGGGGTCGCCGTATCCGGGCTTCACCGTTCCCCACGCCGCCTGGCCGCCGGGGAGGTCGGTCCAGGGCCGGCCCGCAACGGCTCCGATGCACTTCCAGTCGATCGCGTTGTTGCACGGCGGGGTCGCGTCGAGGACCGGCTTGCGGTCGGCCCGAACCGCGACCACCAGCGGGGAACGCCCGATCGCGTCCGACGGCTTGGCGAACAGCGGCCGCTTCCCACGCCGCTGCACGTCAACCATCTGTGCCCACGGCGACGGCGCCAGCCACGCGTCGAAGTCCGGTCGCTGGTTGTCGGGCAGAGAAACGAGCGACTGGGCGGTCGTTCCGGCGGGCTCGACCGTCACGGAGACGTCACCGTCGTGCTCGGCGACCTGTGTGCACGCGGCCTCGAGTTCCGTCGTGCACAGCAACCGGACGGCTCCGCCGCCACTGCCGCCGTTGCCTCCGCCGAAGGGCCACTCGCCCTTCACCGCCAGCGCGACGAGCACCAGCCCCACCGCCGCAACCGCCGCGCCTACCCGTCGCACGGATGGAGGTTAGGTGCCGTTCAGTCCGCGGTGACGGCGGCTTTGCCGACCGTCGCCGCAGGAGCCGGGGCTTGCGACGGCGACCAGCTAGTCGGGGATGTCGGCGGCGGTGAGCGTCATCAGCTGATGATCGGTCACCGACGGCAGGTCGACGACCCGGCTCGCCTGGCGGGTCACCGATTGCTCGAACACGTTGCGAACGAGGCGGGCGTTCCCGAAGCTCGCTCCCCGGGGCTGGCGCGCCAGCCATGCCCGGAGCCGCTCGCGCGCCGACACGTCGAGCTCGTAGTGACTCGTTTTCGCCATCGAGTCGCAGATGGCGACCATCTCGTCGTCGGTGTAGTCGGGGAACTCGAGCGTCTTCGGGAAGCGCGAGCGGATGCCGGGGTTGGCGTCGAGGAACTCGGTCATGGGCGCCGGGTAGCCGGCGACGATCACGACGACGTCGTCGCGATGGTCCTCCATCTGCTTCAACAGCGCCGCGATCGCCTCCCGCCCGAAGTCCTGCTCGCCTCCCTGCACGAGGGCGTAGGCCTCGTCGATGAACAGCACGCCGCCGAGCGCCTGGCGCGTGACCTCGTTGACCTTGGGTGCCGTCTGCCCGACGTAGCCGGCGACCAGACCCGAGCGGTCGGTCTCGACCAGCTGACCCTTCGACACGACGCCGAGCGTGTGGAAGATCTGGGCGAGGAGCCGCGCCACCGTGGTCTTGCCGGTGCCGGGGTTGCCGACGAACACGAGGTGTCGGCTCTGGTCGACCACGGGAAGCTTGCGCTCGCGGCGCAGGTTCTCGACCCGGATCAGGTTGGTCAGCAGCCGCACCTCGGTCTTCACCGCCGCCAGGCCGACGAGCGCGTCGAGCTCGGCGAGGAGCTCGTCGAGGGGCCGGGCGGCCGGCGCCCGCCGGTCCTCGAGCGGCTCGGGCTCGCCGACGCCGCGCGGCATGTCGGCGGGCCGCTCCACCTTCGCCGTGGCCAGGCGCCGCAGCATCATCGTCCGGAGCGTGTCGACGGCGAGGAGCCGTTCGCGCGTCGGCACTTCGTCGAGCGCTGCGCCCGCATGCGCGACACGCAGCGCGGCCTGGTAGTAGCGCCAGCCGTTGCTCGTGCCGTTGCGGCTGTCGGCGCTGACGACGGTCTCGAACAGCGGCGACGGCGTGATCGGCCAGGCCCGGTACTGGCGGATGGCATCGCCGCCCCGCAACTGCTCCGGCGTCGCGCGGCGCAACGAGTCGAACCACGGCGACAGCGCCGTGGCGAAGGCGCGGAGCTCGGCGTCGCTGTACCGGCCGTCGCTGGCGATGACGGACGCCGCGATCGCCTGAGCCTCGAGGGCGGCGTCGCGCTCGAGCGTGCCCGCCGACGAGCTGCCCCGGCCCAGCTCGACGAGCACCGCCGTGACGTCGTCGACGAATTGGCGGACGGGCTCGGCCAGGACGCTGGCGCCGTTGCTCATCGTCGCTCAGCGCGCCGCGAGCCTGGCCGTGAGCCACGGGACGACGGCGGCGAGGAACTGATCGGGCACCTCCAGCTGCGGGGCGTGGCCGCAGTCGTCGATCATCTCGAGCGCGAACTCGGGCCGGCGCGCCGCGAGAGCTCGCGCCGCCGCCGCCGGGACCAGCCGGTCCCGGTCGCCGTGGACGATCAGCGTGGGCGAAGAGACATGCGCCTCGTCGGTGCGCATGTTGCGAGTGAGGTACCAGAACAGTCCCCGGGCCGACTCGGCGTACGCGGCCGCCGCCTCGGGGAAGCCCCGGCGCGTCCTGGACAGCTCGACGAGTCGGCGACGCAGCTCGGGGTCGATGCGCGTCGGGTCGCACATCGTCCAGCTCATCGTGTCGTCCACCAGCCGCTCGGGGCCGAGGAGCCGTCCCCGTGCGGCCAGGAACTGCGCGCCGACCACCGGCACGAGCATCGGCGCCAGGCGCGCCATCACCGTCCACTGGGCCGG
>DASYQJ010000060.1:0-3796 GCA_036005605.1 Acidimicrobiia bacterium
GGAGAAGTCGGCCAGGATCCCCGGCGCGGGCAGGTTGCTCAGCTGCTGGAGGTAGGTCTCCATCCCGAGTCGCTCGACGAGCACTGCCGCGGCGCGGTAGAGGTCGGCCTGCTCGTCGCGGGTCCCGTACGCGGTCGGGGCGAGCATGAGCACGAGCGCAATCACCCGGCCTGGCGCCTGGACGGCGGCGTGGAGCGCGGTGGCGGCGCCCATCGACGCGCCGCCGGCGACGAACTGGTCGATGCCGAGCGAGTCGGCGAGCGCGATGAGGTCTCGGCCGAGGTTGTCCCAGCGGTAATCGTCGGGCATGGGAGCGCCGCCGGACAGCCCGTGGCCGCGCGCGTCCCATCGGATGACGCGGTATCGACGCGCGAGGCGCGCCCAGTCCATGACCAGGAACCGGTCTTCCTGCTCCATGCTGCTGACGAGGCCGTGGCCCCAGAAGAACGGGAGCCCTTCGCCGTCGTCGGAGACTGCTATGTCGACGCCGCGAACGTTCGGCACGGCCGTTATTTTGCCCTGCTGCGACGCTTCACGCGGTGTGCATGTCCTCGAGCGGCTTGCCGGCGAGGCGCAGGAGCACGATCTGCTGGAAGCTCGGACAGTCGACGATGTCCTCGTACGGGCACTCGAGCGCGTGCTCGATGGCGAAACGGGCGGCTTGGGCTTCCTCGATGCGTTCGTCGAGCTCGACGAGCTTGCGGCGCGCGAGCTCACGCCACGAGCGTGGGGACTTCGAGCGGGCAGCCATGAGGCGGCGGATCTCGTCCAGCGTGAACGCGTCTCGAAGCAGGAGGATGGCGCCGACCACGCCGACCGCCTCGGGTGGGTACCGGCGGTGGCCGGAGATCCGGGTGGCGTGGCGGAGGAGACCGAGCTCCTCGTAGTAACGCAGTGCCGACGTGGCAACGCCGGTGCGTCGCGAGAGCTCCCCGATCGTCAGCAGTTCATCGGCCATCCCTTGACTTCAAGCGTACTTGAAGTTGTTGGATCAGGTCATGGGACTCAAGCAGAAGACAATGCTCGCGATGGTCAGGCAGTTCCGCCGCCCCCACGGCATGGGCGGCCGAGCGGCGGGCTGGGTCATGGCGCACCGGGAATCGAACCGCAAGCGCAACGTGTGGGCGGTGGGGCTGCTCGACGTGCAGCCCGACGATCGCGTGCTCGAGGTCGGCTTCGGCCCCGGGATCGCGATCGAAGAGCTGGCGCGTCGCGCGACCAGCGGTCGGGTCGTCGGCGTCGATCACTCGGAGGTGATGGTCCGTCAGGCGTCCCGCCGCAACGCCGCGGCTGTTCGCGACGGACGTGTCGACCTGCGCCTCGGCTCGGCCGAAGCGTTGCCCGGATTCGACGCGCCGTTCGACAAGATGCTCGCCGTCAACTCGCTGATGTTCTGGGACGACCCGGTCGCGAGGCTGAAGCAGCTGCGCGGTCTCCTGGTCCCGGGAGGACGGATCGCGATCGTCTTCCAGCCTCGTGCTCCGGGGTCGACGGACGAGACCGCTGCGCGCGCGGGTGAGGAGATCGCGGCGCACTTCGCGACCGCGGGCTTCACCGACGTGCGGGTTGAGACGCTCGCGTTGCAGCCGACGGCGGTCGTGTGCGTCCTCGGCGTCAGCCCGTCACCTTGACGACGCGCGTGGTCGGCCGTTCGGGCGTCTCCGACGGGTAGAACCAGCGGAACCAGATGCGCCCGCGCGGGTGCCCGGCAGGCGAGACCCAGTTCGGATGGTCGGGATCGCGGTGGGCGACGACGATCGTCCACGAGCCGTCGTCCTCGTACTGCACCTGCCCGCCGTTGATCGTGACGCGCTCGTAGTCGTAGTTGTACGTGTGCAGGAACTGGTTCCACAGGCACACGTTCCAGAACGCGCACTCGGGTGATCGGCCTTCGATGACGAGCGCCTCGTCCTCCGCGAGGTCGAAGCTGCCCATCGCATAGGCGGCGTCGCCGGCGGCCCACCCGAACGTCTGCTGCGGGACCGGGTAGGGCTCGTCGACCGTGTTCGGATCGCCGAGCGCGAGCGGGACGATGTTGGCCTGGTCGCGCAGCCACGTGACGGCGGCGCGGAAGCGGCGGGCGAGCTCGGCGTCGTCGAGGCGGTAGGTGGCCGGCGGGTCGACGGCCTCGATGTGCCACTCGAGACGGCGGTCGTGCACCGGGTCGTCGAGGTAGTCGCGGGTGATCGCGCAGACGGCGTCGGGCTCGAGCTTCAGCCACGTGCCGTCGTGCGGCTCCGGGCTGAGGACGAGCTCGAACGTGCCGTCAGGCGCGATGTCGAGCGTGCGGTCGTTCACGGTGCCGACGATGCGCTCCGAGTACCGGCCGTCGTCCGGGCCGCCGTAGACGGTCAGCGAGAGATAGACGGCGTCGCCCTTCTTGCCCCGTACCCGGTACGTACGGCGGGGGTCGATCGGCACGTACTGGTAGAAGGCGTCGGCGTTGTCGCCACCCCACTTCTTGTACGGACCGACAATGTCCACGAAGCGCGGGTTTGCCGTGTCGGCCCACACGTGGGCGTCGAACGCGACCTGAAGGATGGAGAAGATCCATTTGTACCCCTCGAGCACCGACTGCTCGTCCTGGGGCGCGTTGGGACCGTCGTAGAGCTTCGACTCCAGGGAGCGCAGCTCGTCGACGAGCTCGCGGAAGACGGTGCTGGTCTCGAAATCGCTGGGTTCCATGGGCCGGTTCTACTCTGACCATGAGGTGAAAGTCATCGCCGCGCTTCTCGGTGCGATTCCCGACGACGCCGATGACCTGTACCTACCCGTCGGCGAGGGCGTGACCGGCCGGCAGGAGCACATCGCCGCCATCGCGATCATGCGGCATGACGCGCTGCTCCCCCCGGACGCCGAGCCGTATGTCGTCGAGGAGCGGCCCCAGTGGGATCGGGGCGGCGAGGCGATCACACGGATCGCGTTCGTGCGCCGGGCCGCCGGCCTCACCCGGGAGCAGTTCGCCGACCACTGGACGAACGTGCATGCACCGCTCGCCCGGAAACACCATCCCGTCCTCGTGCGGTACGTGCAGAACATCGTCCTCGAGAACACCACGCCGACGGCGCCCGAGGTCGACGGGATCGCCGAGCTCGGCTTCCGCACGCTGAAGGACGTCCACCAGCGCATGTACGACTCGCCGGCCGGCGCCGAGATCATCCGGCGTGACATCCAACGCTTCCTCGACGTCCCCGCCGGCTGGCGCATGCTGGCCCAGCGCGCGCGTCCGGCGCGTCCCTAGAGTGCCCCCATGCCTGACGACGTGACCCCGTTCGGCGTCGAGATCGGTGACGACGAGCTCGACGATCTCCGCCGGCGGCTCGCCCGTGCCCGCTGGCCCGAGCCGGCGCCGGTGACCGATTGGAGCCAGGGCGTCCCGGTCGACTGGCTGCGCGACCTCTGCGCGTACTGGCAGGACGGGTACGACTGGCGCCGCTGCGAGAAGACCTTGACGGGGTTCCCGCAGTTCACGACCGAGCTCGATGGTCTCGGCATTCATTTCCTCCACGTGCAATCGCCGTCGCCGGATGCACTGCCGCTGGTGATGACGCATGGCTGGCCCGGGTCGGTGGTGGAGTTCTTCGACGTCATCGGCCCGCTCGCCGATCCTGCCGCGCACGGCGGCGACCCCGCCGACGCTTTCCATGTCGTGTGCCCGTCCCTGCCGGGATACGGCTTCAGCGACAAGCCCGCCGAACCGGGATGGGACATCGACCGCATCGCCGACGCGTGGGCGGCGCTCATGGCGCGCCTCGGATACGACCGCTACGGCGCGCAGGGCGGTGACTGGGGCGCG
>DASYQJ010000061.1:0-8694 GCA_036005605.1 Acidimicrobiia bacterium
ATTGCCGGTCAGGTAGATCGTCGGCGCCATGTCCGAGTGCACCGTGAACGGCGTCGTGATCCCCTGCTGGGTGGCCAGCAGGCCGGCGAGGTTCCCGTTGATCTCGCCGATGAACCGGTTGCCCTCGGGCGTCAGTGGATACGTGCACGGCGTGTTGACGCCGTCGCAGCCCGGGTTGGTCGGCGGCGAGCCTGCGAAGTGGTCGCCCTCCTCGTTCGTGAAGACGAAGAGCGTGTTGCTCTTGTTGATGCCGTCCGCGGCCAGCCGGTCGAAGAACTGACCGAACGCCGTGTCGTAGTCCCTGAGCTGCTGGACGTAGTCGGCCTCGCCCGGACCGCGCGTTGCGTGGATCTCGCCCGCGACACCGTGCTGGTCGTGCGCGTCGGAGATGTAGCCGAACGTGACAGGGATCCCCGCCTCCTGCATCTGCGCCACGTACGAGAGCGTCGTGGTGGCGAAGAGGCCGTCGAAGCCCGGGAAGCCCGGCTGGCCGAACGGGTCGGTAATCGGCTGCCCGTTGAGCTTGTTCACCACCGGACTACCGCCGGTGATCGCCGGGTTCACGTACTTCGCCCCGAAGAGGCCCTGGAACCCGTTGTAGCCGCCCGGCTCGTCGGGCAGCAGATCCGGCCGTACGTGGGAGTTCCCGTCGCAGATGCTGTCGGAGCCTTGCGCGCAGTGGACGGCCATCCCGACGAAGTCGGTCTGGGCCAGGGCACGCTCCGCCGTCCCGGGCGGCGCCGCGTTCGAGGCCTGCGCCTCGAGCCATTCAGGCGAGCCCGCGCCGAACACCTTCGTCATGTCGCCGTTGGGCCCCGTGCCGGTGTTCTCGAGGACGACGTTTGCGAGCGCCGTCGCACCGAAGTCGCACCCTGCGCGCGTGTACGGCACCCACGGCGCGGGAGCGTTCTTCGGAGTGCCGCTGTCGCCGTTGACCATGTTGAAGTTCGGGTCCGTCGGCGGTGTGTTGACGTCGTCCGTGAGGTCGGTCCAGTACTTGAACGACGAGGACGACGCTGTCGAGCCGTCGGCCCTGAAGTAGCGGTACGAGTTGGAAACCGCCTGGCCGTGCCGATCCGAGTACATGCCCGTCAGGTTGGTCAGGATCCCGTTGGCGGTGTGCGAGATCAGGACTGTGTGGTCGTTGGTCATCATCGTGCCGGTGCTGCGGATGAAGTTGAGCAGGTTCGGCATCTGCTCGACATCCGACGGCACGTCGGGGTTGTCCCGTAGGAAATGGACGTTGTCGAAGATGATGTAGATGACGTGCTTGACCTGCCCGTTCGGCGAGTTGAGCTGGCAGCCACTCGCCGGCGGCGCAGCCGTCGGTTTTGCGCTCGACTTGCTCGTCTTCGTCGCGGCCGCGAGCCCGGCCGCGGTCAAGACGGCGAGCACGAGCACGGCGATCCTCACTCTCCCCTTCATGAGACCTCCTCCTGTGGATGTCCTCGGGCGCGAATCTAACGGAGGCCGATGCCGGTCGACGGGTCAATACCACCTCGTTACGCAGGCGCCTGTGCGGCCGGGTCCGCCGGCCGCACAGGTCACTCGCTAGCTCGCCCGCCTACGTCCCCGGGATCTTGACCAGCAGCAGCTGGCCGTTCTCACGCATGAGGTTCGGCGGGCTGCGGTTCACCTGCGTGTCGATCTCCCAGCCGTGGGCCTGGACGTCGATCAGGAACATGTCCTTGCCGAACGGGTTCGAGGCGTCGACGATCCCGCTCGACTCCCAGTTTCCGAGCCGCTGGCCCGTCGGATCGGAGGTGTGGTCGACGCGCAGGACGACGTCGAGCGCGCCGGTGTTCAGCTCGTAGCGCCACACGCGCGCGGCTGTCTTTCCCGGGCCGGCAGGCGGCGGGTACTGGTTGTGCGAGCCGGGATCCTCGGTGATGAGCAGCGCGTTCTTGGTCGTCTCGACGTTGTCCGGCTGGTGCGTGACGTTCGGATTGTTGTAGCCGCCGGCATCGAAGTCGGTGCCGGGCAGGATCGAGAGGCTCTCGACCTGCAGCGGGTTCTTCTTGTCGAGGACGATCCGGAAGATGCGCCCGTTCGGGTACGGGCCGGTCGTGCCGGCCGGCCCGCGGCGCAGCTTGCCGGTCGCCGCGTCCGGGATCGCCCGTGGCTCGCCGGTGTCGGCGAAGTAGACGACGTTCGGCTGGTGCCGGTCGTAGGCGATGTCCTCGATGCGAATGAACTGGAACGCGCTCGCAACGTTGTTGCTCCAGTACTCGAGCACCCACTGCGGGCCGTCGGGGACGCCGGCCGGAGGTGCCGGGAAGCCGAAGTCGGCTGCTCTGACTTCGCTGCCGTCCGCCTTCTTGCCTGTAGCGATCATCCGCGGGACCTCGATGAAGTGCCCCGCGACCGAGTCGCCGGGGTGCACGTCGCCGTAGTCGTTGATGCTGGCGTCGTCGGAGACGAACGCGTACAGCGTCCCCCTGTCGTTCCAGACGTCGTCGCCGCTCTTGGCGCCGTACAGGTAGAGCTGCGACGCCGGCGCGTCGAAGGTGTCGTCGCCGGAGAGGATCACCGGCCGCTTGTACTTCGGCAGCGCGACAGCGTTCTCGTGGTTGAACCGGCCGAGTCCGTAGATCGACCGGTAGGCGCCTGTGGTCACGTCGTAAGCCACGACTACGCCGGCCTGCTCGGCTCCGGGCGCGAAGGGCGTCGCCGGCCAGGCATCGCCGGTTCGGTTCACCCAGTCACGCGCCTCCTCGTTCGTCAACACGAGCGGTCGCTCGAAGCCCTGCTTGCGCGAGACGAAGAAGTTCGAGCAGAAGCGCTGGTAGTTCGCCCCGCTCGGGATCACGTAGCTGCCGGCAAGCGTTCCCCCTGTCTTCCGGTCGAGTGTGAGCTTGCTCAGCAGCGCGTTCGTAAAGTCGCTGCGCGTGGCCGGAAACGGGACGCGCGACGTCTCGTGGTTGACGTAGACGTCCACGTGCCCGCCGTGATGCTTGTCGAGCGCGATCCCGTCGGGAATCGACTCGAACTTGTAGCCCCCGACGGTGTCCCCGACGGTGAGGAGAGGCTTGACCTCCACCCCCGCCGCGACCGGCGCCAGCATCGCCGGGCTCGTCGTCAGGAACCCGCCGTCCTTGGACTTCGCGCTCGCGGTGCCGAGCGACACCGCGGCCATGCCGACGAGCGCGACGCAGAGCGTGAGCGCGCGCCGTGGCCGTCCTCTCTGTGGTCTCATTCCTCCCCCTGTGTTTGTGACAGTCCTCGGCCCGGTGTCGGCCGGGCGGCGGCAGTCTACGCGGCCTTGGTGGGGGCTTTCAGGCGGCACCCGCCGTCGAGGCGGCGCTAGGTGCGCACGAAGCCCATGCGCTCGTACATCTGCTCGAGCGTTGGGGCCGAGGCTTCGCGCGCCTTCTGGGCGCCCCGCGCGAGCAGGCGTTCGAGCTCGGCCGGGTCGGAGCGCAGCTCCTCGTAGCACTTGGCGATCGGCTGCAGCAGCGCGACCACCGCTTCGCCGACCTCCTCCTTGAACCGCCCATAGCCGCCGCCGTCGTAGCGCGCCTCGACGGCTTCGATCGGGTCGCCGGTGGCCACCGACATGATCTCGATCAGGTTCGAGACTCCCGGCTTCTTGTCCGGATCGTGGCGCACGTCGGTGCCCGAGTCGGTGACCGCGCTCTTGAACTTCTTGCGAATCGTGTCGGGCGGGTCGAGCATCCCGACCGTTCCCTGGGCGGTGCCGTCGGTCGTGGACATCTTCTTCTCCGGCTCCTGGAGATCCATGATGCGCGCGCCGACTCCGGGGAAGATCCCATCAGGGAGCTTGAACGTCTCGCCGAAGCGGGCGTTGAAGCGCTCGGCGAGGTCGCGCGCCAGCTCGAGATGCTGGCGCTGGTCGTCGCCGATCGGAACGTAGTCGGTCTGGTAGAGCAGGATGTCGCCCGCCATCAGGACCGGGTAGGTGAAGAGACCGGCCGTGACGGATTGCTGCCGGTCGCTCTTTTCTTTGAACTGCGTCATCCGGCGCAGCTCGCCGAAGGTGGCGACCGCCGACAGCAGCCAAGCCGCCTCGGCGTGGGCGCTGACGTGGCTCTGGGCGAAGACCGTCGAGCGGTCGGGATCGAGCCCGGTCGCAAAGAGCATCGCTGCCAGATCGAGCGTCGTCTCGCGGAACTCGTCGGGGTCGTAGGCGATCGTGATCGAGTGCAGGTCGACGATGCAGAAGAACGCCTCTCCCTGCTCCTGCGTGGAGGCGTACTGGCGGAAGCCTCCGCTGTAGTTGCCGAAGTGCTTGGCGCCTGTGGGCTGAATGCCGGAAAAGATGCGCATCTCGGGCCTCAGTATCGCAACTACAGTTGGAGGCTCGGTGTCCGCGAACGGATCAC
This sequence comes from Acidimicrobiia bacterium, assembly GCA_036005605.1. Taxonomy (GTDB): domain Bacteria; phylum Actinomycetota; class Acidimicrobiia; order IMCC26256; family JACDBD01; genus JALZAA01. Next base: position 4,344 of record DASYQJ010000061.1, read on the forward strand.
CCGAGCTGCTGATCGTGATGGCCTCCGGCGCGACGCCGGACCAGACCGAGCACGTGCTCGCGCGGCTGCAGGAGGCGGGGGTGGACGCGCGTGTCACGCGCGGGCGGGAGTCGACCGTCATCGGCGCGATCGGCGAGCGCGAGCTGCTGGCGACGCTCCCCTTGGAGGGCTATCCGGGGGTCGAGCAGGTACTGCCAATCCTGAAGCCCTACAAGCTGGTCTCGCGCGAGGTGTCACCCGACCCGACGGTGATCGAGGTCGACGGGCGGAAGGTCGGCGACGACTTCTTCGGGCTGATCGCCGGGCCTTGCACGGTCGAGTACCGGGAGCAGACGCTTGTCACCGCCCGGGCAGTTGCCGAGGCGGGGGCGACGATGCTGCGTGGCGGTGCCTTCAAGCCGCGCACCTCGCCGTACACCTTTCAGGGTCTCGGCGAGGAGGCGCTCGTGATCCTGCGCGAGGCCCGGGAGGAGACGGGGCTGCCGGTCGTCACCGAGCTGATGGACCCGCGTCACGTGGAGGCCGTGCTGGACGCGGCGGACGTGATCCAGATCGGCGCCCGCAACATGCAGAACTTCATGCTGCTGGCCGAGGTCGGGCGTGCCGACAAGCCGGTGCTGCTGAAGCGCGGGCCGTCCGCCTCGGTCGAGGAGCTGCTGATGGCGGCGGAGTACGTGGCGCGGGAGGGGAACGACCGGATCGTGCTCTGTGAGCGCGGGATCAAGACCTTCGAGCGCGCGACCAGGTACACGCTCGACCTCGGCTCCGTGGCGGTGCTGAAGCACGAGACGCATTTGCCGGTGATCGTCGACCCTTCGCACGCGGCGGGGAGGCGCGACCTGGTGCTTCCTTTGGCGCGCGCGGCGGCGGCGGTGGGGGCGGACGGGATCATCGTCGAGGCGCATCCGGAGCCGGAGGAGGCGCTCTGCGACGGGCCGCAGCAGATCCCGACCGCGGAGTTCGGCGAGTTCGCCCGCGAGGTGCGCGAGGTGGTCGAGCTCCTCGGCAAGCGCATCGGCTGAGCGGAGCGGCGGGCGGTCGGTCGGGCCGCGCTGTGGACGAATAGCCACGCCTCCGCCACACCCGCGTGACGGACACGTCACACCTTCGCGGCTACGGTGGCCGCATCCCCGGGTGGGTGGGGGTTAGGGATGGGACCCGCCTGTGTCCTCCTGCCCGCTCGGCGGCGCGGTTAGCCTGGCTTCGTGGACGTCACGCGGCTCGGCATCGTCGGCACGGGGTTGATCGGCGCCTCGGTGGGTCTCGCGGCCAAGCGGGCCGGCGTCGGGCACGTCGTCGGCTATGACCTCTCCGAGGACGCGACCAAGGTGGCGGCCTCTCGTGGCGCGATCGACGAGGCGTGCTCCCACGGCCCCGAGGAGCTTCTCGACATCGTCGACCTGGCGGTGGTCGCGGTACCCGTGATCGGCCTGCGCAGCACGTTGAGGGACTTGCTCGAGGCCGAGTCGGAGTGCACGGTCACCGACGCCGGCTCGACGAAATCAAACGTCGGTGACGCGTTGGCCGACCCGCGCTTTGTCGGCGGCCATCCGGTCACCGGCTCCGAGGCCCACGGGCCGGAGCACGCGGCCGCCGATCTCTTCGACGGCGCGACGTGGTTCCTGACGCCCACCGCCCGCACCGATCCCGAGCGCTACCGCCTCGTCCACAGCTTCGTATCGTCCCTCGGAGCCACGCCTGTCGCGATCGACCCGGACGCGCACGACCGGCTCGTGGCGCTCACGAGCCACCTCCCGCACGCGCTTGCCAACCTGCTCGTCAATCAGGCCGGCGCCACGCGCGTCGAGGGTCACGAGCCCCTGGCTGCAGCGGGCGGCTCGCTCCGCGACATGACGCGCGTGGCCGGTGCGAACCCGCGCATCTGGGTCGACATCTTCCTCGAGAACACCGCTGCCCTCCGCGCCGCGCTCGGCGAGCACCGCCGCCTCGTCGAGCAGCTCGAAGCGGCGCTCGAGACGCGGGACGCGGGCTTCGTCGCCCGCTGGATCGGCGAGGCTGCTGAGAACCGCCGGCGCATGCTGGCGGGTGCGTTTCCCGACCCGGGCGACCTGCACCAGCTCCGCGTCCACGTCCCGGACCGCCCGGGCGTCCTGGCCGGGATCACCCAGGCGCTCGGGGCGCAGCGGATCAACATCGAGGACTTCGAGCTACATCACGTCTCGCCGGAACGCGGGGGCACGCTGACGCTTCTGGTTACCGGCGAAGCCGAGGCCTCCCGCGCGGCCGCGCTGCTCGAGTCCCAAGGCTACGGCGTCGTCGTCTCGCCGGTGCTGGCGGAGTGAAGGTCGAGCCGGCGGCGGCGCTGCGCGGGCACATCGCGGTGCCCGGCGACAAGTCGATTTCGCACCGGGCTGTGCTTCTCGGCGCGATCGGGGAAGGGGAGACGCGCGTGCGCGGCTTCGGGCGCTCGGGCGACACCGAGTCGACGATCGCGGCGGTGCGCGCAATCGGCGTCGCCGTGCACGAGGATGACGTCGACCAGTTGCGCATCGAGGGCGCTGGGCTACGCGGCCTGCGGCAGCCCCGAGCGCCGATCGACTGCGGGCCCTCCGGGACGACGCTGCGCCTGCTGGCCGGGATCCTCGTGGGGCAGGAAGGCCGCTTCGAGCTAGTCGGCGACGAGTCGATCAGCCGGCGGCCCGTCGACCGGATCGTCGAGCCGCTTGCAAAGATGGGCGCCCGCGTCGAGAGTGCGGAAGGCCGGCCGCCGCTCACGATCCATGGAGGCGAGCTGCGTGGGATCCGCTACGAGCTGCCGGTCGCGAGCGCGCAGGTGAAGTCGTGCGTGCTCCTCGCCGGGCTGTACGCCGAGGGCACCACCACCGTCGTCGAGCCGCTGCCGACTCGCGACCACACCGAGCTGATGCTGACCGCGGCCGGCGTCCGCGTCACCCGCAGGCAGCGGCGGGTCTCGGTCGGCGCCGTCGAGCGCCTGAGCCTCGGCGAGGTCTTCGTGCCCGGCGACTTCTCCGCCGCCGCGCCCTTCGTCGTCGCGGCGACGCTGCTCCCCGGCTCCGAGCTGACGATCCACGACGTCGGCCTCAACCCGCGCCGAACCGGGCTGCTCGACGTGCTTGCCCGCATGGGTGCCCGCATCACGATCTTCCACCGCCACCGCAGCGGTGGGGAGCCGGTCGGCGACCTCGAGATCCTCTCCGCCGAGCTCGTGGCGACGGAGGTCCGCGCCGACGAGGTCCCGCTGCTCGTCGACGAGCTGCCCCTCTTCGCGCTGGCGGCTGGCTTTGCTCATGGCGAGAGCCGCGTCGAGGGCGCGCGCGAGCTGCGGGTCAAGGAGACCGACCGCATCGAAACCGTCACGTCGGCGCTGCGCGCGCTCGGCGTCCGCATCGCCTCGACCGAGGACGGCTTCATGGTCCGCGGCGTCCCAGCCCGGCCCCGAGGCGGCCGCATGAGCTCGAACGGCGACCACCGGATCGCGATGCTCGGCGCCGTTGCCGGGCTCGTCTCCCGCGACGGAGCGGAGCTCCAGGATCCGGAGGCGGTCGCTGTAAGCTTCCCCGGGTTTTTCGAGCTGCTCGACTCGGTCACACAACGATGATCGTCGCCATCGACGGGCCGGCGGGGGCCGGCAAGAGCACGGTCGCCCGGCGCCTGGCCGAGCGGCTCGGCTTTCGCTATCTCGACACCGGCGCGATGTACCGAGCGCTCACGTGGCTCGCGCTCCAGCGCGGGCTGCCGCTCGCGGAGGGGGAGAGGCTAGGTCAGCTCGCGGCCGAGAACCCGGTGACCGTGGACGAGCACAACCGCGTCTGGATCGCCGACACGGACGTCACGGCCTCGATCCGCAAGTCCGACATCGACCGCATGGTCCCGGTGGTCGCGCGGCACCCGCAGGTGCGCGCCGTGATGCGCGAGCGCCAGCGGGAGCTCGCTGAGGACGGCGACGTCGTCATCGAGGGCCGCGACATCGGCACCGTCGTCGCGCCGCAGGCCGAAGTCAAGGTTTACCTCAACGCGGAACGCTCGGTGCGCGCGGGCCGCCGCCTCGCCGAGCGGCCAGAGATCGGCGCCGACGCGCTCGCCACCGACCTGCGCCTTCGCGACGAGAGCGACGCGGCCCGGATGCGGCCGGCCGAGGACGCGATCCAGATCGACACCACCGAGCTCGATGTCGAAGACGTGGTCGCCCAGATCGAAGAGCTGGTCCGAGCGCGCCAGCCGGCCTGAGGAGATGAACGCGCACGTGAGCGTGATCACCCTCGGAGTGCGGGACCTCGCGCGGGCGAGGAGGTTCTACGCCGAGCAGCTCGGCTGGGCGGTCCAGCAGGAGGACGACAACTGGGTCTGCTTCCTGCTCGGCGGCGGCTCG
>DASYQJ010000062.1:0-19028 GCA_036005605.1 Acidimicrobiia bacterium
CGCGCACAGATAGCGCCAGCAGCGCGGCCGAGCCTGCTCCACCCTTCAACGGCCCGGAGCGGAGCGAGCCGAGGTGCCGATATGGCGCTGTTCTGAGCATTTGGACCGGCGTCGTTCTGTGCGCCAGCTCGCGGGCTTGGCGCTATTCCTCGAGGTAGTAGTCCATCCCAAGGTGGGTGATCTGTTCTTCGCCCATCATCCAGCGCAGGGTGTTCTTGAGCTTGGTCTGCTGGATGAAGAGGTCGTGCTCCGGATAGAGCCCGGGTCCGACCTGCGGTGACTTGAAGTAGAAACTGAGCCACTCCTGGATGCCGCCGAGCCCGGCCCGCTGAGCCAGGTCCAGGAACAAGCACAGGTCGAGCGCGAGCGGGGCCGCGAGGATCGAGTCGCGGCACATGAAGTCGATCTTGAGCTGCATCGGGTAGCCGAGCCAACCGAACAGGTCGACGTTGTCCCACCCCTCCTTGTTGTCGCCGCGGGGCGGGTAGTAGTTGATCCGGACCTTGTGGTACACGTCGCCGTAGAGCTGGGGAAACCGGTCCGGCTCGAGAACCTCTTCGAGCACGCCGAGCTTCGATTCCTCCTTCGTCCGGAAGCTCTCGGGGTCGTCGAGCACCTCGCCGTCGCGGTTGCCGAGGATGTTGGTGGAGTACCAGCCCGACAGGCCGAGCATCCGCGCCTTGAGCATCGGCGCGATCACGGTCTTGATGAGCGTCTGGCCGGTCTTGAAGTCCTTCCCCGCGATGGGCACGCCGTGGTCGGTGGCGTAGTCACGCAGCGCCGGGACGTCGACGGTGAGATTGGGAGCGCCGTTGGCGAATGGGATGCCCTCCTGCAGCGCGGCATACGCGTAGAGCATCGACGGCGCGACCTGGGGATCGTCGGCGTCGATTGCCTGCTCGAAGGCCTCGAGGTCGGCGTGCGCGGGGCCCAGCTCGATGTAGATCTCGGTCGACGCGCACCAGATCATCACGAGCCGATCGACGAGGTGCTCGCTCCGGAAGCTCTCGATGTCGGCCCGGATGGCCTCGAGCATCGCCCGCTTGCTCATCCGGCCCTTGACGTTGGGGCCGTCGAGTCGCTTGACGTACGCGGGGTCGAACGCAGCAGGCATCGGGCGCACGGCGCGCAGCTCGGCGCCGATCGCCTCGAGGTGCCTACCGGCGTCGAGCACCCCGGCGCGGGAGGCGGACACGTAGGCGTCGTCGGGGAACACGTCCCAGGCGCCGAACACGAGATCGTCGAGTTGCGCCAACGGTACAAAGTCGCGGATGGGAGGCACGCGGTTCTCGGTGCGCGTCCCGAGCCGGATCGCGCCCAGCTGCGTGAGCGAGCCGATCGGCTCGGCCATCCCTCGACGGGCGAGCTCGACGCCGGCGATGAGCGTGCTCGTCACCGCGCCGAGCCCGACGCACAGGACGCCCAGCTTGCCCTCGACCGGGGCGATGGAGGCAGGTGGGGTGGCAGTCATGGCGATGCGAGACGGCCCGGGCCTGCGGCGCGCTTCCCTCGCTTACCGCTGCCTCGGGCGACAGCGGCGTCATCGTAGGTCAGGCCGTCAGCGCTCGTACGTGCCCATCAGCGTCGCCGTTGCTCGGACGTGGCCGTCGATGGCCGAGCGCAGCTGCTCGATCGTCGATCCGGGTTCGAGGTCGATCGACTGGTCCAACGCGTACAGCGTGAACTCGTAACGATGCGGGCCGTGTCCCGGCGGAGGGCACGGACCGCCGTAGCCGCTGGTTCCGAATCCGTTCCGACCGTGTCGGATACCGGGACCGTCGTCGACACCGATGCGGCCACTCGACGGGTCGATCCCCCAGACCACCCAGTGGACGAAGGTCCCGCCGGGCGCATCGGGATCCTCGCAGGTCAGCGCGAGCTCGACGACGCCGCTCGGCACACCGCTCCAGAGCAACTCGGGCGGGGCGTCGTCACCGTCGCAGGTGTGCTCACGCGGAATCCGGCCGCCTTCTTCGAAGTTCGGACTCGTCAGGTCCATCGCCGGCCTCTTGAAGGGGCGCTCAGGTCGCGGCGGACGGCGCGGTCCGACCAGCGTCGGCGGGCGCCGGCTCGCGAGGGCCGCTGCGGGCCCGGAACAGCGCGACGACGATCATGCCGAGCCCGTACACCGTGGCGGCGATCAGCACGATGACGTTCAGGACCGGAATGATGCCCGCCACCGACAGGATCCCCCAGCCGACGAGGTAGGCGAGGAAGCGATTGCTCGGCGGCCGGAGAATGAGCCGGCCGAGGAAGTACGCGGACGCGACGTATCCGAGCGTGTACAGGAAGCCGAGCGCCAGCAGCACGACGGCGCCGAGCGGCAGACCGAACACCGAAGCAAGCAGGATCAACCCGACGATCGGCAATCCGATCGCAGCGGCGATGCCGAGGCCGATCGACGCGCCGACCGCCGTACGTCCGGCGTCGGCGAACGCGTCCGCGGCGCGGGGCGCGATCAAGAGCAACAGCACCCCGAACACCAAGGTCGACACGATCACGGCGAGCCAAAGGAGGATGGCCGCGACGATGCCGACCTGACCGAGCGCGAACCGGCGACTGACCGACTTCACGTCGCCGTCGACGGTCGCTCCGGGAGAGATGCGCGCCTTCTCGCGAGAGGTGACGTCGCCCCCGATGCGGGCACCGCCCTCCACGATCACCCGTCCGTTCACGGCGAGGACGTCGTCCTTCACGGATCCCCGGACGGTCACGTCGCCGTTCAGCGCGAAGACGGAGCCGTCAACACTGCCGTTGATGCGAGCATCACCGTTGAGGATGGCGACGTCGCCGACGGTCTCCTGCTGCGCGACGACCACCCGTCCCGTGATGACCACCTGGGTGTCGTCGTCACGGTTCCTGGGCTGGGTCCCGCCGGGGGCGGCGAAGGCGGGCGCCGCCATCACCAGGGACGTCGCGGCGACGAGCGCGCCCACGACGACTGCGGCACGCACACCGCGGCGGGTCACGGTGTACGGGCTACCCGGTCGTCGTGAGGGTGAAACCGGTTGACCCTCGGACCCGTCGACTTCTCAGAGCCCAGGTTCTCCTGCGCCAGCACGGACTCCATGGCGAGCGCGAGCATGATCCCGCCGCAGACCATGAGCACGCCTCCGACGACGGCAAGCATCGGCCCGAGCGCCAGCGCCAGTGTGAGGCCGGTGACGACGAAGAGGCCACCGACGCGCAGCAACATCGAGCGCCCTCCCCGACTCACTGTCCGAGCGCGCCGCGCAGGTCCCGCACGTGGTCCTGCGTCTGTTCGAGCAGCGGCCGCAGGGCTTCGGCGACGTCCGGGAGCCTCAGTTCCTCCGCTTGCTCGAAGCGCTCCCGGTACGCCGCCAGCTGGCGTTCCTCGAGCTCGAGATCGAGGGAGAGCGCCCGGCGCGGATCGGTTTGGCTCGGCACCTCCGGCACGTGGGTGGTCGGCTCACCGCCGAGGAAGTCGATCTGTTCCGCGAGCACGGTTGCGTGCTCGAGCTCTTGCCGGAGGTGCGGCCGGATCTTGTCGGCGATGGGCTGGAACTCGACGCCCTTCACCGTCGCCGCGTGCTGGGTGTATTGCACGATCGATCGGAACTCGAGCTCGAGATCGCCGTTCAGCAGCTCGACCAGCTTGTCCCTATCCATGATTTCTCCCGATGTGGCCCTCGGTCATCGGGACAGCATCGCCAGACACGAGCTGCGGTAAACCAAATTCCCGCCGGCACCGGCGCCGGTCAGAAGGTCTCGAGATAGGCCGCCGCGCCCCGCACGACGGAATGACGCGGGTTCCGCGCCACGCGGACCGGGAACCCGACCTCGTGGGCGAGGCGGCGGTCGAGCCCGAGCAGCAGCGCACCGCCGCCCGTCAGCACCAGCCCCTGATGGCTCGCATCGGCAACCAGCTCCGGCGGTGTGCCCTCGAGGGTGTCGCGCACCGCGTCGCAGATGCCGGCCAGCGGCTCCTCGATGGCTTCACGCAGCTCGACGGTGGACACCGTGATCGTCTTCGGGCCGCCGTCCACCAGGTCGACGCCGCGGATGTCGACGTAGCCCTCTTCTCGAAGCGGCCACGCGCACGCGTACCGCGTCTTCACGTACTCCGCGGTCCCCTGGCCGATTCCGAGCCCGTACTCCTTGCGGCAGAAGGCCATGATCGCCTGGTCGAAGTGGTTGCCGGCAATGCGGACGGACGAGCTCGCAACGACCCCGCCGAGCGAAAGCACGGCAACTTCCGTGGTGCCGCCGCCGACGTCGACGATCAGGTTGCCGACCGCGCTCTCGATCGGCATCCGGGCCCCGATCGCCGCCGCGACCGGCTCGTCGATGAGGTGCACCGGCTTGCGAGCCCCGGCGAACTCCGCCGCTTCTTGGACGGCGTGGCGGCCGAGCTCGGTCGCGCGCGAAGGCACGCAGACCACGACCCGGGGCCTCCACCACTGCCGTTCACGCACGCGGCGCAGGAAGACCCGGAGCATCTTCTCGCAGGCCGAGAGGTTGGCGACGGTGCCGTCCTCCAACGGGCAGAGCACTTCGAGATGGCCCGGTGTGCGGCCGAGCATCTGCTTCGCCGCGGCGCCGACCGCGACGATTCCCCCGTCGCTGCGATTGAGCGCGATGGCAGACGGCTCGTCGACGAGGACACCCCGTCCCCACACGTAGGTCACTGTGTTGGCTGTGCCGAGGTCGACGGCGACGCCGAGGCCCATGCTGCCCTCCCCTTTGGACCCTAAGGGTCTCGGGTCGCGAAGTCGACGACCCTCGGGCGCGGCGCGGCGCGATTAGTTCGAGAGCCGCTCGCGCACGGCGGCGTTGAACCCGGGGTGGCGCAGTTTCGACATGGCTCTGGCTTCGATCTGGCGGATCCGTTCCCGGGAGAGATCGAAATGCGCGCCCACTTGATCGAGGGTGCGCGACTCCCCGCGGTCGAGGCCGAAGCGCAGGGTCAGGACTTCGCGCTCGCGCGGGGTGAGCGGCACCAGCAGCTTGGCGATCTCGCCGGGTACGAGCGCGGCGGCCGCGGCATCGAAGGGAGACGTGGCCAGCGGGTCGGAGACGATGTCGGCCAGCTCGCCGTCGCCGTCGTCCGAGAGGGGCACGGAGAGCGACACGGGTGTCGTCGCTCGAACCATGATCGCCGCGAGCACGTGTTGCGGCACGTCGAGCTCGGCCGCGACCTCGGCGTGCGTCGGGGTGCGTCGGAGCCGGGATTCGAGACGGGCTCGGGCTTGGCGGGCCTGCAGCAGGTTGTCGCCCGCGTGCACGGAAAGCCGGATGGTCCGGGACGTGTTGGCGATGCCGCGCTGGATTGCCTGGCGGATCCACCAGGTCGAATAGGTCGAGAACTTGAAGCCCTTGCGCCAGTCGAACTTGTCGACGGCGCGGAGCAATCCGAGGTTCCCCTCTTGCACGAGGTCGAGGAGCTGGAGCCCGGACGACCGGTAGCGCTTGGCGATCGAGACGACGAGGCGCAGGTTCGCCTCGACGAACGTGTGACGCGCCGAATCTCCGTCGCGTGCCGTGCGGGCCAGCTCACGCCGGGCGGCCGGCGTCGGACTGTCGCTCGCGCCGAGCTGCTCACGCGCCTCTGCGCCCGCTTCGATGCGCTGCGCCAGGTGCACCTCGTCGCGTTTGGTCAGGAGCGGACGACGGGCGATGTCGAGGAGGTACAGCTCGACCAGGTCCTGGTCGACGTACGTTGCCTCGCGTGTCGCCATGAATGCGTGGTCGGGCTTAGGGCTCCGACCGGTCACGAGCTCGGAGCCGCGCCGGTCCAGTGTCTGTGTCGACGCGCACGGTCGCCGGCGTTTCCTTCCGGCCCCAGATCAGCGCCCACACCGGCACGAACGCCAGCATCAGCACCACTGCGACCACGAGGGCGGGTACTGCCATCGATCTCACCTGTCCTTGCTCGCGGCGAACTGCTCCGCCGTGGGGGGAATCACGAAGGTCCATGCGTGACGAATCGGATACTCGTCGCGCGCGGCATCGGTCTCGTCGTGCGCGTCTCCTCGGAGCGCTTCGGTTTGCGACCAGGAGCGGCTCACAAGGAACGCCACCACCGCCGCCAGAACGGAACCAGCGATTTGCCGCCGGCGCCGTGCGCCGCCTGCGGCGACACCCGGGCCTTTGCATGGCGGCTGGAGGCGCCGATGAGATCCTCAGCGAGGGGATCTCGGATCAGCACCGAAGGGCGCGCACCGGACTGCTGAGAGCTGGACTGCATTCTTGGCCTCTTCCTCGAAGCGTTCCCCGGGCGGATGCCCGTGGACGCGAGTCCCCCGTTGCAGGGAACCACTTGGCGGAGGCCAATCGGTCGGCGAAGTCGTCACCGGCTGGGTCGGCTAGTCAGCGACCGTCCACCAAGCACCGTACACCTGTTCGCGCAGAACCGGTACGCACGAGTAATTCAATCGCTTTGCGTGATGTCGAGAACCCGGCGACACTGCGTGTCAGGTGCGGCTCTTCGAGTCCCCTCCTCCGATCCCGTCCGTCGGACCGGTCGTCCGTACATGGCGGAACGGGAGCGCGATGAAACCTTCTGCCGGGAGTCTGCTCGAGGATCCCAGTCAGGATTCTCGGGAGGTCCTGCACCCGTCAGGTCTGCTCGATCTCTCTGCCTCACGCGTGCTGCGCGAGGAGATCAGTCGGACCTTGTCGCGCGGACCGGCGACGCTGGTCGTCGACCTCTCCAACGTGAACGATGTCGATGCGGCGGGACTCGACGTTCTCGTCTACGCGTGTCGAGCCGCGACCGCCGCGCACGTCAAGTTGGTGTTGTGTTCGCTGCCACCGCTCGTCGTCGAGCTCCTCGAACCGACGCGCCTCAGCGATCTCGGCGACGTCGACATCGAGCCGGCTATGCCGGTCCCGTTGCACGTCACCGCCGCCTAGCACCGCCCGAGCGCCACCCGACCGGGGAAGCCCAGATGGAACTCACGCCTGACCAGACCCTCCCTGCCGGTACGTCGGTCGCGGTGTTCAGCCGGTTCAGTGGCTCGTGGATCAGCGGATTCGAGATCGCCACCGGCCGCGACGACGGCTACGCGCTCCGCCGGCACTCCGACCAGTCCGTGCTGCCGAAGACCTTTCCCATCGACGACCTACGCGTCGAGCGCCGATAGCGTCACGCCACCCGGCGCGCCGCCAGGAGCTGCAGCGAGGGCTGCTCCTCGTCGACGGCGGGGATCTCGACTGCCTCGCCGTCCTCGAGCAGGGAGATGTTCGCCCACACCCTGAGCTGCGCGGGCGGCTCCGCGGGACCGGTCGCGATCCCGAGCACGCCATACGCCTCGCTCACCAGGACCAACGGCGCCGTCTCGACCACGGAGACGTCGGCGCGGCGCAGCACCGCGGCGAGCCGGTCCGGTCGCGCCACGACCAGGACGACGCGGACGTGATCGGACAGCCGAGCGACGAGCGCCTCGCCGGCGACCGCCGAGATCAGACGGCCCGGGTAGGAGCCACCTCCCGGCCGGAACGCCTTGCGCGCTTGGATGTGGTGCACACGGTCGTGCATCGGAGTGTCTCCTCATCGGTCCGCCAAGCAACGTACCGATGGGCTGTGACACTCACGAATGAATTAACCGCGCCGAACGCGTCAGTAGAGCCAGGGATCCCGCAGGTCGCTGTACTCGACGTGCGCCATCAGCTTCTCGAAATTGTCAGCCTGCGCCGCGAGCTCCGCGGGTGGCTCCTTCTTCTCGCCCTCACGCGCCTCTGCTTCGCTCGTGAAGTAGTTGGCCTCGGTGTAGCTATCGGGCCCGGTCCAGACCCGGACGCCGCCGATGAGATCGGGCCGCCACGATGCCGCAACCCCCTCGAAGCCAGCGTCCAGCGCGTGTAACTGGTCGCGGTCGGCGCTCCCCCGCATGATCTGCACGAAGCCGGCGTCGTTCGACCCGCCGCCGAGGAACGTCTCGACGTCCTCAGAATCGGTGAACGTGACGTCGCCGGCGAAGCACTTCTCCGTCTCGGCCCACCAGCGACCCTGCTCCGGGCGCTCGCTGTTCGCCTTCGCAGCTGCGGCCGACTCGAAACGGGCAAACGCGAACCCGTAGCCGTCGTCGGTCACGCCGGCGGTGGATCCGAGGAAACCCGTCGCCCCCGGCCTCAGGTCGCTCATCCACTGGTCCATCTGACGGTGCAGGCCCTCACGATCAGACACTCGCCCTTCGATCAACTGCACGAACATCCCCACCACCTCCAAGCGTTGACTCCACGTCGAATGATCGTCCCGTACCGGGATAACCGCAACCGGCTCATGGCCGATCGACGTAGCGTGACGGACGTCGGGAGGTCGGAGCGATGCAGCAGGCATTCGTGTTCGAGAAGGTGGCCGTCCTCGTCCGGACGTGGCACGAGCCAATGGAGCCGCCCGAGCGCGGCGCACGGGTGGAGGTGCGTCTGCTCACCGACGAGCCGCGACGAGGCTCGCCGTCAGCGGCGCAACGCGTTGTGATCGATCAGCCCGTCTTCCGCGCCGACCTGTTCGATCAGGTCGACGGCCCGCCCGGCAACCTCCGGAGCGCGCACTTCCATCCGCGCTTCGAGGGGGTCGAGCCGTGTGACCGGCACTGGCGCGACGAGATTCGCGCCGATCCCACCGGCTGGCTCGAGGCGCAGCTCGGTGACCTTCGCGGGCTCCTCGAGGAGTCCGGCGTCGACGTCACCGACGCGCCCTGGTTGGAAGATGATGCGGCCGCGCTTCGTGCCGCAGTCCCGAGCATCGTGGCCGCGGTCGACGCGGCGTGGGACGCGGTCCGAGCCTGAAGCGCGACGAGCCGGGGCTCAGCCCTCGGCGGTGTCGAGGCGCTCCGGCTCGGTGGCCGGGGGCGCTTCGGGAGGCGCGGTCGTGCCACGCGTCTCCTCGGGCGACGGCACGCCATCGTGTTGCCGGCGTGCCCGCTTTGCGGCTTGCTTTTCCTGACGCTTTCGCTCGCGCTCGCGTTTCTCGAAGGAGGTGCGCTGGCGACCCGCCATGAGTACTCCTTGTTCGCTCTCGAGGTGCCGGACAACGACATCGCCGCTGCCCGGCGCCCCGCGTGAGCTTCGTCAGACGACTCGGACGTTCTGGGCTTCCTCGCCCTTACGGCCGGGGGCCACGTCGAACTCGACGCGCTGGCCGTCTTCGAGAGACCGGTAGCCATCGCCCTGAATCGCAGAGAAGTGGACAAACACGTCGTCCCCGCCTTCACGCTGGATGAAGCCGAAGCCCTTCTCCGAGTTGAACCATTTCACAGTGCCTTGCGTTGCCATGTTGTTTGTTTTCCTTGGTTGTCATCCCGTCGCCGGTGTCAGCAGCCGGCAGGCGGGACGTGTTCAGTATCCATTCGGTGTCGTCGGGAGGAGCGAAGCGGACAGCTATCTCACTGGGGCGAACCGAATCCCCGGGACACTGCCCGCCAGGCGGGAGCGACGAGAGAGATGGTCGAACCGGTGTTGTCGCATTCGCGCCGCGCCTAGGCGACCGAAGCTGACCTCGTCAGTGTAACCCACCCACCCATCGCCAACGGCGTCATGCGAGCAGGGCGGCGGATCGGCCGTGAGCCCTTGGCGAGCCCAGGCGGTACCGGCGCTAGCGTCGGCACTGGTAGTGCGCTCGGATTTCAGCTCGCCGGAGGGGGTGGGGAGAAAGCATGCCGGTTGCGTCCACCGATCTCGGCCCCGTGCTCGTCACCGGCGCGTCGGGATTCATCGGCTCCTCGGTGGTCCGCGCCCTGCTGGACCGGGGTGCGCACGTCCGTGCCCTGATCGAGCCCGCACGGGACGACGTCAACCTCGCCGGTCTGGACGTCGAGCGAGTCGTCGGCGACATTCGGGACTCCGCCACGGTCGACGAGGCGGTCGACGGGATCTCGACGGTCTTCCACCTGGCCGCGGTCTATCGCTTCTGGGCCTCCGACCGGGACCTGTTCTACGACGTGAACGTCGGCGGCACGATGAACGTCCTGCGCGCCACGACGAGATCGAAGTGCCGCCGGCTCGTCTACACGAGCACGGTCGCGACACTCGGCGTCGCCGAGAACGGCAGACCAGCCTCCGAGCAGTCTCTCGTGCACTTCGAGCACCTCTTCGGCCACTACAAGCGATCGAAATACCTCGCCGAGCACGAGGTCCTGCGCGCCGGCGCGAGCGGCCTCCCAGTCGTGCTGGTGCACCCGACGTTCCCCGTCGGCGAGGGCGATGCTGCGCCCACGCCGACCGGTCGCACGATCGTCGAGTTCCTGAACGGCCGCATTCCCGCCTACGTCGACACGGCGCTCAACGTCGTGCACGTCGACGACGTCGCCCGCGGCCACGTGCTGGCCGCCGAGGCCGGCCGCCTGGGCCACAGCTACATCCTGGGCGGCGAGAACATGTCGCTGCAGGGGATGCTGTCGACGCTGGCCGAGATCTGCGGCTTGGCGGCTCCCCGGGTCCGGTTGCATCCTCGAGTGGTGCTGCCGATCGTGCTGACCGCCGAATGGGCCGAGGCCGCCGTGCTCCGACGGGAGCCCACGCTCCCTTCCGAGCCGGTGCGCATGGCGACGACCCGCATGGAGTACGACGACAGCCGGGCGCGCAATGAGCTCGGGTACTCGAGCATTCCCGCCCGCGAGGCCCTCCTGCGCGCGGTGCGGTGGTACCTCGACCACGGATTCGTCAAGCCCGCCCGCGCCGAGCGGATCCGCCGGGTTCCGGAGCTCGCGCCAACGCCCGAGCTTGACCGGTCGGGCGGCACCGACGACTCGTACGTGCGGGAGCGGCTCGCGCAATGACGGCGCTGCGACACGAGTTCGACGACGACTCCTCGCCCGGCGCGGCGGGCGCGCCGGACGCGGCAAGCACTCCGAGCTCGGCGACGAGCAGCGACGGCTTCGATCTCGGCGCGCTGCTCGCCGAGCGCCGGCATGAGGCGTTCGCGCTGCACGAGCGCTTCATCAATCCGCAGATGCCGCGCGTGCTCCGCACGCTCGGCTTCGACCGCGAGTGGGTCCGGGCCGAGGGCCCGTATCTCGTCGATCGCGAGGGCAACGCGTACCTCGATTTCCTCGCCGGGTTCGGCGTGTTCGCCCTCGGGCGGTGCCATCCCGTCATCGAGCAGGCGCTGCAGGATGCGATGGAAGCCGACCTCCCGAACCTCGTGCAGATGGACTGCCCCCCACTCGCGGGGCTGCTCGCCGAAGCCCTCGTCGCCCGCATGCCCGACGACGCGTATCGGTGCTTCTTCACGAACAGCGGGGCCGAGTCCATCGAGACGGTGCTCAAGTTCGCCCGTGGCGCGACCGGCCTCTCGCGAATCCTGTTCGCCGACCACGCGTTCCATGGACTGACCACGGGCGCCCTGTCACTGAACGGAGGGCGCGAGTTCCGAGACGGGTTTGGTGATCTGCTCCCTGGCTGCCAGAGCGTCGCCTTCGGTGACCTCGACGCGCTGCGTCGCGAGCTGGAGGCCGGCGACGTCGCCGCGTTCGTCGTCGAGCCGATCCAAGGCAAGGGCGTCTTCGTCGCGCCCGACGACTATCTGCGCGAAGCCGCCGACCTGTGCCACCGGCACGGCGCGCTCCTCGCCGTCGACGAGGTCCAGACCGGGCTCGGGCGAACGGGCACGTTCTTCGCCTTCGAGCAGTGGGGCGTCGTTCCCGACATCGTCACGGTCGCCAAGGCACTGTCGGGCGGATACGTCCCCGTCGGCGCCGTCATCGCCAAGGCGCACGTCGTCGAGGCCGTCTTCGACAAGATGGATCGAGCCGTCGTGCACAGCACGACGTTCGGCCAGAACGTGCTGGCGATGACCGCCGGCCTCGCAACGCTGCACACGATCGACGCCGAGCACATCGTCGAACGCGCTGCGAAGCGAGGGTCCCGGCTGCTCTCCGGCCTCCAGGCCCTCGAGGACCGGCACGAAGTGGTGCACGAGGTCAGAGGCCGGGGCCTCATGATCGGCATCGAGTTCCGCCGGCCGCGTTCGCGGCGACTCCGCGCGCAGTGGAGGATCCTGGAGACGATGCGCACCGGGCTCTTCACCCAGCTCGTCGTCGTGCCGCTCTTCCGCGACCATCGCATCCTCACCCAGGTCGCGGGCGACAACCAGAACATCCTCAAGATCCTCCCACCGCTCGTCATCACCGACGAGCACGCGGACTCGTTCGTCGACGCGCTCGATGCCGTCCTGACCAAGCTCGAGCGATCGCTGGGCCTGCTCTTCGGCGTCGGTCGGTCGCTCGCGATCCCGGCGATCAGAAAAGGACGGTAGCCATGACCGACAAGTCGGCGTTCACGGACGAGGAGTGGCAGGAGCTCACGGAGGCGCCGCTGCTCGTGACGCTGGCGTTGTTCGCGGCGGGTGAGCACGGGCCGATCTCGATGGTCAAGGAGGCCAGCGCGAGCGCCCGCACCATCGCCCACCCTCCTGCCGGCGGCCCCGCCGACGAGCTGATCGCCGAGATCGCCAAGGAAGCCGAAGGCAAGGAAGCGCGCCACAACGCCCGTCAGCATCAGGTGGCGAACCTCGAGCAGGTGGTCGAAGCGTCGCTCGCCGACCTCGGCGGGGCGGCGACTGCGTTGCGCAAGCTCCCGAACGAGGAGGCCGCGCAGGTCGCCGGCTGGTTCGTCGATATCGCGAAGGCGGTCGCGGCAGCCGCGAAGACCGTCACCTCCGCCGAGCAGGAGACGATCGACAAGATCGCGGCGTTGTTCGAGATCCCGTCGTCGTGAACATCGACCTGCTCGACCCGGCGTCGTTCGCCGACGGCCAGCCGCACGAGCAGTTCCGCTGGCTGCGCGACAACGCACCCGTCTACCGGCACCCGGAGCCGGACGGTCCCGGGTTCTGGGCCGTCACGCGGTACGGCGACGTGCGCGACGTCGGGCGCGACCCGGAGCACTACTCGTCGATGCCGACGATCCTCATCCCGGATATCGCGGGCATCGACTTCGGCGATCACCAGATGATGATCACGTCGGACCCGCCGCGTCACACGCGGCTGCGCCGCATCATCAACAGCCAGTTCACGCCGCGGGCGGCGGAAGCACTGCGGTTGCGCATCGAGGAGCTCGCCGCCGAGATCATCGACGCCGTGATCGAGCGGGGCGAGTGCGACGCCGTCACCGACATCGCCGGCGAGATGCCGTCGTTCGTGATCGCCGAGCTGCTCGGCATCCCGCTCGACGACGGGCGCCAGCTGTATCACCTCACCGAGACCATCCACGCCGCGCCCGAGACCGTGCCCGAAGGCGCCGGGCTCACGGCGGTGATCGAGATGTTCAACTACGCCCGGCAGGTCGCCGAGGAGAAACGCGCGCATGCCGGCGACGACCTGGCGAGCCGGATCCTCGGCGCCGAGGTCGACGGCGAGCGCCTCGACGACATCGACTTCAACCTCTTCTTCCTGCTGCTCGTCGACGCCGGCGGCGACACCACCCGCAACCTCGTCGGCGGCGGGTTGGTGGCGCTCTTCGATCATCCCGACGAGCGCCGACGCCTCCGGGACGACCTCGACGGCATGCTCCCGAGCGCGGTCGACGAGATGCTGCGCTGGGTGAGCCCGGTGGTCTACATGCGCCGCACCGCGAAGCAGGACTGCGAGCTCGCCGGCACGCCGATCGCGACCGGCGACAAGGTCGTCATGTACTACGGCTCCGCCAACCGCGACGAGCGCGCCTTCACCGAGCCGGACCGCTTCGACGTCGGACGAGCGCCGAACGACCAGATCGCGTTCGGGGGCGGCGGACCGCACTTCTGCCTCGGCTCGCACATCGCCCGCGTCGAGATCCAGGCGCTGCTCAGCGAGGTGCTCACGCGACTGCCCGACATCACCCCCGCCGGTCCCGCCGAGTGGCTCGCATCGAACTTCATCTCCGGCCCCAAGCACTTGCCGGTGCAGTTCACGCCGGCCAACGCCGCCACGCGCTCCTAGCGCGTTCGACCTCGGGCCCTGTCCGCCACTGCGTACGTGGCGGCGAGCGCGTGCCCCGCACCCGGAACCGCCGACAAGGCGACTCCCGCCCGGTAACGAAGCGTCGGCCGCGCCGCGCAGACAGCCCGCAGCACCCGGTGCCCCCGACTGCGATCGGCGGCGAGCACACGCCGGCCGTTCTTCCACGCGCGGTTGAGGATCACCTCGTCGGTACCGGGACTCCTGCCGTACCACTTGAGCAGCACTCTCGCCCGGCTCTCGCATCGTGCCGCCGCGTATGCAGGGTTGCGCGCCGCGCCGGACGAAACAGTGCGGTAGTTCGCGAGCACGCCGGGCAGGAAACGGAACTCGTACCGGTCGGCGAGCCTCAGCCACATGTCGTAGTCCTCGTAGAACAGCGACTCGTCGTAGCCTCCGACTGTCTCGAACACGTTCCGACGCGTCATCATCGTCGGCGACGTCATGAAATTGCCGCACTCGATCAAACGATCGAAGACTCGACCGTCGGCCGGGGGGCGACCCGACGGATACACCAACCCGATCTCTCGACCGCTCTCGTCGATCATCCGGACGTTGCCGAAGACTGCCGCCGCCCTTCCGTCGAGCTCCTGCCAGAACCGGTACTGGCGCTCGATCTTGTCGGGCTCGTAGTAGTCGTCACCCGAGACAGTCGAGAGGAACTCCCCCCGGCAGACCCCCAGCGCAACGTTGCGAGTGGCGCAGATCCCGAGGTTGCGCCCATTGACGATGAGCCGGGCCTCCAAAGGGCTCTTGCTCAGCCACGCCTCGATCCGCTCGACGGTCCGGTCCGTCGAACAGTCGTCGATGATGATGAGCTCGAAATCGTCGAACGTCTGCGCGGCGACGGAATCGAGACATTGCTCGACGAAAGGCTCGTGGTTGTACGTGAAGACGATTTGGCTGACGGCGGGATTGGTCACGAGGCCATGGCCGAGGCGGACGCGCGCTGCTGCTTCGTCCACTTTCGCTTCCAACGCCAGCGTCGCAGCGCCGCCCGGCTGAGGCGGGACTGCAACGACGCGAACGGCGAGAGCGGCGTTTCGAGCATCGCTGCGTCGTACCAGGGGCGCCAGTGCGTCCCAGCCCCGAACTGGAGTCGGCGACCGAGCAGCACGCGGTGGCCGACGGCGACACGCGTCTCGTCGGTCTCGTTGCGTACCGACGCGTGGAGGAGATCGCCGTTGAAGATCATCACATCGCCGGGCGCCAGCGACGGCGTGATCGACCGTCCCGGGCACGCCTCCGAACCCTCGAACACCGAGATGGAGTTGCCTTCGCAGACCGGACCGACCGCGCTCCAGATCGAGAGGCTGTCGCGAGGCAGGGTGACGTCGATGTCGCGGTGTCGTTGCGTCGGGAGGAGATGCCCGAACAGATGACCCGTCTGCAAGATCTCCGGGCGGTTCTCGACCAGCCGATAGGGCACGGTGGCGCGAATCCACGTGCGACGACAGACGAAGTAGTGCGGGTGCGGCGCCGAGGTGGTCGCCCCCACGAACGAGCGCACGATCGGCTCCGCGAGCTCCACCGACCGGGCATGGAGGCGTGGGATCAGCTCGGCGACCTGTGCGGCCTCGAGCACGTCGTGCATCCGCTCGAGGCCCTCGGAGCGCAGCGTTTGCGCCGCGCTCGCCGATGTCATCGCCTCGATCTCGTCGAGATACAGGTCTGCGATCGGTGTGAGGTACCCGAGCTCGGACAGCGCGCCTTCGAGGAGGACCGGTGTACCGGCTCGGGCCGCCCCCATGGCGTGCTCGGTCGGGATCACTCTGCGTGAGCCGTCGAAGTCAACGGCGAAGGCACGCACCGCCGGTCACTCCGAGCCGCGGTCGCACGCGCGGGCGGGAACGCCGCGGACGAACGACTTCGCTTCCACATCGCGCGTGACGACCGCGCCCGCCGCGACGGTGGAGTCGTCGCCGAGGCGAACACCGGGGATGATGGTCGCGCCCACGCCGACCGACACCCGGTCGCCGATGGCGGGTCCGCGGACCCGATCGGCCGCGAACGGGAGGACACCGAGCGCGTTGTCACTCGCCATGGCGGTGTGGAGGCTGATAAAGCAGTCCACTCCCACGCGAGTCCCGCTCGCCAGATGCGCGTGGTCGTAGACACGGCTCCGGTCGCCCACCTCGCAGTCGGGGTGCACCGACACGTAGCGCCCGACGATGCAGCGCGTTCCGATCGTGCAGCCCTCCCGGATCCCGGCGTGGTCCCCGACGAGCGAGTCGCGACCGATGGTGACGCCTTCGTAGATCACGGCGTAGGCGCCGACCGAACAGCCCCGCCCGAGCCGCACCGCGCCGCCCTCGGCCGGCACCCGGCTCAGCGCCGCGCTCCGGGTGGGCGCCTTCCCGAGCACAGCGCCCGGGTATACCTCGCCTCCGGCGCCGACCGTCACATCGCCCGAGATCACGACATGGGGGTGGAGACGGACGCCGTCCTCGAGCGTGACGTCGGGTCCGACGACGCAATACGGGCCGATGACGACGTGCTGACCGATCTGGGCCGTCTCGACCACGGCCGACTCGTGTGTGCCGGCGATCGTCACCTCGAGGCCCCCAGTCCCACCCACAGGCCGGCAGTCTGTCGCACAGTCGAATGCGGTTCCAGGTAACGCCCAGGCGTTGCGACCAATCGACTCGAGGGTCCCCGAGTGCATGACCAGCACCCCCTAGCCTGTGGATATCCCAGTGCTTCTCGCTGTCTCTCGACGCGCGCGCACGCTTGCGCCTTCACGCCGCTTCCTGGCGGCGGTGGTCGTCGCGGCGGCACTCCTCGCGGCCGGCTGCTTCCCTGCCGGCTCGTCCGGGGGGTCGCTGAGTGGCCATCACAACGATCCGTTCCTCACCTGCGTGCGCCAGCACGAGTCGGGCGGCAACTACCAAGCCGTCTCACCCGACGGCCAATACCGCGGCGCCTACCAGTTCCTGCAGGGCACGTGGGATGCCACCGCGAAGCACATCGGCGCCAACGATCTCGTCGGCGTCGACCCACGCACGGCCAGCCCGACCTTGCAGGACGACATGGCTTGGGCCCTCTACCAGTGGCAGGGCGCGGGACCGTGGGGCGATTCCGGCTGCTGCGCGGGGGCGAAAGGCGCCTAGCGCTTTCTCAGACGGCGGCCAGCTCGGCGTCAAAGCCCGGACTTGCTCAAGTGAGGGGCGGCTCGCGCCGTTAAGAGAGGTGCGGCACCTGACCGGTGTCGCGGCGGTGTCGAGATCACCCTTTCGCCGTCACCAAGACTCAGGGACCTTGGGGAGGGACCACTATGAGGAAGTTGTTTGCAGCCACGGCCATCGGGCTGTTGTCGCTCGCGATCTGGGCGTTGCCGGCGTCGGCGGCGCCGACAAGGGATGTACCGCCGAGGGTTGCCGTGGAGAACGCGTGTACTCGCATCAACGCCAGCGCGCCGTTCTGTCTCACTAGGTAGGGGCAGGCCGCGCTCGGCGCTCAGCGACCGTCGAAGAAGCGGTCGTGCTGCTCGGGATCGGTGGGCAGGTCCCACAGGTTCGTGATCTTCCCCGCCGGGTCGATCGTCAGGACGTGCGCCTCTTCGATATCCAGCGTGGCGCCGTCGGTGCGGTTCGCCGTCTCTCGCAGCGAGACGACGGCGTGTTCGTCGTCGGCGAAGATGCTGTGGATGTGGAGCTTCTGCGATCCGCCGGTGAGCTCGAGGTTCTTGATGAGCGCCGTCTCGATGGCCTCCCGGCCCTTGTGGTCACCGCTGTTGGGTCCCTCGCCGCCGAAGTGGAACACCGCGTCGACGGCGAGATCGGCGAGCGCGCCGTTCAGGTCCGCCTTTTCGAAGGCTGCGTAGGCGGCGCGGACACGCGCCACGTTCGGATGCTCTGCCATCCTGCCTCCCTACCTTCCGCGACTCCGGACGAGCCCCAGCGGGCTCATCGTAGGTGAAGGCGGCGTCGACTTCACCGGGACGGATCGACTGCACGTCGAAGTACGCCCCCGCCTGCAACAATCTCTTCATGCGTTCGGGCCGTAGTTCATATGGCTCGCAAAACAGCGAAAGGACAGGCATGCACCACGGAACAGCAACCGCCGGCACGGGGGTGGCGCGCCGTTCCCGAATCCTGGCCCGGAAGCCCCGCCTCTACGGGCTCGTCGCCTTGGGCGCCGCCGCTGTCATCGCGCTCGCGGCGTGCGGGGGCTCGAGCGAGTCGTCGAACAAGAAGACGACGACGTCGACCACCAAGAAGTCGACCGCGACGACGGCCAAGGGCGGATCGGCGACGGCGGTCGTCAAGACCGCCAGCACCTCGCTCGGCACGATCGTGGTCACGAGTGCCGGGAAGACCGTCTACACGCTGACGAGTGGCGGGCAACAGGTTCCGTGCTCGGGCGCCTGCCTGCAGGTCTGGCCGGCCGTGACGCTGCCCGCAGGAACGACGAAGGCGACGGGTACCGGCGTGAAGAACGTGGGCACGGCCGCCGGTGGACAGGTCACCGTCAATGGCGCCCCCGTTTACACCTTCTCCGGTGACGCCTCGGCGGGCACCACCAACGGCGAGGGCATCAACAGCTTCGGCGGCACCTGGAACGTGGTGAAGGCGAGCGGCGGCAGCAGCGGCGGCGGCGGCTCGACGTCGACGACAACGAAGAGCAGCGGCTCCGGGTACTGACGCTCGCTAGTCGCGACCTTCCGGGAGCGGGGGCTTCCCGCCGGTATAGGCCGGTGGGAGCTCTCCGCCCGATGGCTTCGGCTCCTCGTCCTCCTCATGGCCGAGGAAGCCTCTGACCTCGTTGTCGAACGAGTCGCGGAACTTCCGGAACTCGGCGAGCCCGCGACCCAGTTGACGGCCCGTCTCCGGGAACTTGGACGGCCCGAAGACGAGCAGCGCCACCAGGAGCACGATCAAGAGGTGCCAGGGGGCCAGTAGGCCTTCCACGCGCGCGAGCGTACGCACGCGACGACACACCCGTGGAGTCGCGGCCTCGCGGCTACCGGCGGGCGTCGCCTCAGCTCAACGCGGCGTGCCGCAGCACTGCATCGAGCGGAGCGTCGCGGCCAGCGGCGAGTTCGCGAGGTCGGCCGGAGGCTCGGCCGCCTGCGCCGTGACGCCGGTGGCGAACTGCGTGTCCATGCCGTCGCGGAACTGCTGGGCG
>DASYQJ010000063.1:0-6930 GCA_036005605.1 Acidimicrobiia bacterium
CGGGTCGCACATCGTCCAGCTCATCGTGTCGTCCACCAGCCGCTCGGGGCCGAGGAGCCGTCCCCGTGCGGCCAGGAACTGCGCGCCGACCACCGGCACGAGCATCGGCGCCAGGCGCGCCATCACCGTCCACTGGGCCGGTTTCATCGCCGGTCTCGGCAATGCCGGATCGACGAGCACCAGGGCACGCACGAGCTCGGGATGGCGCGCGGCGAGGCCGATCCCGATCGCGCCGCCCATCGAGTTGCCGGCGACCGCGGACGGTCCCCACCGCTCGAGCAGCGCCCGGAGCAGGCGGCCGTGGGTGCCGAGGGTGGCGCGACGTCCCCGCGGGACTCGCGTCAGGCCGAACCCTGGAAGGTCGACGGCTATGACCGTCGCGTGCAGGTGCTCGGCCAGCGTGGCCGCGCTGGGCTCCCAGCTGATCGTGTGCCCTCCGAGACCGTGGACGAGCAACACGCGCGCGCCACCGTTGACCCCTTCGCTGTTGCCCCACTGCACGGCATGCACTCGGAAGCCGTCGACGTCGAGCCACTGCTCCTGCCCGCGACGCTCCTGCCCACGGCTCGTCATCGTTCGCGCTCCAGGCCCAGTGCGGCGAGCAATTCCTCGTGCAGCTCCATCCAGACGGTGTGGTAGGAGTCGACGCGCGGCGATGTGAACCAGTCGTGTTCCCCGTCGACGACGCGTCGCCGCGCCGATCGCAGCCGTTCCCGGTACGGCGCGAAGTGGGGGACGGAGCCGCCCAGCCGTCGCAGCAGCGGGCCGGCGCGCTCGTCCACGGCTGTGAGCCGATCGATCACCGACCAGTCGTACGCGGCATCACCGTGGTCGTTCAGCGCGCCGCCGGGTCGCACCTGCCAGTCGGTGCACAGCTGCAGCACCTCGCGGTTGAGGGGACCGAACGACGCGTACACGCCGGCGCATTCCGACTCTTCGCGCGATCCCGGTTCGAGTCGCGTCCGTTCGCGCACTTCGCGCAGCCGCGCCGCGCGCTCGTTCCCCGCTGTCATGGAGAGAGGATCGCGCAGCCGCCGCGGGCGTGTGGAAAGCTCGGCGCCGCGGCGAATGCGTCGGCGACGAGGGGGGCAATGGACGGCGTCATCGGGCGGGGGACGAAGGTGTTCGAAGCGGCACCCGTCCAGGGCGAGTGGCGGCGCCTCGAGGAGCCCGACGACGTCCTCGAGCTCATGGACGAGTCCGCCGCCGGCGTCGTGGCCTGCGTGATCGACGCCGGCGCGACATTCCTGGCACCGATCTTCGACGAGCTGACCGCAGTGGTCTGCCTGTCCGGCACGCCCGTGAGTCACATCGGGATCGTGAGCCGCGAATACCAGGTCCCATGCATCATGGGCGCCACGCTGGACGCCGAGCCGGCCGACGGTGACCGCGTCGAGATCGACTGCTCCGCCACGGACGGCCTCGTGCGGCTCGCAGAATGAACACGGACGAGGTGAACCGCTGGATCGAGTACCACGGGAAGATCTCGCGTGCGATGACCGCCGAGCGGACGGCGCTCGAGTCCGCGCTCATCCCCGTCACGGCGTACATCCTCATCGCCTGCATCGAGTGCTACCGCCGCTACCCGGACATGATGCGCGAGATCAGCGGCGCCGCCTCGCCCGAGGAGCTCGGCGCAGCTGGGCGCTTGCCCGGGAGCCAGATCGACGCCGTGCACCTGTGGTCGATCGCGAACTTCCCGCTGCTCGGCCGCCAGGTGCTGGCGCCCTTCGGGCTCGTCGACCTCGACCGCGACGTGCCCGCGCTCGCGACCGTGCTCGACTTCTGGAAGCGCGCCGCCGCCGCCTTCCGCGCCGACGGGAAGCTGCAAGCGTGGGACGCCGGGTTGCGCGTGCCCCGCTACGGACCCGAGGTCGTCGACACGCTCGTCGCCGGGTCGCGGGCGGTCGGCGTCGAGGAGCGCGAGCACCTGATCCGGTTGAACCGCGTCCTCACCACCTTTCTCTTCCTGCTCTATTTCGACACCCGCGCCGGATACCAGGACACCGGTCCGTACAGGCTCGCCGACGGCCGCGTGCTCCTCGTGCGCGACTTCAACCGGTTCGGGGTGAGCCACTTCCCGTGGAGCCGCGACGTGTGCGCCGGGCTCCCGTACTCGAACGTCACGTTCGCGCTGGTACTCGACGGCGACGTGCGCGTCACCGCGAACGACTGGGGCACCTCGATCACCGACCCGCCCGACTACTTCGGCCACCTGTCCGCTGCCGGCGTGTTCACCGCCGACAACGGCGCGCTCTCGCCCGTCGCGCCGGGTGAGCTCGAGGGCGTGGCGAAGGTGGTGAAGGAAGCCCAGCGCCACCTGTACCGGCGCATCGCCGGCATGAGCCGGCGCGAGAAGCTCGACGCCGGCGCGTACGTCTACTTCACGTTCCTGCGCCCGTTCGCCGAGACCGCAGGCGTCGACGACCGGCTCGACTGGACCGTTCCCCGCGACAGCCTCGACGTGTACGAGGGCCTGGCGACACTGGAGCGGATGCCGGACGTGGAGGCCGACGACTCGATCCCGTACTACACACCGGTACCCGAGACGGGAGTGGGCCCGTGATCAAGAGCGCCCCCATCGACGAACGCCGTCACGAACCCGCCGATGGCCTCTATTGGAACGAGTCGTGGTACTTCGACTTCTCGCGCGCCGACGGCACCGGCGGGTACGTCCGCCTCGGGCTGTACCCCAACCAGCAGGTCGCGTGGTACTGGGCCTACATCGTGTCCCCCGAGCACGGGCTCGTCGTCGTGCGGGATCACGAGGTCCCGCTGCCGCGCTCCGACGCGCTCGAGGTCCGGGCGGACGGCCTGTGGGCCGAGTGCGTGTGCGAGACGCCGATGGAGCACTGGGGCCTAGGTCTCGAGGCCTTCGGCGTGCGGCTGGACGAGCCCGGCGACGCCTATCGGGGCGAGATCGGCGAGCGTCTGCCCGTCGGGCTCGACCTCGAGTGGGAAGCCGCCACGCCCGTCTACGACTACCCGTATCCCGACGAGACTCGGACCGCTCATTACGAGCACGCCGGGATCGTGCACGGCGAGCTCCTCATCGGCCGGGAGCGCATCGCGTTCGAGGGGCGCGGCGAGCGGGACCACTCTTGGGGTGACCGCGACTGGTGGGTTTGGGGTTGGCACTGGTCGTCGTTCCAGATCGGGGACAGCTTCGCGGCCAATGTCGTCAAGGCCGACGAGATGGATGGCGGCTGGGGCTACGTCTGGGACGACGCCGAGGGCGTGCGGCCAGTGGAGCACTTGATGCTCGAGACGCATCTCGGCGCCGACGACGTCCCGACGGCAGCCCGGTACGTGATCGACCACGAGCTGGAGGTCAACGTCGAGGTGCTGGCACCGGCGCCCGTGCCGCTCGTCGCGCCCGACGGGCGCACCTCGCGATTCCCGCGCGCGCTCTGCGCGTACACGACCAGCCGCGGCACCGGCACGGGCTGGTGCGAGTGGCTCCAGGTCGGCTTGCCTTTGGGAGGGCGGTAAACAGCCGAACGCCGAGCCCGTCGGCACGCGAGACTGACGCGCATGTTCCGCGGGCAGGTCGTCGCCATCTACACGGCGCCCGAGAAGGGCGCGCCGATGGAATCGCGCGACGGCGTGGAGGCGACCGCCGGGGTCGGTCTCGACGGCGACCGTTACGCCGCCGGCGACGGCAAGTACACGCGGGACGACGACGACGGCAAGCGCGCCATCACGCTGATCGAACGCGAGGCCGTCGCCGCCGCCGGCCGCGAGTACGAGATCGAAATCGGCGAGCACGAGGCGCGCCGCAACATCGTGACCGAGGGGGTGCCTCTCAACCATCTCGTCGGGCGCACGTTCCGGGTCGGCGGCGTCGTGCTGCGCGGCTTCAAGCTGGCCGAGCCGTGCACGTACCTCGAGGGACTGACGCGCGCCGGGGTGCGGCGGGCCCTCGTCCACCGAGCCGGCCTTCGGGCCGAGATCCTCGAGGGCGGCACGATCAGCGTGGGCGATGCCGTCGAGGCGGTCGAGGCCCGGGAGCCGAACGGGGAGGCCCGGACCTAAGCTTCGACGTCGCGTGAAACGTTTGGTCCTCTTACTCGCATGCGCGACGTTGACGGTCAGCGCGTGCAGCGGGGGGTCGCACGATGCCGGCCGCGCCGGAAGCGACGCCGGACATCGGACCGACGTCCGGCGGGCCACCACGGGCATCGGGGCGCCGGGTCGGCGCACGGTCGTGGTCACGCCGCCGCGGGAGCGCGAGGTGCTCGGCGACCTGCGCGTACCGGCGCTCCATCACCGAACCACAATCGTGCTCGTGCACGGTGGCGGCGGCTTTCTCGGCGACCGCGGCGAGGTGCACGCCTGGCAGGAGCTGTACGCGCGTTCCGGCTACATCACGTTGTCCGCCGACTACTTCATCTTCAACGACGACACGCCGCCGCCCGTCTATCCGCAGCCGGAGTCCGACGTGAAGGCGGCGGTCCAGTACCTCCGCCGCCATGCCGACGACCTGGGCGTCGACCCGCAGCGCATCGTCGTGCACGGCTTCTCGGCCGGCGCCCGCATCGGCGCGCAGCTCCTGGTGGGGCCGGACGATCCCGCGCTGGCCGGGCCGACGCGCTGGCCGAGCCCGACCGACCGCATCGCCGGCTTCATCGGCTTCTACGGGTACTACAGCGGGTACCAGTTCCAGCCCGACCGCTACTACGGCGGCCGGGCGACCAGTAAAGACCCCGAGGTGCGCGCGCGCTGGGATGCCGCCAACAGCGACGCCCGCGCCGCCACCGCCACCGGACCGGTGCTCCTGTTCCACGGCGACATCGACCCGATGCCGCTCAGCCAGTCGACCGGGTTCGTGGACGCACTCCGGGCCGCGGGTCACGACGCCGACCTGGAGGTCGTGCCCGGCGGCAACCACGGCTTCGACATCAAGAACGGGAAGCTCACTCCCGTGGGCCGGCTCTCGGGCCAGCGGGTGCTCAAGTGGCTGGAGGAGCACTTCGCGTGATCCCCTCCGCCTTCACACTCTCCTGATCTCGCGCGCCGTCTTGCCGCACATCCGGTAGGGCACACTTCCCCCGTGACTTCACGACGATTCGCGTTCATCGCGGCCGCGGTCGGTGCGCTCGTCCTCGCCGGGGCCGCGGCCTTCGCCGCCTGCGGGTCCGAGTCGTCCGATCGCTCGGACCGACGGCGCGCCCCGGCATCGACGACCAGCACGCCCGCCACCACCGTGACGACGGTTGCGCCCCAGACGATCCCCGTGCCGCCGCTCCCGCCCGCGGGGCCGACCACAGCGCCGCCGCCCGCGATCTCCGTCCCGCGCGGGACGGCGGGGACGACGCCGGCGAGCACGACCCCGCCGACGGTGACGGCCGCGCCCGCGAGCACGACACCGCCCACCGTCACGAACGCGCCCGTCACGACCGGGACCAGCCCGAGCACGAGCACGACGAAGCCGAGCACGAGCACGACCAAGCCCGGCGGCGTGACGCACAAGACCGTCGTGTACTCGCCGACCGGCGCGCCCAAGCGCCAAGCCGACCTCGTGCTCCCTCGTAATCACGCCGACACGATCGTCGTGCTCGTGCACGGCGACGGCAACCGGAAGCAGATGCGCGGCTGGGCCGACTTCTATGCCGCGCACGGCTATCCGACGTTGGCGATCGACTTCCTCGTCGCGAAGCCGAACACGCCTTCGCCGGTATACGCGAAGCCCGAGACAGACGTGAAGGCCGCCGTCCAGTACTTGCGTGGACGTGCCGCCGCGCTCGCCCTCGATCCCGACCGGATCGTCGTGCAGGGCTTCGCGACCGGGGCCGCGTTGGGCTCGCAAGCAGAGGTCACGCCGAACGACGCGTTCTTCGACGGGCCGGCGCACTACGCGAGCGTCAGCGATGCGCCCGCCGCGTTCATCGGGTTCTACGGTCGCTACGACGGCCACCGGCCCGATCAGACGAAGTACTACGGGGGTGCCCCGGACAGCTCGGATCCTCAGGTGCAGGCGCGGTACGCCGAAGCCGACTCGATCACGCACTCGGCCGGCGCCGCCGGTCCCGTGTTGCTGTTCCAGGGAGACGCCGACAACCCCGATCCCATCGGCCAGGCGGGGACCTTCCGCGATGCCCTCCAAGCCGTGGGGAAGGACGTGACGCTGACACCCGTGGCCGGCGCGGGCGCGTACTTCGACCAGGAAAAGAGTGGCGCGCTCACGCCTGCGGGGCAGCAGGCGGCGCAGCAGGTGCTGGAGTGGCTGGAGGCGCGCTTCCCCGCGAAGTAGCTACTCGAAGCGCGGCCGGAGCGGGAGGCCGCTGCGGCCGCGGTCGGTCTTCGTCGCGAGCACCTGGTGCACCTGCGTGCGGTTCGCCTCGAACTGGAGCGCCGACGCGGCCATGTAGAGCCGCCAGATACGGGCCCGGGCGCGGCCGGCGTCGGCCACGCATGCGTCCCAGTTCGCCTCGAGGTTCGCCACCCACGCCCGCAAGGTGAGGGCGTAGTGCTCGCGGATGCTCTCCATGTGCCGGGCCTCGAAGCCGGCGCGCTGGATGGCTGAGATGACGCTGCCGACCTCGTGTAGCTCGCCGTCGGGGAAGACATACCGATCGATGAAGCTGCGCCGCGCGAAGCGGGCGCGGCCGTCGGCGGTCGAGCCACTCACGCCGGGCGGGCGGCTGATGGCGTGGTTGAGCAGCCGGCCGCCGGCGGGCAGGAGCTCGTGGCAGTGCTCGAAGTACACCGCGAGCTGCCGCAACCCGACGTGCTCGAACATGCCGATCGAGCTGATGGCGTCGTACGGGCCGTCGTCGACGTCGCGGGAGTCCTGGTACCGCACCTCCACCTTGCCCGCCAGCCCCGCCTCGGCGGCGCGCTTCTCGGCCAGCTCGGCCTGCCGCTTCGACAACGTGACGCCGACCGCCTGCACGCCGTGACGCTCGGCGGCGTGGAGGAGCATGCCGC
>DASYQJ010000064.1:0-3153 GCA_036005605.1 Acidimicrobiia bacterium
GATGGTGCGCGCCATCGACGGGACCTACCGGTTCGATGCCGACGGTGACGGCACCCGGGTCAGCTACGACCTTGCGATCGACCCGTCGATTCCCTTACCGGGCTTCATGAAGCGACGCACGGCGGGCATGATCGTGAGCACCGCGCTGAAGGAACTGAAGAAGGAAGTCGAGAAGGCCTAGTGCGCATCCTGTTGTTCACGGGCAAGGGGGGCGTCGGCAAGTCGACCGTCGCCGCCGCTACCGCGCTCCGGACCGCCGAAGCGGGCCAGCGCACACTCGTCTGCTCGACCGATCCCGCGCACTCGCTCGGCGACGCTTTCGACGACCCGTCGCTCAGCGACGAGCCCCGGCCCATCGCCACACTCGGTCGGGGGTCGCTATTCGGCCAGCAGCTCGACGCCCGCGCCCGGCTCGAGGAGTCCTGGGGAGAGGTGCGCGAATACCTGACCGCGCTGCTCGACTGGGCCGGTGCGGGCGCGGTCGAGGCCGAAGAGCTCGCCGTGATCCCTGGCCTCGACGAGGTGTTCGGGCTCGCCGACATCCGGGCGCACGCCGAGTCCGGCGACTACGACGTGATCGTCGTCGACTGCGCTCCGACGTCGGAGACGCTGCGCCTCCTGTCGCTGCCCGACGTCCTCACCTGGTACATGGAGCGCATCTTTCCCGCGCAGCGTCACGTGACCCGCGCCGTCCGGCCGCTGTTGTCCCGCTTCATGAGCCCGCCGATCGCCGGCGACGACGTTTTCACGGCCGTGCGGCGGTTCTACGACCGGCTGGACGGCGTGCGCGACCTGCTGACCGACGGCGCGGTGACCAGCGCCCGGCTCGTCGTGAACGCCGAGCGGCTCGTCGTCACCGAAGCGCGCCGGACGTTCACGTACCTTTCGCTGTTCGGGTACCACGTCGACGCCGTCATCGCGAACCGCCTGCTTCCCGAGGCCATCGCCGACCCGTGGTTCGCGTCGTGGAAGGACGTGCAGCGCGAGCATCTCGACTCGATCCGGGCGGCGTTCGCGCCCGTCCCGGTGCTGACGGCCGACCTCGCCGATCACGAGCTCGTCGGCGTAGACCACCTGTCGGATTTCGGCGCCGAGCTGTACGGATTGCACGACGCCGCCGACCGCCTGTCGGTCGTCGAGCCGTTCCGGGTCGTCGCCGCGGGCGACGCGCTCGTGCTGTCGATGCAGCTGCCGTTCACGGACCGCACGGACGTCGAGCTGGGGCGTCGGAACGGGGAGCTGCTCGTCGCCGTGGGCGCCCACCGGCGCGCGGTGGTGCTGCCCGAGAGCCTGCAGCGGCGCGAAGTCTCCGAGGCACGCATGACGGACGGGCGTCTCGAAGTCGAGTTCGTGGAGGTGGCCAGTGGCGACGTCGGGTGATCAGAACGCGGACCGGGAGTCGGCACGCCCCGACCAGGCAGGAGGCGGCGCCGAATACCCACCGCTGGGAGCGTCGGCCGAAGCGGCCGTGGCCGCGCTGTTCGACGCCGGGCCCGAAGCGGTCGAGCACCTGCTGAAGGCAGCCCAGGAGCTGCTGCTGGCGGCGAAGGCGGTCGTCGATGCCGGGGAGCGCGCGGTCGAGGCGCATCGGTCGGCGGCCGACGCGACCGGACCCGCGCCCGGTGAAGACGCGCCACCTGGCCCCGGGCGCGTCCGCCGCATCGACCTCGCGTGACCGACGCGGCGGAGGCGCCGGCTCCGCCCACGATCGGGGTGGACCTCGGTGCGACGAACGTCCGCGGTGCCGTCGTCGACCGGAATGGCACCATCCTCGCGGAGCTGCGCGATCACACCGGCGAGGACGGTGCCGACGTCGTCCCCACGACCGTCGCGCTCGTCGGGAAGCTCCGGGAAGACTTCCCGGCGGTCACGGCGGTGGGGGTGGGCGCCGCCGGCCTGGTCGACCGCGACGGCGACGTGCAGTACGCGCCGAACATCCCGGCGTTCCGGCGAACGCCGCTGCGGGAGGCCCTCGGGTCGGCGATCGGGCTCCCGGTCGTCGTCGACAACGACGCCAACGCGGCCGCTTGGGGGGAGATCGTGCATGGTGCCGCGCGCGGAGCCCTCTACGCGCTGATGGTCACGCTGGGATCGGGGATCGGCGGCGGCATCATCGCCCGCGGTCGGATCATCCGCGGCGCGCACGGCTTCGCGGCCGAGGTCGGGCACTTCCAGATCGATCCGAACGGACCGATGTGCGCGTGTGGCGAACGCGGGCATTGGGAGGCGTTCGCGTCGGGACACGCATTGGGGCGAATGGGTCGCGAGTGGGCCGCCGCCGGTCGGGCTCCGGGCGTCCTCGCACGCGCGGGCGGCGATCCCGAAGCCGTAACGGGCGTCCACGTCGGCGACTCCGCGCAGGCCGGCGAAGCCGACGGCCGCGCCCTCCTCGACGAGTACGCGGCCCTCGTGGCCGTGGGGCTCGCCGGGCTCGCCAACATTCTCGACCCCGAGCGCATCGTGATCTCGGGGGGTCTCGTCGAGCTCGGGGACACGTTGCTCGAGCCTGTGCGGGACGCGTTCTCGCGCCGCATCGAGGGCACCGAGTACCGGCCCCGGATCGACATCGTGCCTGCCGCGCTCGGCGAGCAGGCGGGAGTGATCGGCGCGGCAGCGCGCGCCCGCGATCTGGAGCCGGGCGAGTCGGGTGTCTGGACGAAATGAAGCTCGGCGTCACGCTCCCGAACTTCCGCGAGGAGCCGGAACCGGCACTGACAGTCGCGCACGCCGCCGAGGCGGCGGGTCTGGACGGCGTTTTCGGCTTCGATCACCTGTTCCGGCGCGCGGGCGACGGTGCGCTGCGACCGGCCCTCGAGGGCCTCACGCTGCTGGGCGCGGTCGCGGCCGAGACCACGGGTATCTCGTTCGGCCCACTCGTCGCGCGGGCGTCGCTCCGGCCGGCCGCGACGCTCGCCGCTGCGCTCGACACGCTCGCCCGCATCGCTCCCGACCGGCTGATCGCGGCCCTCGGCGCCGGCGACAGCCAGAGCCGCGAGGAGAACGAGACGTACGGCCTGCCCGCCGGAACCCTCGAAACACGCGCAGCCGCGCTCGACGAGGCGGTCGCTGCGACCGTCGACCACGGGTACCCGGTGTGGGTCGGCGGGGCGTCGTCGATGGTGGGGCAGGTCGCGGCCGAAGCCGACGGCTGGA
>DASYQJ010000065.1:0-1591 GCA_036005605.1 Acidimicrobiia bacterium
CCCTACGGCCGAGTTGATGCATCGGAAATAGTGGGCACTATGCGCACCTTGGAGTCCCGGGAACACCGCGTCGTCGTCGTCGGTGGAGGTTTCGGCGGCCTGCTGGCCGTCTCGAAGCTGCGGCGTGCGCCGGTCGAAGTCACGCTCGTCGACCGCCGCAACTTCCATCTCTTCCAGCCGCTGACCTACCAGGTCGCGACCGGGGCACTGTCGCCCGGCGAGATCGCCTATCCGCTTCGCGCGATCTTCAAGCGCGACCGCAACGTCCGCGTCCTGCTGGCTGAGGTCGCCGACTTCGACCTCGACGCGCGTGAGCTGCACCTAAACTCCGTCTCGGGCGTGCCGACGCCGGAGCGGCTCGGCTACGACACGCTGATCGTCGCCGGCGGCTCGCACTACTCGTACTTCGGCCACGAGGAATGGCGGATGTACGCCGCTGAGGTCAAGTCGCTCGAAAGCGCGCTCGCCGTTCGCAGTCGCCTCCTCTCTGCCTTCGAGGCCGCCGAAGCAGAGTCGAACGCAGACGCACGCGACGCGTGGCTGACGTTCGTTGTCGTCGGTGCTGGGCCCACCGGCGTCGAAATGGCCGGCCAGATCGCCGAACTGGCGCGGGACACGCTGCGGCGCGATTTCCGCACCATTGATCCCCGCCGTGCTCGCATTCTGCTCGTCGAGGCCGACGATCGTGTTCTGACGAGCTTCCCGCCGGCGCTGTCGGCGAAGGCCGAGCGATCGCTCCAGCGCCTCGGCGTAACCGTCCTCACCGGCCGCACCGTGATCGGGATCGACGCCGCCAGCGTGACACTCGACGGCCAAGACGGTGACGCAGAGCGCATCCCCAGCCGCGCCGTCATCTGGGCAGCCGGCGTCACTGCGTCCGGCCTCGCCGACCGGCTCGCCGAACTGACTGGAGCCGAGCGTGACCGCGCCGGCCGCGTCACCGTCGAATCCGATCTGACCCTTCCCGGGCACCCGGAGGTGTTCGCGATCGGCGACATGGTCCGCGTACGTGATGCCAACGGCGAGCCGCTCGTGCTGCCGGGCGTCGCACCCGTCGCGATGCAGCAAGGGCGGTACGCAGCCGGCGTCGTCCGCGCGCGGCTGCGAAGGCGCGAGCACGGCGCCTTCCGCTATAGGGACAAAGGCAATCTGGCGACGATCGGCCGAGCAGCGGCAGTCGCTGACATCAAGGGCGTCCGGTTGAGCGGCTTTCCGGCCTGGGCGACCTGGCTGGTCGTCCACCTCTGGTACCTGATCGGCTTCCAGAATCGGCTGCTCGTCCTCATCCGCTGGTCGTTCAGCTTCGCAACCCACGGTCGCGGCGCCCGACTCATCACAGAAGCTTCGATAAGTGGGACCGACGCGACGGCTGAGCAACAGCGGGTCTCAGGCCTCAGGCGACACGGGGTGCAGCCGTGACTGCGAGTTCACGTAGGGATGCAACGAGGCGAAAGGTCGCGGCCGCAAGAGCAACGTGAGCATACGAAGAAGCGGCGTCGCTGCGCGGTTCGTGCGGCCAGACGAAGCCGGATGAGACGCTTTCGTCACACCTGTCACGCGGGAGGTCGTTTCTGGCGAGCTCGAGGTGAGT
>DASYQJ010000066.1:0-4223 GCA_036005605.1 Acidimicrobiia bacterium
ATTCCAGGCTGTTTCAAGACGGGCGAGCGTCTTCGGCCCACTGTTGATCGCGGCCAGCCTGTCGACGGCGTCATGACCAGCAGGGAGATCCTCGCGAGCCAGCGCATCCTCAAACCCGCGGTTTCCACAGTGGCAAGTTCAGTGGAGCGTACCGGGGTCGAACCGGTGACCTCCGGCTTGCAAACACGGTCGTCGGTTACTAGAACCGGCCGGCCGTTTTCGCTCGCGCAGATTTCGGCCTAGACCCCGCAAGTGGTTGGGTCCCGGCTTCTACACGGGAAACGGCTCACCTGCACGCGGGCTCGATCGTCGTGGCACGGTGGGACGAGGCAACAGACAGGTTCAGCCTCGTCCCGCAGTCGGGCTTCAACGCCGACCGCGGCTACGCGTACGCACGGATCAGCCGGCCCGGCATCTACACGGCGATCGGACTCCCGCGCGACCCTCGGCTGCTGACCACACTCAAGTTGTTCGCGGCAGCCGACCCCTGGCTCCACGATCGGCAGGTGAGCGACCTGCTCACCAATCGCATCTGTCAGGTGATCTCTGCGCGGACTCCATGCGGGAGGCCGCGAATGACCCCGAGCGGCTCTCGACGCTCGGCCTCAGCCGGGACGACCTAGTCGGGGGCGCCGGCGAATCGATCTGCGAGCAATGCCTCGGTACCCACGGGCGCCTGCCGGAGCTCGAGCTGCTGGAGGTCGCCGACCTTCCGGTCGGGGTGATCAAGCCGAGCATCCATCTCCACCCGACCTGGCCCTGGCCCAAGCCCTGCCAACGCTGGCAGAGCGTGGGGCCGATCAACGTCACGGGTCGCATCGGCGTCCTGGCGATTCATCCGAGCGGCGGGGACACCCTCTACGCGGGGACGACGGGGGGAGGAGTCTGGCGCACCGGCAACGGCGGGACTACCTGGACGGCGCTGATGAGTGAAGAGCTGTCGCTTGCCATCGGCGGCCTGGCAGTTGCGGCGTCGGACCCGAACGTGCTCTACGCGGCGACCGGCGAATGGACCGCAGGAATCGGCACGCCGGTCGACCCCGTCACGAAGGGTGTCGGCGTCTACCGAACGGCAAATGCCGGTGCCGCCTGGACCTGTGCGCGCCGATCCCCAGCGACATGTGCTCGGCGGTAGCGGTCGACCCGACGTACGCGAGCCGAGTCTTCGTGGGGGGCAGCACGGGGCCGCACCGCAGGACGGACGGCGGCCTGAGCTGGGACATTCCGCTCGGGCATACCTACGGCGTGTTCGACGGCGAGATCTCGGACGTCGTCATCGACCCGAACAACGTCGATCGCCTGTACATCGGCGTCCATCGCGACGGGGTTTATCGCTCGACCGACGGTGGCAACACCTGGGTTCGCCTGCAGAACGGAATCGACACCGGAAGCGTGGCGGATTCGCCGAAGATCGCGCTCGGACGCAGCGGCACCCACGGAACCCAGTTCGTGGCGGTCAAGATGGGCGAGCGCGTCTACACGAGCACAGACGGCGGGACGACCTTCACGCGCCAGACGGATGTCGGTGGACCGATCTGGTACTTCGCGTGGACGAACCTGATCTCCGTCGATCCCACGGGCGAGGACGTTCTGATCGCGGGCGCTGTCGGCCTGTACCGCAGCACCGAAGACGGCGCAAGCTGGACGTTCAGCGGCGCCGGGGTCCACTCGGACAACCAGTCGATCGCGTTCGACCCGGCCGACCACGACCACGTCTATGTCGCCACCGACGGCGGGATCTGGAGCTCGACGGACAACGGCGTGACGTGGGCCTTCACGAGCCGCGGCCTCGTCGCGACGCACTTCTACACCATGGGTCTCCGACACCGCAACGCTGCGTTACGGCGGGGCGATCCAGGACGACAGCGGGTTCCAATTTGTCGGCCTGCCGGACTGGAGCTCGCTCGGCCTCGGCGAGGGCGGCTACCTCGAATACGACCCCAAGAACGAACAGGTCGTCTACCACGACCCGTGGTTCACCGATCTCAACAAGACGACGACCGGCGGTCCGCCGTGGACCTCTCTAGGGATTCAGACCGACCTCTGGTACGGCGAGCCGCTCGCGATCGGCCGGACGAACACGAACCTGCTGCTGGCGATCGCGAACGGGACCTCGATCTCGCGCTCGACGAATGGTGGAAACTCGTGGACGAGCGTGCTCTCGCCGGGCGGAGTGAGCTTCACGTCCGTTCGCTTCGCACCGTCCAACGACCAAACTGGTACGCGGGGACGGGCGACGGCCGGATCTGGCACTCGACGAACAGCGGGACCTCGTGGACGGAGCTCGACACGACCGCGCTCCCGGACGCGCAGATCCAGAGCCTGGCCGTCGCTCCGACCGACCCCAACCGCCTGTACGTCGCCTTCGCTGGTACCGGCATCCGGCATCTCTTCCGGGGCGATCTCGTCGCGGCTGGGAATGCGACGTGGTTCGACGTGGGCGGAGCACTGCCTGCCGTATCGCTCCCGGACGTGCCCCTGACCGGGCTCGCTCTCCATCCGACCCAGGACGAAGTGATCTATGTGTCGACGCTGCTGGGCGTGCTGCGCTCTGTTGACGGAGGCGACTCGTGGGCGCCCTTCGACGACGGGCTCCCGAACGCGTTCGTCTCCGACGTCGACATCCGCACCTACGACCGGTCGCTGGGGGCGAGCACTATGGGACGGGGGATCTACCGGCGCTACATCTGAGACCGACGCATGCCCCGGCGGCAGGTCTCGCCGCCGGGGCATCGTCCGCTGAGGCGGGGCATGTTCAAGCGCACCGGGCCGCAGGCCCACGGTCGGCGAGCGGCGCGACACCTTGAAGGGTGTCAAAACTTGGATTCCGCGCCGAACCGGGGTCTGCCACCCTTCAGGAGCGCCCAACCGCACAGTGTCCGATGTGTCGCGGCGGCTCATGGCAGCCGGTCGAGCGGCAGGTCGATCCGGGCTGGACGCAGCCGCCCAATGCGGTGAGACTTCTTCGATGCTGATCGCGCAGCTCTCGGACGTCCACGTGGGCGGCGGCCGTTATCGCGAGGAGCTTCTTCACACCGCAATCGAGGAGGTGAATGTCGCCGAGCCCGATCTCGTCGTCGTCGCTGGCGACCTCACCGACGACGGCTATCCCGATCAGTACCCGCTCGTCGCGCAGAAACTCGCCGCACTGGCCTGTCCGCGGGTCGTGCATGTCCCGGGAAACCACGATGCTCGAAACGTTGGTTACCTCCGATACGAAGACGCCTTTGGCGCGCGCGACTCGCGCCTGCGACTCGAGGGTGGTGGGCAAAACGTCGCGCTCGTCGCGGTTGACTCCTCGAAACCGGATCTTGACGAGGGAGAGATCGGGCGTGAGCACTACGGCTGGATCGAGGAAGGGTTCGCCGCCGAGGCCGACCTGCGCATCTTTGTTTGCCACCATCATCTCGTCCCCGTCCCCGGCACCGGGCGCGAACGCAACCAGGTGCTCGACGCCGGCGACGTCCTGTCGCTGTTGCGCCAGTGCGGCGTGGATCTCGTCTTGTCGGGACACCGGCACGTGCCGTACGTGTGGCCCATCGCGGGCATGCTGCTCGTTCACTCCGGCACCGTTTCGACGCTGCGCACCCGCGGGTTCTCCCACCCGGCCTACAACCTGCTCAGAGTGGAGCACGGGCGGATCTCGGTCGAGCTGTGCGTCCCGGGTGGTAGCCGGCAGAGCCTCGGTAGTTACCCGCGCGACTGGCCTGCAGAGCTGTCGGCACGTCACGCCGACCCGTTCGTTCGCGCCGCCCGCGGTGTGTCGCTGGCCGACGCCGAGCCGGCACCACCCGAAGGTTGATCGCCCGAGCGCCGGGCGTCCCATTGCGTCCCGGTAATCCCGTGGGGTGCATTTATTCAGTCTGCCCTGCAAATCAGCTAGATTCGGTACGGGGCTGAGTTGGCCTGCGTCGTGTTCGCGGTTGCGCTCCTCGCCCTCCGACAGCACTAGAGTAAGCCGCCGGCCGCGACGTACGGTTTCGGGAATGGAGCCTTCGTCCGCGTCTACGGCATGTGTTGAGAAGGCGTCGAAGCGCGGGTTCCAAACACGCGGGCGACGGCGGCTGTGCGTGTGCGTACCTCTCGAGTTTCGCGAACGTGTTTTCGAGGTGGCGGCGCACTGTCAGCGGGGAGAGATAGAGCGTCTGTGCGATCTCCGCGTTGGTGTGGCCCCGTGCCACCCACGTGAGGACTTCGTATTCCCGCGGCGTCAGCCGAGCCGC
>DASYQJ010000067.1:0-1901 GCA_036005605.1 Acidimicrobiia bacterium
CATCCTCGGGATCAAGATGTTCGACTCCGCGGAGCTGCGCGTGCACCCCACCGGGAAGGCGATCCTGAAGCTCGGCGTGAAGTCGCAGGGTCAGGGGCACGAAACGACGTTCGCGCAGATCGTCGCCCACGAGATCGGCATTCCGCCCGAGGACGTGATCGTGCAGGAGGGCGACACGGACAACACGCCGTACGGGCTCGGCACCTACGCGTCGCGCTCGACGCCGACGGCCGGCGCAGCGACCTCGGTCGCCGCCCGGAAGGTGCGCGAGAAGGCGAAGAAGCTCGCCGCGCACATGCTCGAGGCATCGGAGGACGACCTCGAATGGGCGGGGGACAGGTTCGCCGTCAAGGGTGCGCCCGAGCGGGCGAAGACGATCCAGGAGATCGCCTTCGCCGCGTACACCGACCATCCGGAGGGCATGGAGGCCGGGCTCGAGGCGACGAACTACTACGACCCGCCGAACATGACGTACCCGTTCGGCACCTATGCCGTCGTCGTCGAGATCGACCGCGGCACCGGCCAGTGGGACGTGAAGAAGGTCGTGGCGGTCGACGACTGCGGTACGCGGATCAACCCTATGATCGTCGAGGGCCAGATCATGGGCGGTCTCACCGAGGGCTTCGGCATGGCCGCGATGGAGCTGATCACCTTCGACGAGGACGGCAACTGCATCGGCTCGAACTTCGTGGACTACCTGCTGCCGGGGTCGTGGGAGACGCCGCCGTTCGAGCTGGGCGAGACGGTGACGCCGTCGCCGCACCATCCGATCGGCGCGAAGGGCGTCGGCGAGTCGGCGACGGTCGGCTCGCCGGCCGCGTACGTGAATGCAGTCATCGACGCGCTCGCCCACGCCGGCGTCCGCAACATCGACATGCCTTTGACCTCGGACAAGGTGTGGGAGGCGCTGAACGGAGCGGGCCTGGCCGAGTGAACGTCCTCGTCGAAGCCGGCCGTCTCGCGGAGGAGGGGACGCCGTTTGCGCTCGCGACAGTCGTCGCCGTCGAACGGCCGTCCTCGGCGCGCGTGGGCGACCGAGCGCTGGTCACGGCGGAGGGCGAGCTCCGCGGCTGGGTCGGCGGCGCCTGCACGGAGCCGGAGGTCGTACGTCTGGCGCTTGAGGCGCTCACTGATGGCGACGTGCGGCGCGAGCGCATCGAGAGCCGCTGCGCGTCGGAAGGGGCGGTCGACGTGCTGATCGAGCCGCAGCTTCCCGCGCCGCTGCTCGCGGTGGTCGGCGACGCGCCGGCGGCGCGGAAGCTGCGCGAGCTCGCCGCAGTGGTCGGCTGGCGCACGACGACGGAGCTGCCGGACGCCGATGCCGTCGTGATCGCGTCGATGGGCCACGACGACGAGGAAACGCTCGAAGCGGCGCTTGGGTCGGGAGCCGACTACGTCGGCCTCGTGGCGAGCGCGAAGCGCGCGACCGCCGTGACGGCCGAGCTCCGCGACCGCGGTGTGGACGAGGAAGCGCTGGCGCGGATCCGTTCACCGGCCGGCCTGGACCTCGGGCCGTCTTCGCAGGACGAGATCGCTGTCGCGATCCTCGCCGAGCTCGTCGCGTGGCGCCACCTTCGGCCGCGCGGCTCCGACCCGCTCGGCACGCCGGAAACGGCTATCGATCCGATCTGCGGCATGGTCGTCACCGTCGAAGGCGCCGCCCACACGCTCGAACACGAAGGAACGACGTACTACTTCTGCGGTTCCGGCTGCCTGCGGAAGTTCGAGGCAGCCCTCGTCTGATCCTGCAGAGAGGAGAAAACGCGTTGATACCGATAGCGCTCACCGTCAACGGGGTCCGGCACGAAGTCGAGGTCGAACCGCGCACCTTGCTCGTGGACTTCCTCCGCGACGACCTCGACCTGACCGGCACCAAGATCGCGTGCGACACGTCCGTGTGC
>DASYQJ010000068.1:0-22279 GCA_036005605.1 Acidimicrobiia bacterium
GACGGCGTCGGTGGACACGTCGAGCCCGTCGACGTCGAGGTCGCCCGTGCCCGGCACGAATCCGACGGCCGTCTCCTGCGCGCCGGCGGTCCCTTCGCAGCGGTCGAACACCCACTCGAGCACCCGGGAGTTCTCACCGAAGCCGGGCCACACGAACTTGCCATCGGCGCCCTTGCGGAACCAGTTGACGCCGTAGATACGCGGCAGCTGCGACTCGTCGGTGCGACCGGTCATGCTCAGCCAGTGGGAGAAGTAGTCGGCCATGTGATAGCCGCAGAACGGCAGCATCGCGAACGGATCGCGGCGGAGCTCGCCGAGGCCGCCGACCGCGGCGGCGGTCTTCTCGGACCCCATCGTCGCCCCGATGAACACGCCGTGGCGCCAGTCGCGCGCTTCGAACACGAGCGGGACCGTCGTAGCCCGGCGTCCGCCGAACAGGAACGCCGAGATCGGGACACCCTTCGGGTCCTCCCACTCGGGGGCGATCACCGGGCACTGCGACGCCGGCACGCAGAACCGCGAGTTCGGGTGCGCGGCCGGTGCTTCCGACTCGGGCGTCCAGTCGTTGCGCCGCCAGTCGGTGCAGTGCGTGGGCGGGTCCGCAGTCATGCCCTCCCACCAGACATCGCCGTCGTCCGTGAGGGCAGTGTTCGTGAACACCGTGTTCTTGGTGAGGGTCAGCATGGCGTTCGGGTTCGTGTCCATGCTCGTGCCCGGGGCGACGCCGAAGAACCCGAACTCGGGATTGATCGCGTACAGGCGACCGTCGTCGCCGAACTTCATCCACGCGATGTCGTCGCCGATCGTCTCCGCTTCCCAGCCCGGCACCGTCGGGAT
This sequence comes from Acidimicrobiia bacterium, assembly GCA_036005605.1. Taxonomy (GTDB): domain Bacteria; phylum Actinomycetota; class Acidimicrobiia; order IMCC26256; family JACDBD01; genus JALZAA01. The sequence continues at coordinate 838 of DASYQJ010000068.1, forward strand.
GAGCATGGCGAGGTTCGTCTTGCCGCACGCCGACGGGAACGCGGCCGCGATGTACCGGCTGACGCCCTCGGGGTTGGTGAGCTTGAGGATCAGCATGTGCTCGGCGAGCCAACCCTCGTCGCGGGCGATCACGGAGGCGATCCGGAGCGCGAAGCACTTCTTGCCGAGGAGCGCGTTGCCGCCGTACCCCGACCCGTACGACCAGATCTCGCGGGTCTCGGGGAAGTGGACGATCCACTTCTCCTCGTTGTTGCACGGCCATGCCACATCGGCCTCGCCCTGCTCGAGGGGCGCGCCGACCGAGTGCATGCACGGCACGAACTCGCCATCCCCGAGCACCTCGAGGGCGGGGATGCCGGCCCGGGTCATCGTGCGCATGCTCAGGGCGACGTAGGGCGAGTCGGTGATCTCCACGCCGATGTACGACAGCGGCGAGCCCAGCGGGCCCATGCTGAAGGGCACGACGTACATCGTCCGGCCCCGCATCGAGCCCGCGAACAGCTTCTGGAGCCGGGCCCGCATCTCCGACGGGTCCTCCCAGTTGTTGGTCGGCCCGGCGTCGGCTTCGCGCTCGGAGCACACGAAGGTCCGGTCCTCGACGCGGGCGACGTCGCCCGGATCGGACGCCGCCCAGTACGAGCCCGGGCGCTTGGCCGGATCGAGCTCGACGAGCGTGCCCGCATCGAGCAGCTGCTTGCTCAGCAGCTCGGCCTCCTCGTCGGTCCCCTCGAACCAGTGGACGGAGTCCGGTTCGCAGAGGGCGACCATCTCGTTCACCCAGCCCAGGAGCTTCTCGTTGCGGGTGGGTGGGGCGTTCAACGTGACGGCCACGACGCCGACTCCTTGCGGGGAAACGGTCCATACAGCCTACCGGCGACCGCCCAAACCGGCCTAACCGTCGCGCGACGTACCCGGGAAGCCGCTCGCGCAACCGGGACACAGGTAGGTTGACGCCGGCCGCGTCGCATCGGGGAGGACGTCATGAGCTGGCTGTCGTGGATCGTGGTCGGATTCATCGCCGGCGCGCTGGCGAAGGGCGTCACCGGGGTCAAGGGCGCCGGCTGCATCGGGACGATCCTCATCGGGATCGCCGGCGGCATCCTCGGCGGCATCATCTTCTCGGCCGCCGGGGGTGAAGGCATCAACGAGTTCGACCTTTACTCCCTGCTCGTCGCGTTCGTCGGCGCGACGCTGCTGCTCTTCATCTACGGCGCGCTCACGGGCGGCGGCCGCCGGCGCTCGCACTGACGGGAGACGACGCGAGCCGGGAACCGGTTAGACGTCGGCGGTCGGGAGGCCCATATCGACCTCGGCGCCGATCCGTACCTTGGTCGCCAGGCCGGCGTCGTCGAGGTCGAACACGACCCGCTGGCCCTGGCGCAGCATGCGGAAGATCGAGCCGTCGAGCGCGTCCAGCGCGATGGTGAACTCCTCGCGATCGGTGTCGCGCACGACCACGCCCTCGTGGGTCTCGGGGTCGTAGGACCGGATGACTCCCTGCACGGCTCGCCGCTCTCTACGGCTTTTGCACCTTGCCCGCCTTCAGGCAGGAGGTGCAGACGTGGATCCGCTTGGGGCTGCCGTCCACGATGGCGCGGACGCGCTGGACGTTGGGGTTCCATCGCCGCTTCGTGCGCCGGTGCGAGTGGCTGATGCGCATGCCGAACTGCGGCTTCTTGCCGCAGACGTCGCACACGGATGCCATCGGGACCACCTCGGAACGGGCTCGGGAACGGCCAAGGATAGCAACGGCATCCAGAAGTCTCCGAATGTGACGGCAGTAACATCCGTTCGTGAGTCCCCTCGAGGAGCTGGCGCCCGCTGATCTCCGGCGCGTCGTCATCACGTACCGTGACGCGCTGCGCTCCCACCAGGACGAGCTGAACCGGCTCAACGTCTATCCGGTCCCGGACGGCGACACGGGCACGAACATGGCGCTCACGCTCGAGTCGGTCGTCGGGGAGCTCGACTCGGCCGAGGGGATGGCCGAGATCTGCCACGCCGTCTCGCACGGATCGCTCATGGGCGCACGGGGCAACTCCGGCGTCATCCTGTCGCAGATTCTGCGCGGCCTCGCCGACACCTTCTCCGACCACAACAAGGCGTCGGCCGCCGATCTCGTGGCCGGCCTCCGGCGCGCCACCGATGCCGCGTACCAAGCGGTGCTGCGGCCGGTCGAGGGCACGATCCTCACCGTGGTGCGCGCCGCGACCGAGGCGGTCGAGGTCGCCCACGAAGCAGGCGAGGAGTCGCTGGCCGCGTTGCTCGACCGCGCGGCCACCGCCGCCCGCGAAGCCGTCGAGCGCACACCCGAGCTCCTCCCGGTGCTCAAGGACGCGGGCGTGGTCGACGCCGGCGGCCAGGGGTTCGCGCTGATGATCGATGCGTTCCTCGCCGTGGTCGACGGTCGCCCGCTGCCGGAACCGGAGATGGTGGCGACGCCACCCGCGGTCGAAGCCCACATGCACGGCGACGACGCGTCGTCGCTTCGGTACGAGGTCATGTACCTCCTCGAAGCGAAGGACGCGACGATCCCCGCCTTCAAGGACACCTGGGCTTCGCTCGGTGACTCGATCGTCGTCGTCGGCGGGGACGGCATGTGGAACTGCCACGTGCACACCAACGACGTCGGCGCCGCGATCGAAGCCGGCATCGATGCCGGGCGACCGCGCACCATTCGCGTCACCGACCTCCTCGACCAGGTCGAGGAAGAGCAGTGGGTACGCGAGCAGACGACCACGAGCGCGGCCCACGAGTCCGCCGCCGACCTCGCGACCGCGGCGGAGCCGTGCACGACCGCCGTCGTCGCCGTGGGCGTCGGCGAAGGGGTGCAGCGCCTGCTGAACAGCCTGGGCGTGCATGCCATCGTCGCCGGAGGGCAGTCGATGAACCCGTCGACAGCGCAGATCCTCGAGGCGGTCGAGCGCTGCCCGGCCGACTCGGTGATCGTGCTGCCGAACAACAAGAACATCGTCCCGGTGGCGGAGCAGGTGCATGCGCTGGCGACGCGCCGCGTGGAGGTGGTGCCGACGCAGGCGATCGTGGAGGCGTTGGCGGCGCTCGTCGCGTACGACCCGCAGGCCGGGGTCGACGCCAACGCGGCCGCGATGACCGAAGCCGTGCAGCGCGTGCGCACGGGGGAAGTCACACAAGCAGTGCGCGACGGCGTCGGGGAGGGCGGGCCGATCAAGGCCGGCGATTGGATCGCCATCAGCCGCGACGGCGTGTCGGTGATCGCCAAGACCGCGGTCGACGCCGCCATCGGTCTCGTCGACCGGCTCGCCGACGACGAGAGCGAGCTGGTCACCGTGCTCGTCGGCGCCGACGCCGCCACCTCTGACACCGCCCGGCTGGAGGAGCACCTCGCGCTCGCGCATCCGCAGCTCGAGGTCGAGGTGCACGAGGGCAACCAGCCGCTGTACCCGTACCTCGTCGGCGTCGAGTAGGTGGTGGGCCAGCAGGACGGGTTGACCCTGCGCGAGCTCGCCGCGCACCCGGTCTCCGAGTTGCGGGCCGTGGGCCCCAAGCTCGAGGCGTCCCTCGCCGAGGTCGAAATCCGGAACATTCTCGACCTCCTCCAGCACTACCCGCGCCGGTACCACGACCGCACGAAGCGGGCGGAGATCGCCGAGCTCACGATGGGCGAAGAGGCGACGGTGTTCGCCGAGGTCAAGAAGATCCGCGGTTTCCGGACGCGCCAGGGCCGCGCCATGGTCGAGGCCGAGGTCTTCGACGGTTCGTCGTACCTGCGCGTCGTGTTCTTCAACCAGCGCTGGCGCGAGAAGCAGCTGCCGGAGGGAACCGAAGCCGCCTTCTTCGGTCGGGTCGAGTACCGGCGCTCCCGGTTGCAGATGACCAACCCGATCGTCGACATTCTCGACCGCGTCGGCGAGAACACGGGCGCGATCGTCCCGGTGTATCCGCAATCGGGGAAGGCCGAGGTCTTCACGTGGCAGCTCCGCAAGCTCGTCGCCGCGTCTCTGCAGAAGACCAAGCCCCGCGGGTTCGCCGAACCTCTCGACACCCAGCTCCTCGACGACCGCGGGCTCGTCGACCGGACGCAGGCCTACCGGGGGATCCACCGCCCCGAAGCCCACGACGACCACCGACGGGCGGCGGAGCGACTCAAGTTCGACGAGTTCGTCCGCATGCAGGTCGGGTTGGTGGCGCGCAAGCGCGCCCTCGAGCACGAGCAGACGGGGATCCAGCATGCAGTCGACGGCCGTCTCGTGGAGTCGTTCCACGGTGGGCTGCCGTTCGCGCTGACGGCCGATCAGCAGCGGGCGATCGACCAGATCCTCCGCGATCTCGCCGCACCCGCGCCGATGCACCGGCTGCTCCAAGGCGACGTCGGATCGGGCAAGACCGTCGTCGCGCTCAGCGCACTCCTCGTCGCCGTGCAAGGCGGCTACCAGGGCGCGCTCATGGCGCCCACCGAGGTGCTGGCCGAGCAGCACTACCTCACCTCACGCCGTCTCCTCGAGGAGCTCTCGGTCGCGTCGGAGGCGACCCTCGTCGGCGAACGGCCCGTGCGCGTCGAGCTGATGACGAACCGCACCGGGGCCGCCGACCGGCGCCGGATCGCAGACGGGCTGCACGCAGGTGAGGTCGACATCGTCGTCGGCACGCACGCGCTGATCTACGGCGAAGTCGAGTTCGGCCGCCTCGGCGTCGCCGTGGTCGACGAGCAGCACCGCTTCGGCGTCGAGCAGCGCGCGCTCTTGCGCGGAATGGGCGAGGAGCCGGATGTGCTCGTCATGACGGCCACGCCCATCCCGCGTACCGCCGCGATGCTCGTGTACGGCGACCTCGACAAGTCCGAGCTGAGGGAGATGCCTCCGGGTCGGACACCGGTGACGACGGAGGTCGTCGGGCCCAGCCCGCTGGAACGCACCACTGCGTACGAGCGGCTGCGCACCGAGGTCGAGGCGGGCCGGCAGGCATACGTCGTCTGCCCACTCGTCGAGGGCTCGGCGCGCACCGAGGCGAAGGCCGCCACCGAGGAGCTCGAGCGACTCGGCGAAGAGGAGCTCGCGGGCCTGCGCCTCGGTCTCCTGCACGGCCAGCTGCCGGCGCGCGAGAAGGGAACGGTCATGGACGCGTTCCGCGCCGGCGCGCTCGACGTCCTTGTCGCGACGACCGTGATCGAGGTCGGCGTCGACGTCCCGAACGCGACGATCATGATCGTCGAGGATGCCGACCGCTTCGGTCTCTCGCAGCTGCACCAGCTGCGCGGTCGCATCGGGCGCGGCGGGGGCGAATCGTGGTGCTTCCTGTTCGCAGACCCGACGACCCCCGAGGCGGAGGCGCGTATGGAGGCCGTAGCGGGATCGACCGACGGCTTCCTTCTCGCCGAGCGCGACCTCGAGATCCGCGGCGCCGGTGAGGTGTTCGGCGAGCGCCAGGCCGGGTTCAGCGACCTCAAGCTCGGACGGATCCCGCGTGACGAGCCCATTGTCCTCGAGGCGCGTGCCGTCGCCGAGCAGATCCTCGACGGCGACCCCACCTTGTCGGAGCACGCGCAGTTGCGCGAGGAGGTCGAGGACCTGCTCGGCGATGCAGTCGAGTTCTTGTTCAAGAGCTGACAGAGTCGATCGGATGGCGCGATCGCGACGGGGCTCGCGACGGGAGGGACTGCGTGTGATCGCCGGCGCGGCCGGCGGCTTGGCGCTCGTCGCGCCGAAGGGCGGAGGCGCCAGGCCGACGACCGACCGGGTCAAGGAGTCTCTGTTCGGCGCGTTGGGGCCGGACCGGCTCGTGGACGCATCCGTGCTCGATCTGTACGCGGGCAGCGGCGCGCTCGCGATCGAAGCGCTGTCGCGCGGCGCGGCCCGGGCTGTCCTCGTCGATCGCGATCACGCGGCGGTGACCGCGATCCGCCGCAACCTCGCGACCACGCGCCTGAGAGGCCAGGCCCGCGTGCAGGGCAGCACTGTCGCAACGTTCCTGGCCGGGAAGCCCCCCGATGAGCGGCCGTTCGACCTCGTGTTCCTCGACCCGCCCTACGCCGCCACCTCCGCCGAGCTGGACCGGGTCCTGAGCGGTCTCGACCGGTCCGGCTGGCTGGCGGAGGGCGCCACCGTCGTGATCGAGCGACCCGCGGGCGCGGGCACGGCGCCGGCACCCGAGGCGTGGAAGGCCACGTGGGAACGGGCGTACGGCGATACGCTCGTGACCGTCCTCACAACGTCGATGGGTTGAGAGACCTCACAGAGCAGGGGAGTCACAGGGCGTGGCGAGAGCACTGTGCCCGGGATCGTTCGACCCGGTGACGAACGGTCATCTCGACATCATCGAGCGGACGGCGCGCCACTTCGAGGACGTCATCGTGGCCGTGATCCGCAACCCGCAGAAGTCGGAGTCGTTGTTCACGCTCGAGGAGCGCCAGGAGATGCTGCGGGAAGTCACCGCGCACCTCCCGAACATTCACATCGGCTCGTTCAAGGGCTTGCTCGTCGACTACGCCAAGGAGCACGACGCGCAGGCCATCGTGAAGGGCCTGCGGGCCATGTCGGACTTCGACTACGAGCTCCAGATGGCGCAGATGAACGAGCGTCTGTCGGGGATCGACACGTTCTTCATCTCCACCAGCCCGCAGTACTCGTTCTTGTCGTCGAGCCTCGTGCGCGAGGTCGCGCGGTTCGGGGGCGACGTGACCAACATGGTGCCCCCGGCCGTCGCGAAACGGCTGGCCGAGCGATTCGGGGACCGGGCCGGGCGCTCGGAGGAAGAACGGTGAGCGACCAGGCCGCGTACGACGTCGAGAGCATCCTCCTGCGCCTCAAGGAGCTGGTCGAGGCGGGCCGGTCGATGCCCATGTCGGCTTCGGTGCTCGTCAATCGGGAGGAGTTCCTCGAGCTGCTCGAGGAGTCGATCGCGACGCTCCCACAGGAGCTGCGCCACTCGCGGTGGCTGCTCAAGGAGCGCGAGGAGTTCCTCAGCCAAGCTCGTCGTGAGGCCGACGACATCATCGAGGCGGGGCGGGTCCGCGCCGAGCGCATGGTGGAGCGCACCGAGGTGGTGCGCGAGGCTCGCCGCGTCGCGCAGACCGTCGTCGACGACGCCGAGGCCTCCGCCCGCCAGCTCCGGCACGAGGCCGAGGACTACGTCGACCAGAAGCTCGCCGCCTTCGAGGTCGTCCTCGAACGGACGCTGCAGGCCGTCGAGAAGGGGCGCGAGCGACTGCAGGTCGTCATCGAGCCCGAGCCCGAGCCCGAAGTCGAGCCCGAGACGGAGCCCGAGATGGAGGAGCTGACGGGCTCGGTCGAGGTCGAGGCGGAGCTGGAAGAGACGTTCTTCGACCAGGACGCCCGTTAGGCGCATTTCGCCCCGTCTGACAGATTCTGGAAATCAGGGCGCCTGGTATCCTGTCTCAGCTTCGACGTCCCTGTGGGGCGACGCCGGGCCCAGTTCTTCCTCTCCCGCCCCTCGCCACAATGACGGCCGACAATCCGGCGCTGCGCATCGACGTCGCCGACCTGCTGACCCACCGGGCTTCCCGCCGCGGCGTGCACCTCGAGGCGCCGCTGGATTCGCTGGCCGGGTCAGCGGCTCGCGTCCCGGACGACGAGCCGGTGGTCCTCGATCTGGTGCTGGAGCGGGTCTCCGACGGGGTGGTCGTGCGGGGGACGGTCCGAGCGGTGTGGCGGGGCACCTGCGGCGTGTGCCTGACCGACCTGGAGCACACCCTGACCCCGACGGTGGGTGAGCTGTTCGAGCCCGAGCCCGTCGAGGGCGACACGTACCCGCTCGAGGGGCACGAGATCGACCTGGAGCAGCTCGTGCGCGACGTCGTCCTCCTCGAGCTGCCGCTCGCGCCGACGTGCGAGACGACCGGTCGTGGCCCCTGCGCGCCGGACGTCCCCGCCGAGGCGGAGCCGCCGCCGCCCGATCCGCGCTGGTCGGCGCTGTCCGAACTCGACCTGAGCTGAGACGGAAAGGCAACCGATGGCTGTACCCAAGCGCAAGACCCCCCGGGCCAAGACCCGCAGTCGCCGCGCCGCGAACTGGCGTCTCGCGGCGCCGCCCCGCTCGCTCTGCGCGAACTGCGGCGCCGTGAAGCGGCCGCACGTCGTGTGCGACAACTGCGGCTGGTACCGCGACCGCCAGGTCATCGAGGTCGACTAGCGCACGTGAGCACCGAGCGCATCACCGTCGCAGTCGACGCCATGGGCGGCGACAACGCCCCGGGCGAGATCGTCCGCGGCGCGCTCGACGCGGTCACCGAGCTCGGCGTCGGCGTGCTGCTCGTCGGGCAGGAGAACGCGATCGCCCCGCTGCTCCCCGACGGCCGTGTCCCGGGCATCGACATCGAGCACGCCGGCGACGTCGTGGCCATGGACGAGGACCCGGCCGCGGCGGCTCGGCGCAAGAAGGACTCGTCGCTCGTCCGCTGCGCCCAGGCCGTCCGCGAAGGGCGCGCCCAGGCCATGGTCGGTGCCGGGAACACGGGTGCGACGATGGCGGCGGCCCTGCTGCGCATGGGTCGCGTACGGGGGATCTCGCGTCCCGCCATCGCGGTCCCGATCCCCGTGCCGGCGGGCACGCGCCACCAACTGCTCATCGACGGGGGGTCGACCGTCGACTGCACCCCGGAATGGCTCGCCCAGTTCGCGCGCATGGGGCGCGAATACGCGCGTACCCGCCTGGCGGTGGACGAGCCCACGGTCGGTCTGCTCTCGAACGGCGAGGAGCCCGGGAAGGGCGACGAGCTGCGCAAGCGCACGTTCTCGCTGCTCGAGAAGGTGCCGGGCTTCCACGGCAACGTCGAGGGCCGCGACCTCATGCACGGGACGGTCGACGTCGTCGTGACCGACGGGTTCACCGGCAACGTCGTGCTCAAGACGCTCGAGGGTGCCCTGCGCGCTGCCGTCGAGCTCGTCTTCCGCGTGCTCGACTCGACGCCGGAGGCGAAGGAGGCGGGCAAGGTCGTCGCCCCGCTGCTCCTCGACGCGGCCGGGGCGTTCGATCCCGACATGACCGGCGGCGCCGTGCTCCTCGGCGTCGACGGTGTGTGCGTCATCTCACACGGGTCGTCTTCGGCGCGCGCCATCGTCAACGCCGTGCGGGTCGCGCAGGAGTGCGTCGTGACCGGCGTGGTCGGGCGGCTCAAGGAGGCGATCGATGCCGGCTGAGACCCACGTTGCGCACGGCCCGATCGGCCCCGACGAGGTGTACCGGATCCTGCGCGAACGGCTCGCGGAGATCCTCGAGATCGATGAGGACCGCATCAAGCTCGAATCGAGCTTCACCGCCGACCTCGACGCCGACTCGCTCGCGCTCATCGAGCTCGTCGAGGCGCTCGAAGAGGAGCTCGGCGAGCGAACTGTCGGGTTCACCATCGACGACGAGGACCTCGGCGATCTGCGCACGGTGCAAGAAGCGGTCGACTACGTCGTCGCCCGGCTCGGGAGTTAGCGGTGCGCACCGGACGTCGTCGGAGAAGGAAGGACGCCAGGTCGCGCGGTCTGGACGCCGTCCTCGGGTTCAAGTTCCGCGACCCCGAGCTGATCGATCGCGCGCTCGCGCACCGCTCGTACTGCGCCGAGCACCCGGACACGTTGTCGAACGAGCGGCTCGAGTTCCTCGGTGACGCCGTCCTCGGGCTCATCGTCACCGACTACATGGTCGGCGAGTATCCCGACATGCCCGAAGGCGAGCTCGCCAAGCTGCGCGCCTCGGTCGTCAACAGTGAGGTGCTCGCCGAGGTCGCGCGCGAAGCGGGTCTCGGCGCGTCATTGCTGCTCGGCAAGGGGGAGGAAGCGACGGGCGGACGCGACAAGTCCTCGATCCTCGCCGACGCCATGGAGGCCGTGATCGCCGCCGTCTACCTCGACGGTGGGTGGGACGCCGCCCGCAAGCTCGTCTTGCGGCTGCTCGAGGCGCGCATCATCGAGGGCGCGGCCGGTCCCGGCGGGCACGACTACAAGACGCGGCTGCAGGAGCTGGCAACGCAGACCTTCGACCAGCTTCCCCGCTACCAGGTGCGCCACGAAGGGCCCGACCACTCGAAGCGCTTCTTCGCAACCGTGATGTTGCGCGGCGAGCCGTGGGGAACCGGTGAGGGCCGATCGAAGAAGCACGCGGAGCAAGCGGCGGCACGCGTCGCCTGGCGTTACCTCCGCGAGATCGCGGACCCGCGCAACGGTGCGCACGCGGTCACGACAGGGACCGAAGCGTCCCGACCGGAGGAAGATGATGCCGGAGTTGCCTGAAGTCGAGGTTGTTCGCCGCGACCTCGAACGGGAAATAGTGGGGAAGCGCGTGAAGGCGGTCGATGCCGACGGCATGCGTTCGATTCGCCGGCACCACAATCGGAAGCAGTTCGCGAACCGGCTCGTCGGCAAGAAGATCACCGGGATCGAACGGCGCGGCAAGTACATCCTGGCGAGGCTCGACGGGGGCGACGTCCTCGTGATCCACCTCGGGATGTCCGGACAGCTCATCCGGGCCAAGGGAACGCGCGAGACGACCGCCAAGCACACGCACGTTGTCATCACGTTCACCCAGGGCGGTCAGCTGCGCTTCATCGACCCGCGCACATTCGGCGAGATGTTCGTCACCGAGCTCGACGGCGTCGAGAAGGAGGTGTCGGAGCTCTCGCACCTCGGCATCGACCCGCTCGAGGACGCGATGTCGTGGGACAACTTCGGTCGCCTCGTCGCGTCGAAGCACATGAAGCTCAAGACCCTGCTGATGGACCAGAAGTTCCTGGCCGGCATCGGCAACATCTACAGCGACGAGATCCTCTTCGGCGCCGGACTGCGCTGGGACCGCATGAGCGACTCGCTGTCGGGCGAGGAGATCCGCCGCTTGTACCGGGCGATGGTCGAGACCCTGCAGGACGCCGTGAAGTACCGGGGCTCGTCGCTCGCCGACGAGCAGTACGTCGACCTCAACGGGAAGCCGGGCGAGTATCAGCTGCACCACAAGGTGTACGCCCGCGAGGGCGAGGCCTGCCGGCGCTGCCGCCAGCCGATCGTCCGCCAGCGCGTCGGCGGGCGGTCCACGTTCTTCTGCGAGGCGTGCCAGGTCTGACCGGCCGTGACCGTTGATCGGGTCCGGCGACGCGTCCTGGTCGCCGGCCGGGTGCAGGGCGTGTGGTTCCGGGAGTCGTGCCGCGATCAGGCGCTGGCCGCCGGGGTCGCGGGCTGGGTCCGCAACCTCGCCGACGGCCGGGTCGAGGTCGCGCTCGAGGGCCCTCCGGCCGCCGTCGACGAGGTCGTCGCGTGGTGCCATCGGGGGCCGCGGCGGGCCCGCGTCGAGGCCGTCGAGGTGGTCGACGAGGCGCCGGTCGGGGAGCGGGGCTTTCGCGTGCGGTAGGCCGCGATTTTCACGGAAGCGTCCCCGACGAGCGCGATCCTCGTGGGTACGATCCGACGGCGCCGATAAGAACCGAGTTCTGTGAAGGAGAGCCTGCCGGGTGTTCCTCAAGTCGCTGACCCTGCGAGGCTTCAAGTCGTTCGCCGACAAGACCGTGCTCGAGTTCGAGCCCGGCGTGACGGTCGTGGTGGGGCCGAACGGCTCGGGCAAGTCGAACCTCGTCGATGCGGTGGCCTGGGTGCTCGGGGCGCAGGGCCCGCGCACCCTGCGGGGCGGCCGCATGGACGACGTCATCTTCGCCGGCACGCCGGAGCGGTCGGCCCTCGGCCGGTCCGAGGTATCGCTGACCATCGACAACACGGCCCGCCTGCTGCCGATCGAGTTCACGGAAGTCACGATCACGCGGACCCTCTTCCGCGACGGTGAGTCCGAGTACCAGATCAACGGGGTCACGTGCCGGCTGCTCGACATCCAGGAGTTGCTGTCCGATACGGGCATCGGCCGCCAGCAGCACGTCATCGTCGGCCAGGGTCAGCTCGACGAGGTGCTGACCGCCCAACCCGGCGATCGCCGGGCGGTCATCGAAGAGGCCGCCGGCGTGCTCAAGTTCCGCAAGCGCCGGGAGCGGGCCGAGCGACGGCTCGAAGCCACCGAGGGCAACCTCCTGCGCCTCAACGACCTCGTGCGCGAGGTCGGACGCCAGCTCCGGCCGCTCGAGAAGCAGGCCGATGCCGCCCGTCGGTACGGCGGCGTCGAAGCCGAGCTGCGCGCGATCCGCCTCTACCTCGCCGGGCACGAGATCGCCGGCCGCCAGGCCCGGCTCGAACGCCTGCACGACGCCCGCAACGAGAACGCCGAGAAGGAGCGGCTCGTGCGGGCGCGGTTGCGCGAGCTCGACCGCAGCGTGCTCGACATCGAGCACTCGCTCACCGCCCTCGGCCACGACGACGCCGCCGAAGCGCTCGTGCGGGCCGAGACGATGCGCGAGCGGGGCCGGGGCCTGCAGGCGCTGCTGGCCGAGAAGCAGCGCGGCCTCGAGCGCGAGCTGACCGCCGCCGCCGACGAGGGTGTCATCGAGACGCTGGTCGCCGATGCCGACGCGCTCCGACGCGAGCTCGCCGAGGTCGACGACGAGTCCTCTGCGCTCGAGCCGAAGCTTGCCGAGGTGGAAGCGGCCGAGCAGGACCTGGAGGCCGAGCGGGCGGCACGGACCGACGAGCAGGGAGACGGAACCGGGGGCGTTCCCGCGGCCGAGGCGCGCCTCACCGAAGCCGACGAGCGCTGGCGCGAGGCCGAAGCCGAAGCGGCGCGCCGGCGCGCGCGACTCGACGCTCTCGACCTCGCGCTGGGCGAAGCGCGCGCCGGGACCGGCGCCGAGGCGCTCGCCGACCTCGGCGGTGTCGCCGGCCCGCTCGCCGACCACGTCGAGCTCGAGAGTGGTACCGAAGCCGCGGTCGCGGCCGGCCTGGGCGACGCGCTCCAAGCGGTCGTGCTCGAAGGTGGCGACGCGGCCCGACGCGCCCTCGAGCACGTCAAGGCCGGCGACGCGCGCGCGCTGGTGCTCGTCGCCGACGCGCTCCCAGCCGGTGCACGCGCGCCGGCCTCAGTGCCGGTCGGCGCGCGACCGCTCGCCGAGTGCGTGCGAGCGCGCCGGCCCGACCTCGGCGGGGTGCTCGAGCGCCTCCTCGCCGGCATCGTGCTCGTAGAAGGCGGATGGCGGCCCGCGCTCGACATAGTGCTCGCCCACCCCGACGTCGTCGTCGTCACTCGCGACGGCGACCGGCTCGGCGGTTCGGGCCCGTGGCGCCTCGGCACCGGCACGCCACCGGCGGTGACCCAAGCCGCGCTGGAAGACGCCGCCGCCGAAGCCGCCGCCGCCGAGACGGCGCGCACTGCCGCGGACCGAGCTCGGGCCGAGGCGATCGCGCAGCTCGAAACCACCCGTGCTCGTCAACGGGACGCGCAGGCCGCGCACGACGCCGCCGTGGCCGAGCTCGACCGGCGCGCGAACGACGTCGCCGCTATGCGCCGCGACCTCGAAGTCCGCGTCGCCACGCTCGCAGAACGGTGGGCCGTGTTGACCCGCCGGCTCGAGGGAGTCGACGCCCGACTGTCGAGCCGCGACGCGACGGAGCACGCCGAAGCCGAGCAGCGGCGCGCGGCGCTCTCCGGACGAGCGCGCGCCTACCGCGAGGTCGAGCAACGCCTGACTGCGTTGCTGTCCGAGGTCGAGGCCATCCACGACCGGCTGCGCGAGCGGAGGCGGCGCCAGTCGGAGGCGGCGCGGTCGTCGGGCGAGCGCCTCGACGCCCTGCGGGCGGAGCGAGCCGCGCTCGAGCAGGAAGGCGCCGAGACCCGCGAGAAGCTCAACCGGGCCGAGATCGACGAGGCCGAGACGCGCATGCGGCTCGAGAACGCGATCGAGAAGCTGCGGACCGATTTCGACTGCGAGCCCGCGGTCGCCCTCGACGCGCCCCAGCCCGAGGTCCCCGAGGGCACGACGCTCGCCGGCCGCGCCCGTGAGCTCGAGCGTGAGCTGCGGATGCTCGGTCCGATCAACCCGTTGGCGCTCCAGGAGCACGACGCCCTCGCCGAGCGCCACACGTTCCTCCAGCAGCAGCTGGACGACGTAAAGGAGAGCCGGCGCGAGTTGTTGCGTGTGATCCGGGCCGTCGACCGCGAGATCGTGAGTGTGTTCCAGACCGCGTTCCAGGACGTCAGCGAGCATTTCGCCGCGTTGTTCGCGACGCTGTTTCCCGGTGGCGCCGGTCGGGTCTTTCTCACCGAGCCCGACGACGTGCTCAACACCGGGATCGAAATCGAGGCGCGCCCGTCGGGCAAGAACGTGCGTCGCCTGTCGCTGCTGTCCGGCGGCGAGCGCTCGCTCACCGCCCTGGCGTTCCTGTTCGCGGTGTTCCGCGCCCGTCCGTCGCCCTTCTACCTGCTCGACGAGGTCGAGGCCGCGCTCGACGACGTCAACCTCCACCGATTCCTCGACCTCGTGGACGAGTTCCGCAACGAAGCGCAGCTGGTCATCGTCACCCACCAGAAGCGCACGATGGAGGCGGGCGACCTTCTCTACGGCGTCTCGATGCCGCCGGGCGGCTCCAGCAAGGTCGTGAGCCAGCGGGTCGAGGAAGCCATGCGGAACGCGGAGCCGGCGCCCGCGTAGCCAGGTCGATCGAGAGACCCGGGCCGATCGGGCGGCCCGACCGGCGGTAGCTTCGGCGGACATGTCTGCTCTCGCGCTGTTGCCCGCCGCCGCGTCGGTGCAGTCCCAGGTCAGCCCGGAGACCGAAGCGTGCGGGCCCCGCGGCGAGCGGTCGTGGTTGTGCTCGACGGTTTTCCGCGTCACCAACAACGAGCGCGCCTCCGAGATCGTCGACGCGTTCGCGAAGCCGCTGCGCATCGTGCTCATCCTCCTCGTGGCGTGGATCGCCACCCAGCTCGTGGGGCGGATGATCCGGCGCATCCTGGCCACGCCTCCCAAGCGGACGGACAACAACAACAAGGAGAAGAAGTCGCCGTTCGGGTTCATCGACACGGGCGGGGTGGCGAGCGCGCGTCGGACGCAACGGGCGAAGACGATGGCCGACGTCCTCGGCCGACTCGCGAACGCCGCCATCTGGGGAATCGCGATTCTGGTCGTCCTGGGCGAGCTCGGCATCAACCTCGCGCCGCTGATCGCCGGCGCCGGAGTGCTCGGGATCGCGCTCGGCTTCGGCGCCCAGAGCCTCGTGCGTGACTTCCTCTCGGGGTTCTTCATGCTCGTCGAAGACCAGTTCGGCGTCGGTGACGTGATCGACGTCGGTGGGGCAGTCGGGGGCTCAGGCGGCGGCGTGAGCGGCACCGTCGAAGGCGTGAGCCTGCGGACGACCCGACTGCGGGACGTCGAGGGTGTCGTCTGGCACGTCCCGAACGGTGAGATCAAACGGGTGGGCAACAAGTCGCAGCAGTGGTCGCGCGCGCTGCTCGACATCGAGGTCGACCGCGACACCGACATCTCGAAAGCCATCGAGGCCATCAAGCGCACCGCCGACACGATGTGGCGCGAGGACGGCTGGAGTGAAGCGATCCTGACCGAACCCGACGTCTGGGGGGTCGAGGAGCTCGGCGCGCAGAGCATGAAGCTCCGGCTCGTCGTCCAGACCCTTCCGCTCGAGCAGTGGCGCGTGGCCCGGGAGCTCCGGGCGCGCATCAAGGCGGCCCTCGACGAGGCCGGGATCGAGACGCCACGCGAGACGATCACGTACCGCCGCGGCGACCCGCCGCCACCCGCCGCCGAAGAAGGCCCGGCCGGTGGCGCCGAGGGCGACCGGTAGGCTCCGCCGGCTGCTCCACGATCCCCGACGAACGCGACTTCTGTGTCCCCGACCCTCGCCGCCGTGCTCCTCATCGGCATTTTCCTCCTCGCCGCCGTGCTCATCTGGCTCGGGCTCGGCCTGTCGCGTCGCGCCCGGCGGCTCGAGGAAGCTCCTGCGCCGACGGAGCGGGCCGAGGCCGGCGGCGGCGTCGCCGCGCCACCGGGACCGCCACGTCTGCGAGACCGGCTGGGGAAGACGCGCGCCGCCGTGTCCCGATCGCTCGGGGCGCTCACCGGGCGGCGAACGATCGACGACGAGGCGTGGGACAGCATCGAGGAGGCACTGCTCGTCGCCGACGTCGGCGTGCCGACGACGTCGCGACTACTCGACGAGCTGCGCGAGCGGGCGACCGCGGCGCGGGTGGACGACCCCGAGCGGCTCGTCACGCTCTTGCGCAACGAGATCGTCGACGACCTCTCGGGCGTCGACCGTTCCCTGCACCACGCGCCGGACGGACCGACGGTGTGGCTGTTCGTCGGGGTGAACGGGACGGGCAAGACGACGACGATCGCCAAGCTCGCCCGTCGCGAGATCGACGACGGCCGTCCGGCACTGCTGGCGGCGGCGGACACCTTCCGTGCGGCAGCCGCCGACCAGCTCGCACACTGGGCCGAGCGCGTCGGCGCCGATGTCGTGCGCGGACAGGAGGGCGCCGATCCCGGCTCCGTCGTCTTCGACGCCGTTGACGCGGCGGCTGGGCGAGGCGCCGGCGTCGTGCTCGTCGACACCGCCGGCCGCATGCACACCAAGGTCAACCTCATGGAGGAGCTGAAGAAGATCCACCGCATCGCCGAGCGGGCCCCTGGCGCGCTGCAGGAGGTCCTCCTCGTCATCGACGCGACTACCGGGCAGAACGGCCTGGCGCAGGCGCGTCAGTTCGCGGAGGCCGTCGGCGTGACCGGCGTCGTGCTCACCAAGCTGGACGGCACGGCCAAGGGCGGCATCGTTCTGGCGATCGAGGTCGACCTGGGCATCCCGGTGAAACTGGTCGGCGTGGGCGAGGGGCCCGAGGACCTCGTCCCGTTCGACCCCGCGGAGTTCGCCGCCGCCCTGTTCGCATAGCGTTGGAGCGCGGCAGCGGCGGCTTTGCCGACCGCAGCCGCAAAGCCGGAGCTTGCGACGGCGACAGGAGACTCATTGTTTGATGCGCTGGCCGACCGCTTCGACGGCATCTTCAAGCGACTGCGCGGCCGTGGCCGGCTGAGCGACAAGGACGTCGACGAGGTCGCTCGCGAGATCCGTGTCGCGCTGCTCGAGGCCGACGTCAACGTGGCGGTCGTCAAGTCGTTCATCAACCGCGTCAAGGAACGCGCCCGCGGCGCCGAGGTCGCGAAGAGCCTGAGCCCCGCCCAGCAGGTCATCAAGATCGTCCACGAAGAGCTCGTGACGACGCTCGGCGGTCAGACGGGCAAGCTCACCATGAGCTCCAAGCCCCCGACGGTGGTGATGCTCGCCGGCTTGCAGGGCTCGGGGAAGACGACGGCCGCAGGCAAGCTCGCCCGCCACCTGGTCGCCGAGGGACGCAAGCCGCTGCTGGTCGCCGCCGATCTTCAGCGGCCGGCGGCGGTCGAGCAGTTGCGCGTGCTCGGCCGGCGCATCGACGTGCCGGTGTTCTCCGAGCCGAGCGACCCGGTCAAGGTGGCACGGGGCGCGCTGAAGGAGGCCGACCGGACGGGCCGCAACGTCGTGATCATCGACACCGCGGGGCGGCTCCAGATCGACGCTGAGCTCATGGGCGAGCTGCGGCGGATCCGGGCCAAGGTCGAGCCGCACGACACGCTGCTCGTGGTCGACGCCATGACCGGCCAGGAGGCCGTCAACGTGGCGGAGTCGTTCGACGAGGCGGTCGGGCTCGACGGCGTGATCCTGACGAAGATCGACGGCGACGCCCGCGGTGGCGCCGCACTCTCGGTCAAGGAGGTGGTCGGCAAGCCGATCCTCTTCGCCGGCACGGGCGAGCAGCTCGACGACTTCGAGCCGTTCCACCCCGACCGCATGGCCAGCCGCATCCTCGGCATGGGCGACATGCTCACGCTCATCGAGAAGGCCGAGGCCGCCTTCGACGAGGAGGAGGCAGCGAAGGCCGAGAAGAAGCTCCGCAAGGGCCAGTTCACCCTGGAGGACTTCCTCGACCAGATGCAGCAGGTGCGCAAGATGGGCCCGATCCAGAACCTCGTCGGCATGATGCCGGGGTTGCCGAAGGAGGCCCGCGACGCCGAGGTCGACGAGTCGCAGCTCGGTCGGATCGAGGCGATCATCCGGTCGATGACGCCGGAGGAACGGCGCAACCCGACCGTCATCAACGGCTCGCGCCGCCTGCGGATCGCCCGCGGGAGCGGCACGAGCACCCAGGACGTCAACGGGATGCTCAAACAGTTCAAGATGGTCCAACAGATGATGCGGTCGGTGGCCAAGGGCAAGATGCCGCGGCTCCCGGTGCCCGGCCGCTGACTGGCTAGCCTGGTGCGTCCTGCGGGCGTTCTCCCGACGCCCGGACCCGAGCTCGAGAGGAATACCTCGAAGTGTCCGTGAAGATCCGCCTCATGCGGATGGGCAAGAAGAAGCAGCCGACGTACCGGGTGGTCGTCGCCGATTCGCGCTCCCCCCGCGACGGCCGCAACATCGAGACCATCGGCCATTACCGCCCCCGCCAGGACCCGCCGGCCGCCGACATCGACGGCGAGAAGGCCCTGGCGTGGTTGCGGAAAGGCGCGCAGCCGACGGAGCAGGTGCAGAAGTTGCTGACCGTCTCGGGCGTGTGGGCGCAGTTCGAGTCCGAGAAGGGCGGTCGCGTCGACACGAAGCTGGCTCGGCGCCGCCTCGATGACCCCAAGGCAGCGGCCAAGAGGGCAAAGAAGGCCGAGCCGGCTGAAGCCGCGGCGCCGGAGGCCGGGGCACCGGCCGCCGCCGAACAGCCCGCCGCCGAGGAGAACGCTGCGGACGAGAGCGCGGGCGAAGGCACCGAGGAGTCGAACGATGAGTGACGACTCGCCGAACGAGCGGGACGAAGTGCTGGACGACGAGCTCGACGACGAGGACGAGTACGACGACGAGATCGCGCCCGAAGGCAACCGGATCCTCGGCGCACGGGCTCGCGCGGTGGTCGAGCACGTGACCCGCAACGTCGCCGAGGAGCCCGAGGCGGTCGAGATCGACGTCGAGGAGCGGCGCGACGACGTGCAGCTCCTCGTGCACGCCAGCCCGAGCGACATGGGGCGTCTCATCGGCAAGCGGGGCCGGGTCATCCAGGCGCTCCGGCAGGTCGTGCGGGCCGCCGGCGCCGCCGAGGGCATCAAGGCCAACGTCGACGTCGTGGAGTAACCGGCCGTTGGCTGCGGCTGACCTCGAGCTCGGCCGAGTCGCTCGTCCGCACGGCATCCGGGGCGAGGTCGTCGTGATGCTGCACACCGACCGCCCCGAGCGCACCACGCCCGGCGCCATTCTCCATGCGGGTGATCGCACGCTCATCGTGGCGAGCGCCCGTCCGCACCAAGGCCGGTGGCTCGTCCGCTTCGAGGGCATCACCGATCGGAACGGCGCCGAGGAGCTGCGCGGCGCGACGCTCGTCGGCGAACCGCTCGATGATCCGGGCGAAGGACGGATCTGGGTCCACGAGCTCGTCGGCGAGGAGGTGCGCGACGTGCGCGGGAACACGCTCGGCCGCGTGGCCGATGTCGAGGCCAATCCTGCGCACGACATCCTCGTCCTCGACGACGGCACGCTCGTGCCGTTCGTGTTCGTCGTCGAGCAGGAACCAGGCGTGCTGATCGTCGATCTGCCCGACGGGCTGCTCGACGTCAACCGCAGCACGTAAGAGCCGCGATGCGCATCGACGTGTTCACGATCTTCCCGGAGTACCTCGAGGGGCCGCTGCGCTCGTCGCTGCTCGGTCGGGCTCGGGAACATGGCCTGGTCGACGTGCGCGTCCACGATCCTCGTGAGCACACCACTGATCCGCATCGCAGCGTCGACGACACGCCGTTCGGTGGCGGGGCGGGCATGGTGATGACGCCCGAGCCGCTGTTCGCGGCCGTCGAGGCCGCCCGGCCGCCGCGTCCACTGCTCCTCCTGTCGGCCGCCGGGACGCGCTTCGACCAGCGGATGGCGGAGCGACTCGCGCCGCGCGACGGCCTCTCGCTGGTGTGCGGGCGGTACGAAGGCGTCGACCAGCGCGTCGCCGACCACCTCTGCGACGACGAGATCTCCGTGGGCGACTACGTGCTCGCCGGCGGCGAGGCCGCCGCCCTCGTCGTGATCGAGGCGGTCGCTCGCCTCGTTCCCGGCGTGATGGGCAACGCGGCGTCCGGGGACGACGAGTCGTTCGGGGCAGGGCTGCTCGAGTACCCGCAGTACACGCGCCCAGCCGATTTCCGCGGCTGGTCGGTGCCCGAGGCGCTGCGATCGGGCGACCACGCCCTGATCGCCCGGTGGCGGAGGGCCCAGGCCCTGCGGCGGACCCTCCACCGCCGCCCCGACCTCCTGGGGCCCCGGGCCCTGACCGCCGACGAGCGGCGGCTGCTCGACGAGTTCCCCGAGGGACCACCCGACCGGTAGCATCAGGTCTCCTCCCCCCTCCGAGCCGACCCCTCGAGAAGGCGAACGATGAACGCAACCGATCTTGTCGATCGCGCCAACCTTCGTGAGGACATTCCGGACTTCGCGCCCGGCGACACGCTGAAGGTGCACGTCCGGGTGGTGGAGGGCAACCGCGAGCGGACGCAGATGTTCCAGGGAGTCGTGATCCGCCGCAAGGGCAGCGGCGCGCGCGAGACGTTCACCGTCCGCAAGGTCAGCTTCGGCGTCGGCGTCGAGCGCACTTTCCCCGTCCACTCGCCGATCCTGGCCCGGATCGAGGTCGTGAGCCGCGGCGACGTGCGCCGGGCGAAGCTCTACTACCTGCGCGACCGGGTCGGGAAGGCAGCCAAGATCAGGGAGCGGCGGGCCTGAGCCCGCAACCTGACGGCGATCGGGAAGGCACGTGAGCTCCGAGGACCTCGAGCGGTACGAGACCGAGATCGAGCTCCAGCTCTACAAGGAGTATCGCGACGTCCTCCCGATGTTCGCGTACGTCGTCGAGACCGAACGACGCTTCTATCTCACGAACTCCGTCCAGATGGATGTGAAGAACGAGCAGGGGCGCGTCTACTTCGAGCTCAACCTCCAGGACGCGTGGGTATGGGACATGTATCGACCCGCCCGGTTCGTGGCCAACGTGCGGGTCGTGACGTTCAAGGACGTCAACGTCGAGGAGCTGGCGGGCAAGGACCTGTAGCGGTGCCCGGCTCAGGCCCGCGCCGCGGGGTCGACCCCCGCCGTCGACTCGGAATCGCCGGCGAGGATGCCGTCGCACGGTGGTACGAAGCCGCCGCCTACGAGGTGCTCGACCGCAACTGGCGCTGCCGTGACGGTGAGCTCGACCTGGTCGTCCGGCGCGACGCCACGCTCGTTTTCTGCGAGGTCAAGACGCGTGCCAGCACGAGGTTCGGCGCGCCGTTCGAGGCCGTGACCGCGACCAAGCAGCGGCGCTTGCGCACTCTCGCGGCACGCTGGCTCGCCGAGCACGACACGCGCCGCCGCACGCTGCGCTTCGACGTCGCGTCGGTGACACGCACGGCGAACGGCGAGCTCGTCGTCGAGGTCTTGGAAGGCGCGTTCTAGCAGTCGCGGGTGCGGCGCGCTTGCTGCGCCTGCTCGGCAATGCGCTGCACCTCGTCGACCACGCGACCAATCAACTCCGAGTCGAGCTGGGACACGAG